>NZ_QOCB01000073.1 GCF_003318165.1 Psychromonas sp. B3M02
GAAGATAATTTACAATACTTACCACACAGAAGTGAATAATGTTAATTAGTAAAATAGCTCAATAATACCAATCATAGTAAGTAACTGATCTATTTTACTTGTTAAAACAACTTATTTTTTCGTTGTAAGTTTCGTATAGGGAACAACCATTTACATCAACTTACGCCTCAAACTAAGCCATTTTTCCGGCGCAAAATTTAGATCAGTTATTTAATACAATTGGTATAATTGCTATTAGAGATAAAAAAGCAATTTACCGTTAATAATCTCACTCACTAACAGGTAAATTGCTGTCGGGCTTTAGGTTTACTAGTTTATCGCTTAATAACCTTCACTTAATGCAGATGGTCTACGCGGATCTGACGCGCCATATAAACCTGATTCAGATTTAATAATACTTTGCGTACTGCCCATTGCCGATTCAACTTTTAGTGTATGACCTTTTGCTTCTAATAGTTTTATCGTATCTAAACTCAAACCAGACTCCATACGAATATAATCCGGTAACCACTGATGATGAATACGCGGTGCAGCACTCGCATCAGCGACATTCATATCAAAGTCGATAACATTTGAAATTACTTGCAATGTGGTGGTGATAATACGTGATCCACCTGGTGTTCCCGTTACCATAAATAACTGATCATCCTTTAAGATAACCGTTGGACTCATTGAGCTTAATGGGCGTTTTCCTGGTTCAATGGCATTTGCTTCACCACCAATTAAGCCATAGCCATTAGCTACGCCTGGTTTTGAAGAGAAATCATCCATTTCATTATTTAATAAAACCCCTGTACCTTGCGCAACAATCCCTGAACCATAGCTATAGTTTAGGGTGTAAGTATTAGCAACGGCGTTACCCCATTTATCAACGATACTAAAGTGAGTGGTTTGGTTACTTTCATAAGGTAAATCAGCATCAGGTAGAATTTCAGAGCTTGGTGTTGCTTTATCTGGGTTAATACCATCCACTAACTGTTTTGCATATTTTTTACTGGTTAATGTTTTAACTGGTACTTTAACAAAGTCGCTATCCCCTAGGTGTAAGCTACGGTCTGCGTATGCGCGACGCATGCTTTCTACCATGGTATGGATATGCTGAGCACTGTTATGGCCCATTTTCTTAAGGTCATAGTTTTCTAACATATTAAGGATTTGTACTATGTGTACACCGCCAGAAGAGGGTGGTGGCATAGAGAAAATTTCGTAACCTCGATAAGTCCCTTCAATGGCTTTACGGTCAACGGAGTTGTAATCGAGTAAATCCTGCTTACTAACACTACCGCCAGCTTCTTTAATACTCGCAACAATCGCGTCTGCTACTGGACCTTGATAAAACCCTTTTTCACCTTGCTCACTGATCAAAGAAAGGGTCTTGGCTAAATCAGTTTGCTTAAGTAGATCACCCGCGTGGTAGTTTGAGCCATCTTCTTTATAAAAGATTTTACTGGTATTAGGCCATTTACTTAACCGCTCTTGCATGGCTGTTAACGAGCTTTCTAAGTCTGGCGTCACGATAATACCGTCTTTTGCTAGTTTCATCGCTGGTGCTATTAAGGCCTCTCTAGAAAGTGTGCCGTAAGTTTTACGTGCGTGCTCTAAACCCATTACTGTACCCGGCGTACCAATCGCTAAACCATGGAATTTAGACAAGTTAGGCACCACATCTCCATTATCATCTAAGTACATATCACGTGATGCAGCTGCGGGCGCTTTTTCTCGGTAATCGATGGCTATGACTTGCTCTTTATCAGCCAAATAAACAAGCATAAAACCGCCACCGCCTAGGTTACCAGCTCTCGGTAAAGTCACGGCTAATGCGTAACCAACGGCTACGGCCGCATCTACTGCGTTACCACCTTGTTTTAATATCTCCACACCAATTTTAGTTGCCAGTGCTTCCTGTGTCGCTACCATGCCACTTTTTGCCCAAACTGGATGATGAATAGCCATTTGACTAAAGATAGCTGGTTGGGAAGTAGTCGCAGCATGAACTGCTGGTACGCTTAATAAAATTGAAGTAGAAACGGCTAGCAGGCTGAGCGGTTTGGCGATTTTATTTTTGATCAGATCTAACATAATACTATTCCTTTATTTTTGTGTAGATTTATTATCGAAGGTAAAAGTCAGTTTAATACCAATAACTTATTTGTTAGTAACAGTTTTGCTCCTTAATATAATTGCAGACAGGGTGAGGTGTTAAAAAATCAATGGATTGATTATTTGCCAGTAATTGGCGAATTTGTGAAGAAGAAATATCCAGTTGTGTGGTGCTTTGAAAATAGATGCAACCATGTAAAGTACTATGCAGCTGAGTTGTATCAAGCGTTTGATGTTCCGCCACCATTTGTGAAACCGTTTCATTAAAGATAGGTGACCAACCAGGCCGATGGCTGACCACAATATGACAATAGTCCAAAATATATTGGTAATGATACCAAGAATCAAAGTTGATTAATGAGTCCATTCCCATGATGAAACAGATCGGGGTGTTTGGGTATTGAGAACGTAATAGCTTTAAGGTTTCTAGGGTATAACTAGGCGAAGTGCGTAATAACTCTTGAATATTCAGTTGTAATCTAGGGTTGTCTTGAATGGCTAATTTAACCATCTCAATACGTTGCTCAGTACTGGCTAAACTTGTTGCCTTGTGCGGTGCGATATAATTTGGCATCAGATATAAAGACTGCAAATTAAGTGCTTCTTGGATCTCTAATGCAGGACGTAAATGTCCAAAATGAATAGGGTCAAAAGTACCACCCAGAAAGCCGATTGCAGACTCGTGTGTTTTATTCATTCAATGCCTTTATTTGAAAAATTGATAACAGATGGCGTCTAGTTGTAACCAAGTATCTGACCTGTTTTTTACTTTAACTGATACTTCTAAGTCGGCACAAGCAATTAAGATACTTTCTAATTGAGCTGTATTTAAGCGGGTTAGCGCCTGTGTGATTAAAGCTTGTTTGGCTGGCCATAGCTTGGGCTTTTGTTGGGCAAGTACTTGGCTTAGTGACATGCTATTTAACTGATAAGCATAATTTAGTAGTTTCTGTACTTCACTGCTGAGCGTCGCGCTTAATAACAAAAGCTCAGTCCCTTCGGCATTCAGTTGTTTAATAATACGTGCATTACGTGCTTTATCACCGGCTAATAAACTATCTATCCATTGAAACAAGCTGAAATGGTTATGCGTCGTAATACTTTGTTCGACTTGTGGTAAATGTAAATGTTGTTTTGGAAAGAGAATAGATAGTTTTTCTATCTCTTGTTTTGCTGCTAATAAATTACCTTCAAAATGCAAGGTTAAAAAGTCAATCACTTCATTATCAGCCGTTAAACTCACCGCTTTTAAACGTTGATATAACCATTGAGGAAAACGTTGAGGCAGCAATGCGTTGGTAGAAACAAATAAACCTTGTTGCTCAAGTTTAGTAAACCAAGCACTCTTTAACTGTTGTGCCGTTAGTTTAGGGCCCTTAAGCACTAATAACGTATCAGAGTTTAATAAAGGGGTGATCTCTTTAATAAAATCAGTGTTGTCTTTGGTGGTTTTAGACAGGGTTAATTCAATGATCTGTCGCTCAGAGAAAAGCGATAAAGTATTAAACTGACTGAATATTTGGTCTTTGTCGAAGCTACCATCTAGGCTATAACTAAAACGCTCTAAAAAGCCTTGTTGCTTAGCATGCGCTTGTACTTGCTCAAACGCTTCAATGGTTAATAGTGCTTCATCACCAAAGATTAAACAGCAGCTAGGCAACTTTTGTTGCAGCTGCTTTAATAGCTGTTCTGGGTAAATGCGCATTAACCGTTACTCTGGTGAATCGTTTTCAAGGCTTAACATAGTAGAGATGATATGGTCAGCGGCTACTACACGTAACTCCTCAATTAATTGTTCCTCTTCACGAGATTTTGCTAACGCTTGAGTAGAGTCGTATAAAAAGTCACGGTATAAATTGACACTGTAATTTTTCGGTGTGTAATTTGGCATTTTAATAGAGTACTTCATGATGTAACCAATCTCTTTTTCAGCATTTTGTGCCGTTGCATATAAAGAGATAGTACGTTTACTCTGTTTTTCTGATATCAATTTTAGGATTGGAGTATCTTCATTCGGTGCAACTGCCACTTTAATATCAGCACCCAATAGACGGAGTTTAACCAGACGCGCTAACTCACCCTTAGGGTTATTAGTTTGCACATATACTTCAGGGAATTTCTCAACTAAACCATCACTGTGTTTTAAGTGAAAGCCACAACCAGAGAGGATGACTGTCATTGCCAAAGTCGCAAATAACATAAAGCGGCGATAAAAAGCTTGCGGGCGAAGTGAATACATAAAAAAGCCTTTTGTAGTGTCTATGACAATTAAATAGGTTGATTTGTTTTAAGTAAAATAAAATACCAACAAACCACTTATGATTAAGTGGTTTGTTGGTTTATTTATTAGTGCCGTTAATGGCAATAATAAATTTAGTTAGCTACGATATTCAGTAACTTACCTGGTACGTAAATCACTTTACGTACTGTTTTGCCTTCAGTAAATTTATTTACGTTTTCTTCAGCGTTTGCTTGTGCTTCAACTTGTTCCTGTGAAGCGTCCGCTGGCACTGTTAATTTTGCACGCAATTTACCATTTACTTGTACCACAATCAGTTTTGAATCTTCAACTAACGCTGACTCATCCACTGTTGGCCAAGGCGCAGATAAAATATCACCCTCAGAGCCTAATAACGTGTGCAATTCTGCACAAATATGTGGTGTGATTGGTGATAGTAGTCTAGAAATAGCCACTAATGCTTCTTGTAAAATAGCACGATCTTGTGCTTCAGCTGTTGGTGCTTTAGTTAATTTGTTCATTAACTCCATCACAGCTGCAATTGCTGTATTAAAGGTTTGACGACGACCTACATCATCACTTACTTTAGCAATTGTTTTATGTACTTCTCTGCGTAATGCTTTTTGGTTGTCATTAAATGCTTTCACATCTAAATCTGCTACATCACCCGCTTGTACATGGTCAAATGCTAATTTCCATAAGCGTTTAAGGAAACGTAAAGAACCTTCTAATGCAGAATCAGACCATTCAAGAGTTTGATCTGAAGGTGCAGCAAACATCATGAATAAACGTACGCTGTCCGCGCCATATTTATCAATCATTAACTGTGGGTCAATACCGTTATTCTTTGATTTAGACATCTTGCTCATGCCGTCATAAACTAACACTTGACCGTCAGCGGTTTTCGCTGAAATTACTTTACCTTTTGCATCAGTTTCTGTGATCGCATCCGTTGGTGCAACCCAAACTTTACCGCCTTTCTCATCTTCGTAGTAGTAAGCGTCTGCTAGTACCATACCTTGGGTTAATAGCTTCTTGTATGGTTCATCGCTGTTTACTAATCCAAAGTCACGTAATAATTTGTGGAAAAAGCGCGAGTATAGAAGGTGTAAAATTGCGTGCTCAATACCACCAATGTATTGATCTACTGGTAACCAGTAGTTTGCTTTTTCTGGGTCAAGCATCTGGTCATCACTTTGTGGTGAACAGTAGCGCGCGTAGTACCAGCTTGACTCCATAAAGGTATCAAAAGTATCTGTTTCGTGTGTTGCAGGTTGACCTTGGTAAGTGGTTTTTGCCCATTCTAAATCTGCTTTGATTGGCGACGTGATGCCATTCATTTTTACATCTTCAGGTAACACAACCGGTAGTTGGTCTTCTGGTACAGGTACAACTGTGCCATCTTCTAATGTTAATGTTGGGATTGGAGCGCCCCAGTAACGCTGACGAGAAACGCCCCAGTCACGTAGACGAAAGTTAACTTGACGTTTACCTTTATTTTCACTCACTAATTTAGCTTCAACGGCATCAAATGCTGCTTCAAACGTTAACCCTTCTAATTCAGCAAAATCACCAGAGTTAAAACAAACACCTTTCTCAGTGTATGCTTCAGCGCTTACATCAATGTCAGCATCAGCAGGTTTGATTACCGCTTTAATATCTAAACCGTATTGCTTAGCAAACTCAAAATCACGTTGGTCATGTGCAGGCACTGACATTACCGCGCCAGATCCGTAACCCATTAATACAAAGTTAGCCGTCCAAATTGGTACTTCTTTACCCGTAATAGGGTGGATCGCTTTAAGGCCTGTATCTACACCTTCTTTAGGCATGGTTGCTAAATCAGCTTCCGCTAATTTCACGTTTTTACAGCTTTCACAAAATGCAGCTAACGTTGGATTTGATTTAGCCGCTTCAAGTGCTAAAGGATGTTGTGCAGCAACGGCTACATAAGTGACACCCATTACCGTGTCAGGACGTGTAGTGTAGACAGAGAAAGTTTCATCACTGTTTGCCACTTTAAAGTCCATTTCGATGCCTTCAGAGCGACCAATCCAGTTTTTCTGCATGGTACGTACTTGCTCTGGCCACTCTTCTAGTTGGTCTAAATCATCTAATAACTCTTGTGCGTAAGCTGAGATTTTAATAAACCACTGTGGGATCTCTTTTTGTTCAACAACCGCACCAGAACGCCATCCACGACCATCAATAACTTGCTCGTTAGCTAATACAGTTTGGTCAACTGGATCCCAGTTTACCGTTGCCATTTTTTTGTACACTAAATCTTTTTCTAATAATTTAGTGAAGAACCATTGTTCCCAACGGTAGTATTCCGGTTGGCAAGTTGCTAGCTCACGACTCCAATCATAACCAAAACCTAGCTGTTTAAGCTGAGTTTTCATGTATGCGATATTTTCGTAAGTCCAGCCAGCTGGTGCTGTATTGTTTTTAATAGCCGCGTTTTCTGCAGGTAAACCAAATGCATCCCAACCCATAGGTTGCATTACATTTTTGCCTTGCATGCGTTGGAAACGAGAAACAACATCACCGATAGTGTAGTTACGCACGTGACCCATGTGTAGCTTTCCACTTGGGTAAGGGAACATAGAGAGGCAGTAGTATTTCTCTTTTGATGGATCTTCTGTCGCTTTAAATGATTGATTGTCATCCCAATATTTTTGGAATTTAGCTTCAATCTCTTTAGGGTTGTATAACTCTTGCATATTCAGTCTGCCTGCAATGAAAAATGAAATAATAAGGGCTGTAGGATACAGTAGCAGTTGCCTTGCAACAATATTTATGAAGAATCAAAGGCTATTTTTTAAGAAATATGAAATATTGAGATAAAGAACTACATAAAAAGTTAATTTTTTGGACATAAAAAGTGAAAACTGCAGTAAAGTAATAGTATCAAATAATTTACAAGTGACAGAAGGCGACATCAGATGGCTAATAAACTACATGAAGAATTATTAATTAACGATCAGGAATTAGATCTGCTGTCTGAAATGTTAGCGGAAACAGAAAAAGCAGAAAATAAAGAACTGGTTTATGACATTACAGGCAAAACAGGTGAAGAAGCATTATTGTTTCAACTTGGGTTAGCGGATGATTTACAACTCGTGGCTAATTACGGTAATCACCACTTAGTGTTCCCTGTGCAGATGCAAATGGGCGACTTCAATAATTTTAGCATGAGCTTAAAATCACCTAAGATTTTTGAAACGGGTGATCAACTTCGTGCATGGCGTTTATCTAATAATACTGCCATGAGTATTGTTAATGAAGAAGGCGATGTTTTACCTTACCGTGTAAAAGACTTATCGGCTTCAGGTATCTCTTTACTGATTGATGATCCAGAAAACGAAACGTTACCTAAAGACTTGAATAATATTTACCTACAGTTGCCAGATCAGGAGCGCTTAGCGATTTCAGGTTCGCAAATTCGCCGTATTGATAAACATACTGTGGCTTACTCATTAGGCAAAGAGGGTGATGACAGCACACTTTCATCGCTAACTGAGTATCTATTTAAGTGTCACGCAGAACAACATCCGGAAGCACACACTGATCGTTTTAAATAAGCGATCTCAATTAGTAGCTGGTAGTTAGTGATGGTAATTGGTAATAGTAGTTTGGTCTGGCCGGTATAAGAATTGCTCAGAATGTTTTTTATTTAAACTGTTTGTTGGATTATTCGACAAACAGTTTTTTTTTGCAAAAAGTTCCTTTACAAACAAGGCTTAAACTCTGTATTATTCGTCTCGTTCTGCGGAGGGGTGGCAGAGCGGCTGAATGCACTGGTCTTGAAAACCAGCGAGGGTTAATAGCTCTCCGAGAGTTCAAATCTCTCCTCCTCCGCCACATTAAGAAAAAGGGCTTCTCATATGAGAAGCCTTTTTTCGTTTCAGTAACATAATAAAAGGCTCATGGCTGAAAAGTGATGAGCCTTTTTGCTATCTAGCTTTTGCTTGTTCTTCTCTATTAATATTTTCCTATAAATTATCCTGTCTTAAAACCCTGCTGGTTCTCATTGCATGTTCACCTTGTTAATACAGACTAACCAATTAAGTCGATGCGTTAAGTGGTTATATTCATCCCCACCGTTGAGTTTTACAAAAGCATTGCATGACTTGGATTAGAAAGTGATTTGGAGTTCAGTCTTTTTAGCACTTTTTTTCTAATAAAAAGATGGTCGCTGATAGGGCGAAATCACTGCAAATCAAATAATACCAATCATAGTAAGTAACTGATCTATTTTACTTGTTAAAACAACTTATTTTTTCGTTGTAAGTTTCGTATAGGGAACAACCATTTACATCAACTTACGCCTCAAACTAAGCCATTTTTCCGGCGCAAAATTTAGATCAGTTATTTAATACAATTGGTATAAGGCGAGCGTGGACAAGGTTTTATACTTCAAGTAAATCAAACTAGGCATTACCACGGAGGACCTTGGGAACGAGGTATTTACGTTTTTAATATTTTGCTGTTAATCAGGTTTTCTCTCTATCGACATGATTAAGGTTTTATTCTTGTGGTTAACATCTGGATTAGTTAAATAAAATTGCTATTGTGACATCAAATTAAAATAGATTAGGTTTCTTTATTCATTGTAAATATGGATAAATACTATTTGATAACAGATTATATCTTTGAGTTAATATGAGGTGCCATTAGTGAAGATCTTTACAATTTCATTTGTTTTTTCAGTGATAACGTTATTCTTATTGATGATTTTAGATGCTGAATTATCAAACTTATATTGTGTTTGGCCGCTTAATCTCATTAAAGTGACAGGTGTATTGGGCGATAATTATCCGAATTTTTATTATGACTGGTATCAAGTATCAATGGCTTTCTCGTTGCTTGTACAAAGTACTGTCATATACCTAATTACTTCTAGGTTGATAAACAAAAAAAATGGGTGAGTTAATGAATGTAGCAAGGTTTCCAGTCAATGAGCATGATAAGTACCATGCACATGTTTATTTCGATCAAGATACTGTTACCTTTGCCACTATGTTATGTGAAAAAGCAGCTAACTTATTTGGGCTAGCAGTGGGGCGAGTTCACCACCGAAATATAGGCCCACACCCTAAATGGAGCTGCCAAATTGCTTTTACTTCAGATGATTTTGATATACTTATTCCCTGGCTTGAGCGTGAACGAAATGGGTTAACTATTTTTGTTCACGGAATAACAGGCGATAACTTAAAAGATCATACCGAGATGGCATATTGGTTAGGCAAAACTGAAGAACTCAATTTAGCTATTTTTAAAACCGATTCTTCCCTTGAAGTTGTGGGGTCATAAGTCCCTCTCTAATAAGACGAGCGTAGGCGAGGTATAACACTATGTATTACCACAGGGACCGTGGGAACGAGATAGCTTTATGCTGACGCTTTTTTACCCTTTTTCAATTCTTAATATCCCCTTATTTACCCAATAATTTAAATATAGTTGAATAACTAATTGAACATCAAGTAATTATCAATTACCGTGACTGTCGTTTTAATGACTTATTTGGACATACTGATATACAGGTGAATAACCAAGGATAGAAGATGCACAAGCGTTATATAAAATGATCATCTACAGGGAAGTTTCATGAACGAGTTAAAGCAGTTTGTGTTGTAATTATTGTAATAAAAGTAGCTAAGATGTTTGCGGTTATGTTGCGAGCGATAAGTTTTATTAACAGTATTTTACGCTGATTACTTGAACTCGAGTTATTAATTCCCTATTGGATACTAACCTATGAAATTAGAAGTCATAAAAGAGCTGATCGTCGCTAAGCTTGAAGCTGAAAGCGAGGCTATTTTACAGCAATGGGCGACACCTCAAGGCACCGCAACACATTATTTCTATATTGATAATGTACTGCCTGTTGAATTAGCGGATGCAATCTATGCGGCTTTCCCTAAGCAAGGAGATGGCTTCCATCAACGTAAAAGCTTTCGCGAACAAAAAAGTACCTTTGCTGCCTTAGCGGATAGCACTCCTATATTAAATGACATTACTAAAGCATTTCAGTTACCGGAGGTGATTGAAAAAATTTCAGAGTTAGTAGGCATGAAAGCGTTGCAAGGTGACCCCACTTTGTATACGGGCGGGTTGTCTATGATGTTTAAAGGTGATTTTTTAAATCCACATATTGATAATAGTCATGATGGCAATAGACAGCGTTTGATCTTCACCCGCAAAAG
>NZ_QOCB01000120.1 GCF_003318165.1 Psychromonas sp. B3M02
GTTATTTACTAAGTCTGTTTTTACCAAATCATCTTAATAAAGCACTTTTAAAGATTTTAAATTTATTAAACTTTGGAGAAATATATGACTGTAAGCAATGTCACTGAACTAAATGCAATGGTTGCTCGAGTGAAAGCAGCACAAAAAGAATTTGCAAACTACTCACAGGAGCAAGTTGACAAAATTTTCCGCGCCGCTTCATTAGCCGCATCTACAGCACGTATCGAGCTTGCTAAAATGGCTGCTACTGAATCAGGTATGGGTATTATGGAAGATAAAGTGATCAAAAACCACTTTGCTTCTGAATTCATTTACAACAAATACAAAGATGAATTAACTTGTGGTGTGATTGACCGTAACGAAGAAGGCGGCACTATCACAATTGCAGAGCCAGTAGGTATCGTGTGTGCAATCGTACCAACAACTAACCCAACATCTACTGCTATCTTTAAAGCATTAATCTCACTTAAAACACGTAATGGCTGTATCTTTTCACCACATCCACGTGCTAAAAATGCAACTAACTTTGCCGCTAAAATTGTATTAGACGCAGCAATCAAAGCAGGTGCACCAAAAGATATTATTGGTTGGATTGATGTACCTTCAGTAGAACTATCAAATAAACTAATGAAACATGACGACATCAACCTTATCCTTGCAACCGGTGGCCCAGGCATGGTTAAAGCGGCTTACTCTTCAGGTAAACCAGCAATCGGTGTTGGCGCGGGTAACACACCTGTTGTTATTGATGAAACTGCAGATATCAAACGTGCTGTTTCTTCTATCTTAATGTCTAAAACATTCGATAACGGCGTTATCTGTGCTTCTGAGCAAGCAGCGATTGTTGTTGAATCAATTTACGACGAAGTAAAAGCACGTTTCGCTAAATACGGTGCAGCAGTACTAAACAAAGCAGATGCTGAGAAAGTACGCAAAGTGTTACTTATCGATGGTGCACTTAATGCAAAAATCGTAGGTCAGCCAGCATACAAAATTGCAGCATTAGCTGGTGTTAAAGTACCAACATCAACTAAGATCTTAATCGGTGAAGGTTTAGAAGCATCTTGGGATGATGAGTTCGCACACGAAAAACTATCTCCAACATTAGGTCTATTTAAAGCAAAAGACTTTGAAGATGCAGTACGTCAAGCAGGCATCGTATTAGATATCGGTGGTGTTGGTCATACTTCAGTACTTTACACAGACCAAGATGCGAATGCAGACCGTATCGCTTACTTTGGCGATAAAATGAAAACAGCACGTATCTTAGTGAATACACCTTCTTCTCACGGTGGTATTGGTGACCTTTACAACTTCGAATTAGCACCTTCTTTAACACTAGGTTGTGGTTCATGGGGTGGTAATGCTATCTCTGAAAACGTAGGTCCAAAACACCTTATCAACAAGAAAATTGTAGCTAAGCGAGCAGAAAATATGTTGTGGCATAAACTACCAAAATCTATCTACTTCCGTCGTGGCGCACTTCCTGTTGCAATGACTGACCTAGAAGGCAAAAAACGTGCATTAATCGTAACAGACCGCTTCTTATTCAATAACGGTTACATTGACGATTTACGTAGCATCTTAAAAGAAAAAGGCATGGAAGTAGAAGTGTTCCATGAAGTAGAAGCAGACCCAACATTAGCAGTAGTACAAGCAGGTGCAGCAGCATGTTTAAGCTACCAACCTGATGTGATTCTAGCAGTGGGTGGAGGTTCACCAATGGATGCAGCGAAAATCATGTGGGTAATGTACGAGCACCCAGAAACTGACTTTGAAGATTTATCTATGCGCTTTATGGATATCCGTAAACGTATCTACAAATTCCCTAAAATGGGTTCAAAAGCAGAGTTAGTATGTATCACTACTACATCTGGTACAGGTTCTGAAGTAACACCTTTCGCTGTTGTTACTGATGAAAAAACAGGTCAAAAATACCCATTAGCGGATTACGAACTAACACCAAACATGGCTGTTGTTGATGCAAACCTAGTAATGGATATGCCTAAATCACTATGTGCATTCGGTGGTTACGATGCAGTGACTCACGCAATGGAAGCTTATGTGTCAGTACTAGCAAACGAATACTCTGACGGCCATGCTTTACAAGCACTTAAAATGTTAAAAGAGTACTTACCAAGCTCTTACAAAAACGGCAAGAAAGACCCAATTGCACGTGAGAAAGTACATAACGCAGCAACAATCGCAGGTATGTCATTTGCCAATGCATTCCTAGGTGTTTGTCACTCAATGGCGCACAAACTAGGTGCTGAGTTCCACATTCCACACGGTTTAGCAAATGCGTTATTAATCTCGAATACAATTCGTTACAACGCAACAAACAACCCGACTAAACAAACTGCATTCTCACAGTACGATCGCCCTAAAGCACGTGCTCGTTATGCAGAAGTAGCTGCGCACTTAGGCTTCACTGAAGGTAACACTGAAGATAAACTAAATGCCCTACTAAACTGGTTAGACGAGTTAAAAGTAGCACTAGATATTCCACTATCAATTCAAGCTGCAGGTGTTAACGAAGCTGAATTCATGGCAAAAGTGGATAAACTAGCTGAAGATGCGTTTGATGACCAATGTACAGGTGCAAACCCACGTTACCCATTAATCGGCGAGCTAAAAGAAGTATTAATCGCTTCTTACTACGGTAAAGCTTACGCAGACGTTGTAGACGCACCTGAAGTTGAAGTAAAAGCAGAAGTAAAAGAAGAGAAAAAAGTAGCGGCTAAAAAAGTGAAAGAATTAGTTAGCTAATCCACTCCCTTCAAACAGCATTATCAAGCCTGCTTTTAGCAGGCTTTTTTGTGTTTAGCGTTCGATAAAAAATGCATATTAAAAATATAATGAAGGTAAACAGTCTTGTAGGAACATTAAAGCAGGAATTCTAAATATGGAATTTTTGAATTTAAGAAAAGATGGCAGAAATAAGGGTTCACAGGAGTTAGGTGAACAATAGACCATAGTTTTATTGTCCTAAAAACTAAGCAGTTAATGTTATCTATCAATAACAAATAACCTTCCACTGAGTTTCCCACATAACGAATCGCTTTAGTAAAACCAAAGGCAATAAACATCAAATCGAGTTATACCAATTGTATTAAATAACTGATCTAGATTTTGCGCCGGAAAAATGGCTTAGTTTGAGGCGTAAGTTGATGTAAATGG
>NZ_QOCB01000027.1 GCF_003318165.1 Psychromonas sp. B3M02
GCTAGTACCGCTTCATATTTTCCTGTAGCGGCTGATAAAGCATTTGGTGATGCCTGTCCGTTACGAGGTGCGAATTATAGAGATGGCGGTAATGATTGCAAGCTTTTTTTAGCTATTTTCTACTTAACTAAGTTTGCTTGCAGAGTTTTTGAACAACTACCTAATAACTTGTCTAAAAAGCGAGCTAGTCACTTCAAGTTAGGGTAAGCAAAGGATCCGTTACCGTTATTTTTGCAATAATTCACTTTGCCCTTCGCAAAATTAACGGTATGAATCAGATAAAGTAAGTCATCAATTAAAAATTAAATGACGCTTTCATTATTCGAGTGATACTTAATAACTAAAAAAGTGCTTCTGATAATGTTGTAACTCAGAAATAGACTCTTTGATATCCTGCAGCGCTAAATGGGTACCTGTTTTCTTGTGTGCCGCAACCATTTCAGGTGCCCAACGACGACCTAACTCTTTGATCGTACTCACGTCAATACTACGGTAATGGAAAAAAGCTTCTAATGTAGGCATATGTCTCACCATAAAACGGCGATCTTGACCTATGCTATTACCACATAAAGGAGCTGCACCTGCTGGTACCCACTCTTTCAAGAAATCTAAGGTGGCTTGTTCCGCTTGTTCACAACTAATGTCGCTGGCTTTTACTCTTGCTGTTAAACCTGAGTTGCCATGATGCTCAGTGCACCACTCATCCATTGCATCTAATGCAGCATCGCTTTGGTGAATAACAAATTGTGGGCCTTCCGCTAAAATATTCAAATCGCTATCAGTCACAATAGTGGCAATTTCAATAATTTTATCGGTATCAGGGTTTAACCCGGTCATTTCTAAGTCAATCCACACCAAATTATCTTTATTCATTTTCCTAGCACCCTTTTCTATTGATGAATCGCTATTTAATATAAGAATAGAGTATAATACTCGATTCAAATCACCAGTGGTAGCAAAGGAAGTCTGTGGCTAAGAAGAAAAAACTCAGTAAAAACCAAATCCGTCGTGTTCAAAGTAATCATAACAAACGCTTAGCACCTAAAAGCGACACACAATGGGATGAGGCTGAACTCGGTCCACAACTAGAAGGATTAGTGGTTAGTCGATTTGGACAACATGCAGATATTGAAGATGACCAAGGTAAAGTAGAACGTTGTACATTACGCCGCTCAATCCGATCTTTAGTGACTGGCGATCGCGTAGTATGGCGTGCAGGTAAAGAATCCCATCAAGGGATCAGCGGTGTCATTGAAGCCGTTCATCCTCGTAAAACGGTATTAACTCGCCCAGATTATTATGAT
>NZ_QOCB01000115.1 GCF_003318165.1 Psychromonas sp. B3M02
TAATAATACCAATCATAGTAAGTAACTGATCTATTTTACTTGTTAAAACAACTTATTTTTTCGTTGTAAGTTTCGTATAGGGAACAACCATTTACATCAACTTACGCCTCAAACTAAGCCATTTTTCCGGCGCAAAATTTAGATCAGTTATTTAATACAATTGGTATAACTCCTTCTTTATAAAAACTTACTAATAAACGGTATTCAATCCCCTTGGTTACCTGCTTATTGCGAGCATTTTGTTGGTATCTATTAGTCAAATTCGTGATAGTAAACCTTATCTAAATTCTCCAAACTGGCTCTTTTGT
The DNA here is from genome assembly GCF_003318165.1 of Psychromonas sp. B3M02. GTDB lineage: Bacteria > Pseudomonadota > Gammaproteobacteria > Enterobacterales > Psychromonadaceae > Psychromonas. Next base: position 309 of record NZ_QOCB01000115.1, read on the forward strand.
TGTTGTAAATTCCATGTTATTCATATATTTATATAAACTATAAATAGTAATACGCTCTTTTTGATTGTCCAAATTTTGCTGTAGCGTCATGGTGTATTGCTCAATAAATATAAAAAGGGTTAAACAAAATGGATTTTTCTTGGCTGCTTATTTGCGCATTATTAGTATTTTGTATGCAGGCAGGATTTTTATGTTTAGAAAGTGGCAAAATTCGTAGTAAAAATAGCATCAATGTTGCCGCTAAAAATATCTCTGACTTTATCTTTTCTAGCGTTATCTTTTGGATCTTTGGTTTTGCTATTATGTTTGGCGATTCCTTCAATGGCATATTAGGTTTTAGTGGTTTCTTTGTTGGCGAACACCAATCCCCTTATCAAATCAGTTTTTTCCTCTTTCAAATGATGTTCTGTGGTACTGCGGCGACTCTACTTTCAGGCGCTGTTGCAGAGCGAATGACCTTTGTCGGTTACCTTTGTATTACCGGTATATTATCAGCGGCTATCTATCCGGTGATTGGTCATTGGGTGTGGGCCTCGGCTTATCAAGCGGGTAATCAAGGCTGGTTAGAATCACTTGGTTTTGTTGATTTTGCGGGGTCAACCGTGGTGCATTCCGTTGGTGGTTATGTTGCCCTAGCTGCCATTATCATTATTGGGCCAAGGCTAGGCCGCTTTGATGATAAAAAAGATTTCCCCACGGGCAATAATGTCCCTCTATCAGTACTTGGCGTGTTATTGCTATGGTTCGGTTGGTTTGGCTTTAATGGCGGAAGCACCTTACAGTTAACAGATAAAGTACCACTAATCATCTTAAACACCTGTTTAGCTGCCGCATGGGGCGGTATTGTCTCTTCTATTTTACATTACTATTTTAAACGCTTTTTTGATGTTGGTTTTATCTTAAATGGGGTGATTGCTGGATTAGTGTCAATCACTGCAAACTGCCATGTTGTCACTCCATTTCAGGCGATGCTGATTGGTATTGTTGGCGGCGCTATTTTATATTTTTCTACCCTGTGGTTAGAAAAGTTGAAAATAGATGATGCTTTAGGTGTTGTGCCTTCTCACTTGTTTGCTGGCATATGGGGAACCATAGCCGTTGCTTTATTTGCAGATTTATCTGAATTAGGCACTGGGCTTACTCGTTGGGAGCAACTTCAAGCACAGTTAATCGGTGTGGTTAGTATAGGTGTTTATTGTTTTGCATTAAGCTATCTATTGATTTCATTGCTAAAGCGGTTTATCCCTTTACGTGTTTCTGTTGAGTCTGAGTTTCAGGGCATGAATATTTCAGAGCATCAAGCTTCTACTGAATTAATTGATTTACTAAGCACCATGCATCAGCAAAAAGAAGCGGGTGCATTTAATAAGCCGGTACCGGTAGAGCCATTCACTGAAGTAGGGCAGATCGCTAGTCAATACAATGAGGTGATTGAACGGGTAAACAGTGAGATATCTAAACGTGATAACGCACTTGATGATTTTCGCTCTAGTGAAAAACGTAAAAGTGCGATCCTCGAATCGTCTATGGATAGTATTATTATCATTAACTTAGCCGGTGAAATCATTGAATTCAACCCTTCTGCAGAGCGTAATTTTGGTTGTATTAAACAGCAAGTTAAAGGAAAACGTTTTATTGACCTGTTTATACAGGATGCGGATAGAGAGGTGATTGAAGCTAGCTTAGCGTGTAAGTTCTCAGGTTCAGAAGGTATTTTACGTAATATTCGCAACAGTATTACCTTAGTACGTAATGTGACTGAAACGTTTTCAGCGGAAATTACCGTGACCAGTGCTAACTTCGGTGGTAGTAAGGATAATGAGTTTACCTTACATATTCGCGATGTGACCCGCCAATTAAAACTACAGGATAATTTACGCCAACTTGCCTATAGCGATCCCTTAACCGGTTTATATAATCGTACATACTTAATGGACTCGTTAAGCAAAGCAATTGAGTTAAATCAGTATAAAGATGGCAACATTTTGCTGTTCTTTATGGATTTAGATAAGTTTAAAAAAATAAACGACACCCTAGGCCATAAAGCCGGTGATGATCTGTTATGTGAAGTGGCAACTCGATTAATTAAAGTCACGCATGTTAACGATATTATTGCTCGTTGGGGGGGAGATGAGTTTGTTATCTTTATGACGGGTAACTTCACCGCTGAAGTCGCCAATAGAAAAGCCAATGATGTATTAACCATCATGCGTAACCCATTACAACTAGCTGGGCGTAACCTCACTATCCCTACCAGTGTCGGGGTTGTAATGACTGAAAAAGGCAAACAATATAAAGCGGAAGAGCTGATTCAGCATGCCGATATCGCGATGTATCATGCCAAAGAGCGTGGGCGTGATAATTACCAAATCTTTAAGATGGAAATGATAGATAGTGCTCAACGTAACTTTAACTATGAGCAAGAGATGCTAGTGGGTATTCATTCTGGTGAACAGTTTCATTTAGTGTATCAACCTAAAGTGACACAAACTGGAGAGTTGTTAGGTTTTGAAGCATTAATGCGTTGGAACCATCCTAAAGAGGGTTTTATCTCGCCTGCGGAGTTTATTCCAATCGCTGAAGAGTCGGATTTAATTATCAATATTGGTGAGTTTGCCTTAGTAGAAGTGGTTCAACAATTAGGTGAATGGCAGAATAAAGGCTATAAAAATGTACCCGTATCAGTGAATATTTCAGGTAAACACCTTGTTTCAGAGCGCTTAGTGCCTTTTATCGAACAGTTATTATCTGAACATAATTTTGATGCTAATTTACTAGAAATTGAAATTACCGAAGGGGTATTACTCACGGATATTGACCGTTGTATTGATGTGTTGTCACAGCTTAAAGCGTTAAATATTAAAATCTCCATTGATGACTTTGGGACTGGTTACTCCTCTTTAAATTACTTAAAACGTTTACCTATTGATGTATTAAAAATCGATAAGTCTTTTGTTGATGATTGTGCCACGTTAGTTGAGGATGGCGAAATCTGCGCAACCATTATTAATTTAGCCAAGAGCTTACGTTTAGCCACCGTCGCGGAAGGGGTAGAAGATCACACTCAGTTAGACTTTTTGTTAGCGCATGGCTGTCAGGTATTTCAAGGTTACTTTTTCTCAAAACCACAGGTCGCAAAAGAGATAGAGTTACTGTATTTCAATCAGCAAGGTGCTTAGTCGGTAATAATGACTCAATAATAATTGATTGAAAAAAAGGCTATTTATCAAGGCTAGTTTTAATTTTTATACAAGAAATGAAACATTTTTTGATGTAACAAGGATCTATTGCTGATTTTAATACGAGGTGCTTGGTAATCTGAAAGTTAACTGGTAACGTTAAGCGCAATAAAACCTGCTAGATGGCGTGCCACACACTATCGCCATGCTTTATCTCATTAAAATAGCTTACCTAAAGGATTATATTATGAAGCTAAATTCAATTGTTAAAACAACTCTCCTTGCTGCGGCACTTATCTCTTCTGGTTTACAAGCAAAACCTGTTTATGTTGCGACTACTGCAATTGTTGAACATCCTGCATTAGATGCGGTTCGCGATGGTATTAAAGCGGTATTAGACGAAAGTAAATATAAAGGTGATGAACTAAAATTTACTTATGAAAGTGCACAAGGTCAGCCAGCTATTGCTGCGCAAATAGCACGTAAATTAGTAGGTGAGCAACCAGACGTGATTGTTGCCATTGCTACGCCATCTGCGCAAGCTGCGGTCAGCGTAAGCCGTGATATCCCTGTTGTATTCTCTGCGGTAACAGACCCTATTGGCGCTAAGTTAGTACAAACACTTGAGCAACCAGGCGGTAACGTGACCGGTTTATCAGACATGGTAAACGTTAAACAACATTTAGAATTAATTAAAGAGTTTGTTCCTAACTTAAAAACATTAGGCGTACCTTACAATCCAGGTGAAGCGAATTCAGTATCAAGTGTTGCTGCGCTTAAAGAAGCCGCTGCTGAAATGGGTATTAAAGTGATTGAATCTGCTGCTCCTAAATCTTCTGATGTGATGATTGCGAGTAAGCAATTAGTCGGTAAAGTGGATGCGATTTACTGTCCAATCGATAACACCATTATCAGTGCGGTAGAGTCTGTGATTAAAGTGGGTATCGATGCGCAAATTCCAGTATTTGCTGGTGATACAGATACAGTTGCACGTGGTGCAGTTGCGGCGGTTGGTTACAACTATTTTGATTTAGGCCGTCAGACTGGTGATATCGTTGTGAGTATTTTAGATGGCGAAAAACCAGGTGCAATTGATGTGAAATTAGCTAAGGGAACTGACTTATTTGTTAACCCTAAAATGGCTGAGCGTATGGGCGTTGAAGTCCCTGAAGCTGTGTTAACACGCGCTACTAAAGTTATTAAATAAGAACGGAACACTATGTCACTTTTTTCATTTTTAGGTACCTTAGAAATTGGCCTCATTTATGGTTTAGTTGCCATTGGGGTCTACCTTACTTTTCGTATTTTAGATTTTCCCGATCTAACCGTTGATGGTAGCTTTACTTTAGGTGCTGCAGTCACTGCAACACTGATTGTAATGGGTGTTAACGTATTATTAGCTACGTTGGCGGGTACTTTAGCGGCTGCTTGTGCTGGGTTAGTCACTGCATGGTTGAACTTACGTTTTGATATCTTGCACCTGTTAGCCAGTATCTTAACCATGACTGCACTGTATACCATCAACCTACGTGTAATGGGCAAACCAAATGTAGCGTTAATCATGGAGCCAACCATCTTAACGCCATTTGAAGGGATCTTTGGGTTACCTGATATGTACATGCGTGTGATTTTTGTTGCTGTATGTGCGGTTGCTGGTGGTTTGTTAGTGGCTTGGTTCTTAAGGACACAATACGGTCTAGCAATGCGCGCAGTAGGTTCAAATAAACGTATGGCACAGGCTAATGGTATTGTGGTTAAACAAAAAGTCTACGCAGGTTTAGCTTTGTCCAATGGTCTTGTTGGTTTAGCGGGGGCATTGTTTGCACAAACTAATGGTTTTGCTGATTCGACCATGGGTATTGGTACTATCGTTGTTGGTTTAGCGGCGGTGATCATTGGTCAATCATTATTCGCAAGTCGTTCTATGTATGTGATTGTATTAAGTTGTATTGTGGGCTCAGTGTTATATCGCTTAGCGGTTTCTTTAGCATTGAATGCTGACTTCTTAGGATTCAGTGCCTCAGACCTTAATTTAATTACGGCAGTATTAGTAGCACTCGCATTAATATTCCCTAAATTACGTAAAGAATGGAAAGCCAAACAAGCTGCGAGGAATGAAGCATGATCTGTTGTAAAGATTTACATGTTACCTTTAACCGAGGGTTACCGACGGAAAAGCTAGCATTACGTGGTATCGATTTAACTATCCCCATGGGTGAATTTGTTACAGTTATTGGTTCAAACGGTGCCGGTAAATCCACACTGTTAAATACCATTGCTGGTGATATTAATAGCACCAAAGGGCAAATATTATTTGGTGACCGTGATGTGACTAAGTTACCTGCGACAGGGCGTACTGCTGATATCGCACGTGTATTCCAAGATCCACTTGCGGGAACTTGTGGTGACTTAACTGTTGAAGAAAATATGGCGCTAGCCTATGGTCGAGGTCAAAAAGGGCGTTTGTCTTCTGCGCTTAACAGCAAAATGCGTAAAGTATTCCGCGAACAATTAAGCCGTTTAAACCTAGGTTTAGAGAATCGTTTGGAAAGTGAAATGGGGCTGTTATCGGGTGGTCAACGCCAATCGGTTAGTTTGTTAATGTCTGCATTACAGCCAAGTACTATTTTACTGCTAGACGAACACACAGCAGCATTAGATCCAAAAACCGCTGCATTGATTATGGATATCACATCACAAATTATTGCTGAAAAGCAGTTAACAGTAATGATGGTCACTCACTCAATGCGTCAAGCCTTAGACCATGGTTCACGTACTATCATGTTGCATGAAGGTAAGATCATCTTTGACTTAGCGGGTGAAAAACGTGCTGGTTATGAAGTGAAAGACCTTTTGAACCTATTTGCTCAAGCTAAAAGTGACGGTGAAGAGTTAGATGATGATAAGTTGTTACTAGGCGCTTAATGTTTGCTTAATCTTATCAACACTAAAAAGAGCCTAAGGGCTCTTTTTTTATTTTTATAACTGTTAAAAAGGTTTAACTAAGTCATTGAATGTAAGCCAATCATATTACCTTCCGAGTCGACCACTAAACTGATAAAGCCATATTCACCTATATCCATTTTAGGCCTTTGAATTGAACCGCCTGCAGCTGTGACTCTGGCTTCTTCAATGGCACAATCATCACATGAAAAATAAACAAGTGTGCCACCGCCGCCAGCTAATACATGATCCATTTTAACTAAAGCACCCGTTGCACCATACCTTTCCATATCAGAAGGGAAGGCGAGCATTTGTATGCTGCTATCATTTGGGTCACCAATACTTTCTAAGCTGACCTCAAATACACTTTCGTAGAAGGTTTTGGCTCGATCTAAATCATTCACATAAACCTCAAACCAACCAATGGGATTGTTAGGCATATTCTTCTCCTCTGACTGTTACATAAACTATTTGATTAATACATGAGCGTTATGACAATTCAAGTTGGATAGGGAGAGTTAGATTATAAAAATTGAATTTATAGTCTTGATTGGTAATAAAATGAGAGAGCGCACATAAAGATAAACTAAAAAGTAGAAGCGAATTTACAAAGCAAGGTTACAGATTCATTAAAACAATAGTATTGTTTGCCCCTCTCTATTAACCAACTAGGAAAAAATAATGCGCGTAAGTGAACAATTAAAACAAAGTTGTATTAATAACTGGTCTGCCGCGACTACTCATCCTTTTTGTCTTGAATTGGCTGACGGTAATCTACCCTTAGCTAAAATGCGTGTTTATTTAGCGCAAGATTATACGTTTATCGATAACTTCGTCCGTTTAGCAGCTTCTGCAATACATCATGCACCATCTTTACCTGACCGTTTACCTTTAGCGCATTTCCTAGGCAATATCGCAGGCCCTGAAAATACTTACTTTCAACGCTCTTTTGACATGTTGGAGGTGGAACAATCTCAGCGCGTTTCTCCTGCCTTATTAAAACCAACCAGTGACTTTCAAGCATTAATGTTAAAAGCGGCTAACAGCGGTGAATATGGCAATATGGTTGCAGTTTTGTGTGTCGCTGAATGGGTCTACTTAAGTTGGGCCGAGCCGGTTGTTGACTGCGTTGCCTCATTGCCTTTTTACTTTGGGGAATGGATCACCTTACATTCAGGAGAGTATTTTGAATCAGTGGTTGAGTATTTACGCACACAACTTGATACTGCTTACCTTGCTGCAGATGTAAGTCAACAAGCAACGATACAAGCGTACTTTCAGCAGGCAGTGTTATTAGAAAAGCAGTTTTTTGATGCGTGTTATGCATAATTTATTAGAATGAGCACGTTACCAGCTCAATGCTTATATTCAGTGTTGAGCTGTTATTTTACCCTCCAAACGTAATATCTTTATGTCCATCAACCCATAACTCATGTTTTGCCATGACTTTAGTAAACATCGCACTTTGCAAGTAACTATTTAACCAAGCTCTTAGTTTAGGGTAGGGCGATTGTTGATACCATTGTCGTTCTACTTTTGAAAATTGGCGAACAAAAGGCATCAATGCAATATCTAATAACCCCTCACGGTCAGCGGTTAAAAAAGTGTGTTGGGTTAAACGATCTTCTAACTTTTGTAAGTACACCTCGCAGGCTTGACGGCATTCCATAATATTTGTCTCTTGATAACGTTTAGCACATTTATAGGCCTCAACAGCAACAAAGAAGCCTTGTTCAAATTCAGTGATAATGGCAATGATATCGGTAAGAGGTTGCTGACCATGCGCTGTGAGTAATTGGTGTGGGTCGCTGTCGTTTAATACTTTTAAGATAATATCGAGGCTTTCTTCAATCACCTGGTTATCTGGTAATACGAGCATCGGCACCGTGCCTTTAGTGGATAACGCTAACATTTCAGGTGGTTTATTATTGAGTTTAATAGCACGTATTAATACCGGTTGCTGTGAACGAAAAATAGCGACTCGAGCCCGCATTGCATAAGGGCAATGTTGAAGTGAATAAAGAATAGGTAAATCGCTTGGCATTTGAACTCGCATAACAGACGTAAATAGTTCATATACTACCTGTACAATAAACAACGAACCAGCACAGAAAATGATTGTAGAATTGCTAGGCTGAATTTGTACACTTTTTAAAGGGTTCATTGTTTAACGGTTTATTTTTGATGGTGCTGCTGGCTTTCTCTTAAAATTTTTATCTAAAAAATGTTCAAACTTATTTGCATCACGTATACTGTCGGCGCGATAAAAAGCAAAATGAAAATAATACTATTAAAGGAAAAAAAATGACTCCTATTGTTAAAAGTTTCCAGTATGGCGAACATACGGTAACACTAGAAACAGGCGTAATTGCTCGTCAAGCAACTGCCGCTGTAATGTGTAGCATGGACGATACATGTGTATTCGTTTCTGTTGTTGGTAAAAATGCAGATGATCAAGAGCGTGATTTCTTCCCTCTGACTGTTAACTACCAAGAAAAAACATACGCTGCAGGTAAAATCCCAGGTGGTTTCTTCAAACGTGAAGGTCGTCCATCTGAAGAAGAAACGTTAATTGCACGTCTTATTGACCGTCCAGTTCGACCTCTTTTCCCTGAAGGTTTCAAAAACGAAGTACAAGTGATTGCAACTGTTGTTTCAATCAACCCAGAAGTTAACCCAGATATCGTAGCTATGATCGCAACATCTGCGGCACTATCTATCTCTGGTATGCCTTTTAACGGTCCTATCGGTTGTGCTCGTGTTGGTTATAAAGATGGTGAATACCTACTTAACCCAACTAAAACAGAACTAGAAACAAGTGAACTAGACTTAGTTGTATCTGGTACAGACAACGCTGTATTAATGGTTGAATCTGAAGCTGGTATCTTAAGCGAAGACGTAATGTTAGGCGCGGTAGTATACGGTCACGATGAGCAACAAGCTGTTGTTTCTGCAATTAAAGAATTTGCTGCTGAAGTAGCTCGCCCTGCATGGGATTGGACTGCTCCAACACGTAACGAAGCACTTGATGCTGCTGTTGCAACTGAAGCGCAAGCGCGTTTTGAAGAAGCTTACCAAATCAGTGATAAAGGCGAGCGTTACGACGCAATCAAAGCTATCACTGCTGAAGTTAAAGAAAAATTATTAGCTGCTGACGAAGAGCTAGCTGCTAAACAAGTAGGTGAATACCTACACGATTTAGAGAAAACTGTTGTACGTACTCGCATTATCAAAGGTGAGCCGCGTATCGATGGTCGTGATCCTGAAAGTGTTCGTGCACTTGACGTTCGTACTGGTGTATTACCACGTACTCACGGTTCTTCTCTATTCACACGTGGTGAAACGCAAGCATTAGTAACAGCTACGCTTGGTACACAACGTGATGCACAAATCATCGACAGCCTAATGGGTGAGAAGAAAGATCACTTCTTACTACATTATAACTTCCCTCCATACTGTGTAGGTGAAACTGGTTTTGTTGGTTCGCCTAAGCGTCGTGAAATTGGTCACGGTCGTCTAGCTAAACGTGGTGTATTAGCTGTAATGCCTACGGTTGAAGAATTCCCATACACAGTACGTGTTGTCTCTGAAATCACTGAATCTAACGGTTCATCTTCAATGGCTTCTGTTTGTGGTTCATCTCTAGCGCTTATGGATGCTGGTGTACCGCTTAAAGCATCTGTTGCGGGTATCGCGATGGGGCTAGTGAAAGAAGGCGAAGAGTTCGTTGTTCTTTCTGATATCTTAGGTGATGAAGATCATCTTGGTGATATGGACTTTAAAGTAGCGGGTACTACAAACGGTATCACTGCTTTACAAATGGATATCAAAATTGAAGGTATCACACGTGAAATCATGCAAATTGCATTAAACCAAGCAAAAGCTGCACGTTTACACATCCTATCTGTAATGGATGAAGCAATTTCTGAAGGTCGCCAAGATATTTCACAATTTGCTCCACGTATCCACACACTGAAAATCAACACGGACAAAATCCGTGATGTTATCGGTAAAGGTGGTGCAGTTATCCGTTCTCTATGTGAAGAGACGGGTACAACGATCGAAATCGAAGATGACGGTACAGTTAAAATTGCTGCAACTTCTGGTGAGCAAGCTGACGATGCAATCAACCGCATTAAAGCACTTACAGCTGAAGTTGAAGTAGGTACTATCTACACAGGTAAGGTTGTTCGTCTAGCTGACTTCGGCGCATTCGTTAACATCCTTCCTGGTAAAGACGGTCTTGTTCACATCTCACAAATCTGTGAAGAGCGTGTACAAAAAGTATCTGATTACCTGAAAGAAGGTCAAGAAGTTAAAGTTAAAGTACTAGAAGTAGACCGCCAAGGTCGCGTACGTCTTTCTATGAAAGAAGCTGCAGAGAAGAAAGAAGAAGCGGCACCAGCTGCTGAGTAATCTTTCTTAACTCTTAACTTTAAAAAGGAAGCTTCGGCTTCCTTTTTTTATGATTATAAAACGCTAAAAGAAGAAAGGCGCTCTTGTTCGCATCTCACAGCTATACCAAAAATAACGGTGAAGAACGTGTATAAAAAGTATCCGTTTCTTCTTCGCACTGCGAAACTGCGTTTCGGTTACTCATCATTAGCCTCTTATGTATTTGGTGTAATAAAGAAGGTCAAGAAGTTAACGTTAAAGTACTAGAAGCTTAAGGTTTAAAAGTAAGCCGCCAAGGTCGCGACCATCTTTCTATGAAAGAAGCAGCTGAGAAGAAAGAAGAAGTTCCAGCAGCTGAGTAATTTTTTAAGGTTTTCTTTTATTTAAGTAAACCTTTGCATAACTTGATAGAGCAAGCTTCGGCTTACTTTTTTGTTCCTAAAAAATATCTAGAGAAAAAAGATGACTCACTCTGTATCTATAGTTGTCCCTTAAGGTTATTGCTCGCTTATATATTGGGAATATAAAAGGTCAGCAAACTCTAGTTCAGTTAATTCATCAATCACCAAATCTCGGACTGCTTCAGCAAAAAGCTCATTATCAGTAGTGAGTTCATAATCATTGAGAGATAAAAATTCTAGGGCTACGGCTAGACCTGTTCGTTTATTTGCATCGGGAAGGGCATGGGAAATAGCAATACTAACAGTATACTTGGCAGCTATTTCAAAAATATCATCAAGACCTTGGTAAACAATTGCATTATCTACGCGTCCAAGTGCGCCTTGTAACTTGGCTACATCAACTTCTCCTTTGTAACCAGGTTCGGTTGATAAAATGATATTGTTGATTTCAATTACTCTTTCAAATGGAAAGCAAATAATATTCATTACATATTAGCCAACTTTTGAAAGGTTTTTTTGTGCGTTCTCAGTGCTAGTTTAGTTTCAGATTTGACAATTTGCTGACCATATAACCCTGACAAATCAAGATTTTTTGTCGCTTTAATCGAAGGTCTTTCAACAGCATTTACACCATATCTTTCAATTTTTTTATTCATAATTACCTCTATTGTTAAAGTTGATTATAGCGTAAAGCTAACAATTTAATATACAGAAATATCTGTAAGCGTTAACAACAATTTGGGTTTTTAAAAAACTACTACTATTACCAGCTGTCACCTAGTTTATTATTGTCTTTGTATATTATTAATACGTTTTTAATTGGTTGGGAAAGCTCAACGGTTTTTTGGGGGGGAGCCACGTTGAGTTATAGCGTATCGCTGTTCGTTGTAGTTGTTATTCATTCCATGCTCCGCGTGGGAATGCTGATTTACTCAGATGTTAAGGGGTTAACTTTTCAGCGCTTCTCATTACTATCAATGTATTGTGTATTTATAATCATGCGGTGTATTAATATTGTGGGTGTGCTTGTTTACGCTATATCAATATAATACGAGAAAACCGCATAATAACCCTTCTGCTTTACTTGTTTTGAGCAAAGTATCATTCAATAAAAATTGAGGCTTAAATTATGGCATCAGCAACCAGCTTAAGCGTACTTGAAATAAGTGCGATATTTTTATCCATTACCGCGTTACTCACCTATGTAAACCATCGCTTTATTGGCTTACCCACCACCATTGGTGTGATGGTTATTTCAATGCTTTTATCTATTGGCGCTATATTTTTAGGATTTTTAGGGTTTGATGATTTTATCGATTACGAAGTGAGCTTGCTTGACCAGTTAGATTTTACTGAAGTTTTGCTTGATGGGATGCTCTCTATGCTACTTTTTGCTGGAGCGCTGCACGTCAATGTGAGTGATTTAAGGCGATATAAATTACCAATAGGTATTTTGGCGTGTGTTGGTACCTTGTTATCGACCGTGATTATTGCTAGTGCGCTTTATTTACTACTTCCTTTGCTTGGTTTTGATTTAGCGTTTATTTGGTGCTTACTGTTTGGTGCCTTAATTTCACCAACGGATCCGATTGCGGTAATGGGGATTTTACAATCCGCGGGCGCCCCCAAAAGTATTGAAACAGTAATCGCAGGCGAATCGTTATTTAACGATGGTATAGGCGTGGTTATTTTTGTGCTTTTATTGGGGGTGTTATCCAGCGGAGATATTCCTACTACCTACCATGTAGCGCATACGTTCGGAGTTGAAGCGGGCGGCGGTATTGTTTTTGGTTTGGTATTAGGGGGGATTTTATATTACCTGCTTAAAAGCATTGATAGTTACCAAGAAGAGGTGCTACTGACTTTAGCGGGCGTTATCGGCGGGTATACACTTGCAAGCCATTGGCATTTGTCGGGACCACTGGCAATGGTCATGATGGGCTTAATGGTGGGTAATCATGGTCGTAGTATGGCGATGAGCGACAAAACACGCCATTACGTTGATCTGTTTTGGGAACTGATTGACGAAATTTTAAATGCCATTTTGTTTGTACTGATAGGGCTCGAAGTGGTCATGATTGCGTTTTCGAGCAATTTGGTTATTGCTGGTGGGGTAACCGTTTTAATCGCGTTACTTGCACGTTTAATCGTTGTCGGGACAACCACCACTATATTTAATAAACAATTAGCCTTGCCATCGGGGGCGTGGAAAGTCTTAACATGGGGTGGTTTGCGTGGTGGTATTTCGGTTGCACTGGTATTGCAATTACCTGATGGAACAGAGCGCGATATTTTATTGACCCTCACTTATGCGGTTGTGGTGTTTTCTATTTTAATTCAAGGTTTGAGTATTGGTAAAGTGGCTAAAACGATCGGTTAACTACAAATAACTGGCTTTCGTACGGGGTGTGGGAATGGGTATTTGTTTAAATGGTCATTGTTTAAGAGTTGCCTCGTCTTCGCTTGTCGTAGCTGGAAGCGCTTTATTGGCTGTGGTTTCGCCTTGTTGGCGACCTCCTTGCTTTTAGAAAAAAGGAGACAAAGAAACTGGCCACCGAATCGCTTTCTCATCCAGACAATGGGGTAGTTGTAACCGCATTGACTATCAAATTTTTTGGTTTTAATAATAACAAACCGTGAAAGATAAAATGATTAAATAGTGACAAGAGGCTTAAATGAAATCTTCTGCTTTATCCAGGGCGGCTCTGGCTTCTGTTAATGTGCAGCCTGTTTCTGCTATTAAACGATTGAGCGTCATGTCGGAGTTTGATTGAACGATTGCTGTTAAATCAAAGGTAGGCTTCGCTAAGTCTTTATTAATCGCTTCTGCAATCCACAGCGTTCTTCCCTGCTTTAACTGCTCGCTTATCGTAACAAGTTGGCTTTGCGTGCCTGTGAGTGACCAGTTTTTAGAACGACGAATACGTTTTAAACTGCAACCATACTCAGTAACCAATGCTATTAACCTTACCTTACAATCAATGCGATGCAGAAAGTTGTCTAACTTAATGGAGAGCCTGGTTGTGGTGTTATTCGGCACAGATTTTTCCAGCAAGGTTTTGGATAACAATAAATAATAACGTCTGTAGAATCATTTGACGAATAAATGAAGCGTTTAAGGAAAGCTTTGCGGCACTCATCCACCATTTTAATTTATATATATGTCCACTAATTTGACCTATTCTTAACCTGAGCTCGCCGGTTTTTCTCGATTATTATTAGTAGCATTTTGCCTTGTCGGTGACTTTACTTTTTCTTGTTCAGAAGAAAAAGTAATTAAAAAGACTGACTCTGAATCACTTTTCCCAATCGTAAATACCTTTGTTAATGGGACAATTTATTTATTATTATGATCAATCCCAAGGGTGCTGTTTAAAATATTCACTTAGGAAGTCAACTAAAGCGCGAACTGTTGGAGGCAAGAATTTCCGAGATGAATATAATGCATATATATTCATGTCATTTGCTTTCCAATCAGGTAATACATGTTCTAAATCACCTCTCTTCACAGCTTCGTTGGCCATATAAGTCGGTTGCATTGATAAACCTGCACCACACAAAGTCGCTTCAAGTAGAGCGGTGGCTTCATTGGCTGTTAATCTACAATTAACATGTAAAGACTTATGTTCATTTTCACGTTTTAAATGCCAAACATGGCGTTCAAAATTAACGTAACTAAGACATTCATGTGAGCTGATATCTTCAGGTGTAAAAATGGTTGGTTTTGTTGCTAAATAAGCTCGGCTGGCAACGATGATTGACCGGCATACTGCAATAGGTTTCCCTATCAAAGCAGGATCTGGTGCAGAGGCAATTCGAATCGCTAAGTCAATTTGACCCTCTATTAAATCGATAGCGGTATCTTGTAGATTCACATCAATTTTAACTTTGGGGTGTAACGACATAAACGCACAAATAGCAGCCATAAATTGAGAGTGAGCGAAAGACATGCTGGTGGCTATTTTTATTGAACCTGACAACTCTTTTGAAGATTTAATATTAGAAACAAGCTTATCAGCAACGCTGAGCCATTGCTCTACATCTTCAAGACACTCTTCACCTATCGTCGTTAGTGTTACCTTTCGAGTTGTACGGTGAAGTAAGCGTGCCCCAAACCAGTTTTCCATTGTCTCTACATAACGAGTAACCATTGGTCTCGACATCTCTAGTCTGTCAGCCGTTGCAGTAAAACTGCCGGAACGTGTCACATCAATAAATACTTGAGCTGCTTTTATTCTATCCATTTATATGTCCGATCTATGAAACAATATTGTACATTATTGTGTATATAAACGTACCAATCAATCATTCATAATTATCCCCACTTCAATAAATGACATGGGTAACAGAATGAACAAAATTATATTAATTATCGCCTCGATACTATTTGCTAATACAGCATATGCAACTAGTGAAACAGCACTATCATTAAAAGTATATAACGCAGATAGTCATAGCTTTCACGTTAACTCAACCTTGATATACGGTGAGACAGAGGCTGCTATCATAGATGCTGGTTTTACTAAGGCTGATGCTTTAAGAATTGCAGCTAACGTACTTGATTCAGGTAAAAAACTCACGACCATTTTCATTAGTCAGGCGGATCCTGATTATTATTTTGGTACAGAAATGCTAAAGCAGATATTTCCTAATGCACAAATAATCACAACACCAGCAGTTCAAAAAGTGATCCAAAGTAAAATGGCTGGAAAGTTAGCTTTTTGGGGACCTAAAATGGGTAACAATGCCCCTCATTCACCAATATTACCTAAAGCAATCACCGACAGTGCTTTTACTATAGATGGATATAAAGTAGAGATTCACGGGACATCAGGTTTACTTGCATATCGACCTTACCTTTGGATCCCATCAATAAAAGCAATAGTGGGGAATATTGGAATATTTGGTAATTTGCATGTGTGGACTGCAGATACTCAAAGCCAACAGAAATTGGATGCATGGCAGGCACAATTAGCTGAAATGCAAAGATTAAATCCACTTATTGCAGTACCTGGGCATATGACTCCTAATACCAGTCTAACACCAGATAACATCAACTATACCGCTTTATACTTAAAGAAATTCGAACAAGAAAAACAACACAGCACAAATGCTGAAGAGTTGATCAATAAAATGTCGGAAGCTTACCCTAATGCCTCATTTCCACTTGCGTTGAATATAGGTGCAAAGGTTCATATGGGGGAGATGAAATGGTAAAAATTCACTATTTATATGATCCAATGTGCGGGTGGTGCTTCGGAGCAACTCCCCTTGTAGAAATGATGTATGAAATGACATCTATTCAATTAGTTATGCACCCTGGAGGCATGATCAAAAGAAGAGAAATAGATAGTGGGTTTAGGAAAATGGCGCAGAGTCATGATCAAAAAATCGCATTGAGTACTGGGCAGGTATTTTCTCAAGCTTATCATGAAAGACTGAGTGGTAATGAATCGATCATACTGGATTCATATATAACGGCTCAAGCTATTTGGGTTATGGAAAAACATTATGACAAGGGCTTTTTGATGCTGAAGTCGATTCAGCAAGCTCATTATCAATCAGCACTTGATACAAGTAATCCTAACGTATTAGCTGAAATTGCGATTAGGCTGGGGGCAGATAAACATCACTGGTTTGATTTGATGTCAGCAGAGGGGGGGCACTCTTCTAATGCGATTCAGAAGAGCCATATGTTAATGCAACAATGGAGCCTTCAAGGTTTTCCCTCTTTTATAGTAGAAAAAGAAGGTAAATATACTCGATTACCTCATGCTCAATTTTATAACAACATCACAGGATGGAGAGCGTTATTAGAAAGCTTATAGCATATAGCTTATTTGGCATCTAGTTATTACGCTGGATAAAGAGAGTGACTCGAGCTTATAAGTACTTAATTCATTAAGCTCGTGCCACTTATGTTTTATAACCTAAACACTAGGCTCATATTGACCTAGTGTTATATTGTCGTTAAAGGAGATTTGATATTGACGAATCTTGAGATTATTAATGTGTAGGAAAGTGCTTATTGAGGGTTAAAATTGGGTTTATGTTTAATCAAATCTACCGCAGTAAATGGGCGGAGGTTAAAAAGGGCACCGCGCTATCAAATGATGCTGATAGTGTGCTTATTTATGATGTTCACGACTGGGCCGTTAGTAAACAGTACCAATCATAATAAGATCGCGGTCACCTATTCACTTTCTGTAACCATGTTCAATAAAAAGATAATTAGCATTCGTTGATGGCCTGCATGCGCAGATTCTCTGATTTGTCTGAAAATGAGCATTATTCTTTATCTTTACACACTAAAAAGTGTATTCGTTAATACTCGCGATGATGTGGGCAATCATATAGGTCTGTTTTATATTTTAAAAACATTGGCTGTCCTGCATAAGTTGTTTTTGCCTGACTGGTCTGTTGTGCGCAGTTTATATATTAATTATTTCTTAATTTGTCAGTTATCTAAAGATAGTAAAGGTTATTAAAAAATTAATAACTTACTAGAGCCAGTTTAACTAACATAGAGCGTGTAAAAATTATAATAACTGATGTAAAGCTTACACGTAAACCTATTTTAGCAATGAAGCAATGAAGCAATACACAATAATATTGATTTCTAATAATAAGTATTAAATTTTAAGTTGCTGATAATTAATGTTATTTTATTTTTTGAACGCGCAAAGGTTCATGCTGGCACAGTGATTGCTGATACCACTATAGCTAAGGTAATAAATTAGCTAGTTTTTAACTAACAAGAGGTTTCATTATGAGCAAAGTAATTACTGGATTATTCGAAAATTCATCAAAAGCAAGTGCTGCAATTCATAGATTAGAAGCAATTGGCGTTAAACAAGATGACATAAGTGTAATAGCTAATGACTCATATTCTACAGATGACTTTGCTGTAGACGAAGGTACAAAAGCCGCTGAAGGTGGCATTGTAGGTGCCGCATCTACAGGTATATTAGCAGCAGTTATTGCAGGGTTTACAACTGTTGGTGCCGTTGCAACAGGCGGCACAGGTTTACTCGTTGCAGGTCCATTAGTCGCAGCATTTTCAGCGGGTGGCGCTGGCGCAGCAGTAGGCGGTAGTTTAGGTGCTGTTATCGGTGCATTTATTCCTGAACACGAAGTTAAATATTACGAAGATGCTATCGAGAAAGGCTCTGTACTTATCGGTGTGCAATACAATAGCGATAACAAAGATAAAGTTAAAGATATCCTAGAAGGTATGAATGCTGAAAAAGTAGCTACAGCATAAAAGTAGCTATAGCGTAATCGGTACCATTAAATGGCAAATGACGTTGTGTAATAGGTAATAAAGATTGAATAACTATTATAGAAACGTTGATTGACATTTAACTTAAGGGGCAAGAATGCTATTGCCCCTTTACAAACCCAATTTACCAAAAATAAACCATTCATTTACCTATAATCTCTATACTTATGTCTGTTTTTTGTAAAAGAGTCTTTCTAAAAAACATCGTAAATAAGGTATTAATTTTTAAGCGATATTCAGCTAATACGTGTTCATTAATGCGTAAAAGGGATGCTTAATGTCAACATCTCTGATTGCCAATCTTATTAACTTCTTTACTGTTCTTCTTTAGGCTGTTTTTCTTGTTAATGTAACTTTTATTTATGTTAAATATAAAAGAGTAAAATGATGACAAATAAAACGATACTCAAGAAAAAAAACATCACAGATCAACATGATACTTATCATATCGATAAGATTAAAAAACGTATTGGTCAGCACAATATTGAACAAGGTAAAAGTGAAAGAGGCAAAGAACGAAAAATAGAAGCTGAACACTATAAAGAAGTCATTGTAAAACGCATTGACGGTACCTTCAGGCATGCTGACGATATATTACAACTTGCAATACATGAGGGTAAAAGCCAAATAGAGAGGCCTATTTTAGGCTTACTATTATCCTCGGTTGCTGCAGGGATGATCATCGGGTTTACAGTATTAGCTGTCGCGGTGATGACAAGTATTGTGGGGAGCACGGAAGGTATTAACCGTGTATTTATGGCGTTAGTTTATCCTCTTGGCTTTGTTTTATGCATATTAAGCCGTACGCAGCTCTTTACTGAACACACCGCCACAGCTGTTTATCCTTTACTTGATGGTAGTACTGATATTGCTGGTGCATTAAAACTTTGGGTCATTGTTATTTTAGGTAATCTGGCCGGTGGTTTTACCATTTCAGTCTTATTGAATGCTGCCGAACCTGTTATTCATGCTAAAGAGGGATATTTATTAGTTGCTGAGCATGTTTTACAGTATGACTCAATTAGTTTACTTATTAGTGCTGTATTAGCAGGGTGGTTAATGGCCATTGGTGCTTGGACAATTCTTTCTACACATTCAACTTCCAGTCAAATTCTTTGTATTTATATTGCTACATTTCTTATCGGTATTGGGGGTCTTCATCATTCTATTGCCGGATCTGTAGAATTATTTATTGGTTATCTAATGTCTCCTGAGATTACATTAATGACGATTACACCGGTTATCTTATTAGCTTTATTAGGGAATGCGATTGGCGGCAGCATTTTTGTTGCCCTATTGAATTATGGGCATATTAGAGGTCTTAATAAATGAGAAAACGACTGTAAATAATGTCTATATCCCATTCTGTATTTAAAGCATATTATCAATGTAGCGTAAATCATTGGTTATTTTACAATGTTATCTATTAACTAAAAGTAGCGGACACCCATAAACTTTGACGACTCGTTATTGATCAGTAATACTTTTTTAAATATTTATGACTGTCCAGTTTGTTTTCTTTACCTAATTGGAAAAAATGAACACACTGTATTTAGGTATGTTGATAGAGCCATTCTTTACGCTAACCTCTTCAGTCACTATGCCATCAGACCACGCAAATAAACAGGTGGCCTCTTCATGTAGTTCACTTAATACATACTCCTCTATTTCAACATCAGATAGATTCAGGTAAACATTAATTTGTTCATCATCAACACCATTTGAACGGCTGAATCCAATAATCTTATGCGCGTCATCTCGGTGAATAATGTGTGTTTGGTCACCTGTTAACCCTGCTGAATGACCCTCACTATTTTTACGTAATGCAATTAATTGTTGGAAGGCTGTGTAATATTCATTAAATTGCTCTTTTTTTTGCCAATTAAGGGCTTCATTGTCATCAAACCAACCACTTTCTTTCATCTCCTGCCCTTGAAACAGCATTGGGATTCCAGCCGTTGTTAACACTAACGTGGCTGCAATAATCCCTTTTTGACGAGCAAAAAAATCATCGTCAACGTGGCCGGGGGCAATTTCTTCTACTATTCTAGCCTGTCCGTTAGCAACTTCATCATGTGATTCTGTGTATATAACCCGTGAATAAATATTACCACTGTAACTATGCAGTAGGGCGCCTACTATTTTATCAAGGTCTATATCTTCAGCGGTTGGTTGAGTTAACGCTGCTCGTATTGGGTGTACAAATTCTGCATCCCACTGCGATGTAAAACCACATCCACCTTGTTCTACTGGATCGGTGATGAAATCATGTTTATGTAGATCTTCGGCTATACACACTTTATTAGGAAAGTGTTGTTTGATGGTTGAATTGATATCCTGGATAAGCTCGTAGGCTTCTGGGATATCATCTTGTCCGTTGTCTGCCCCAGAAATACAGCGCATAAAGGGCAACATATCTACTCTCAACCCATCGGCTTTAAACTCTCGCAACCACATCAATGCATTGTCTTTAATGTAGTCGCGCACTTCGATGCGACCATAGTCAGGTCGGGTCTCGCCCCAGGGGGTTGAGCTTCGTTGGTCATTGTAAAAGTAAATGCCGCCTTTATCGTTTTCGCTCCAACCATCGAATTGCCATATGTTCAAATCACTTGGTCCTAAATGATTATAAACAACATCTAAAATGACACCCATGCCTCGCTGATGTGCTGCATCTATAAATTGCTTTAAACCATCGGGACCACCATAAGCTTCTTCAATAGCAAAGGGCGCTGCTGGGTTATAACCCCAGCTAATATCTCCGGCGAATTCATTAACTGGCATTATTTCTAATACATTTACGCCTAATTCAACTAAATCATCCAGCTTTTCGATTGCAGAGTTAAAGGTGCCACGTTCGCCTGATAGTTGATTAAAGGTGCCGATATGCATTTCGTAAATGATTCTTTGATGGACAGGAGGTAATTCAAAATCGTCTATTTTCCAATTAAAATCATCATCGTATATGATTGAATTGCCTACGCTGTTAGTCATTTTTCTAGCGCGAGGATCGTTTTTTTTGTTGTTTTTATTATCGGCAGATTCAATACAAAATTTATACTCATCATTATTAGCGGCTGTTGGAATATCGACCCACCAAATCCCGTTATCTGCTTGTTGCATTGTATTTTGGTCTTCGTCCCAGTCATTAAAGTCTCCCACTAAAGAAACGGATTTAGCATTGGGTGCCCATACTGAAAATTGGTAACCTTTATCAATTTTATTCACACCTAAAACACCTTGATATGTTGACATAGTTTTATGCTCCAATGATGTACTCGAAAAGATGAAAGTAGCGAGTTATCTATTATTTAATTTTTTGAAACTATCATTAATATGCCCTCTGAATTACTTGGGGTGATTAACTAATGGGATCTTAACGCTTCAATTAATGCTGCTTTATTCATTTTAGAGCGGCCATTAATGGTTAATGTTTGCGCTCGCTTGTACAATTCTGCTTTAGTCCAGCTTTCATATGGCTGCGCTTTCCCGCCTTTTTTAGATGGATGCATCTCTGGATTTGCTTGCGCATTGGCAATGCGGGCCGATTTTTCTTTACTGTTTCCTTGGTTAATTAAGGCTTCGTAAACACTATCATTTTTAATTTGTTTACCATGTTGATGAGACATAATTTTCCCCCTTTAGTGGTGAGAAAACGACCGAGTTAACGGTCGTTTATTATTCATTCATAGGTCTTGCTTAGTGATAACTGTCTAATTGACCTAGCGTTGCCAGAAACGCAATGAGCGAAGTGTGTTAATAAATGAATCCGCTTCTTTATCTTCTAGGTTAATCATCCCGTTATCTTCTACCTCATCTAACCCTACGGCTTTGAGTAAAGCTTGTGCTTCAGGCGTATAACCAATGAATTTTTTGTGGGCATAAGCATCACTAATAAAATCTTTAGCTTCGGGCACTGTTGCAAAATAGTCAGCTCCGTCATTACTCACTAGGACTAATACTGCATCGTATAAGACAGATGGACCACCGGCAATAGCTTGCTGTGCTTTAACGTGATTACCTTTAGAACAAGCTGCGCCGCCTATGTCTGCTGCAACCACTTCGTATCGAGCACCTTCATCAGCTAATGCATCAGTAACTGATTTAAATAATGCACCGTCAAAACCTTCTGATATTAATATACCCAATTTTCTACCTTTGAAAGTATTTTTTGAATTTTTTAATATACTCAAAGCATCTGATACAGGTAAATCGGTACGTGTTGCTTTTGCTGCTTCAGCGGCTTCTGGCATGGTTTCTAAACCTAAACCTGTAGCGACGTTTTCAGCTAACTTTTTATCGATATTGATGAGGTGTGATACTAAACGTTCTCGGATAGCTAATTTTTCGACTTTTGATAATTCAAACACAAGTGCAGATTGAATGTGTTTCTGCTCTACGCCTGTTTGGCTGAGATAGAACTGGCGAGCTTGGCTATAATGATCTGAAAACGTTTCAGAACGATAGCGTGTTTTATCTCCGGTCATTTGCTCTGTACTACTTTTAAAACCTTGTTCAGGACAAGCGCGAGGATTATTTTCATCTGCATCCCAAGAGTTAGGTTCATAATTAACACGACCCTTTGGATTTTTCATTGCCATGTGCCCATCTTGTTGAAAATGATGCATTGGACATTTTGGTGCATTAATCGGAATGTCAGTGAAGTTGGGGCCACCAAGTCGTTTAGTTTGAGTATCTAAATAAGAGAAATTACGGCCTTGTAATAAAGGATCTGGTGTAAAATCAACACCCGGCACTATGTTTTGGGTACAGAATGCGACTTGTTCAGTTTCAGCAAAAAAGTTGTCGACTAAGCGATCAAGAACCATACGGCCAACAATTTTAATCGGTACTTGCTCTTCAGGAATTAGCTTAGTGGGGTCAAAAACATCAAACTCAAAATCGTCAGCAAATTGCTGGTCAAACACTTGCAGGCCTAATTCCCATTCAGGATAATCTCCCGCTAAAATCGACTCCCAAATATCTCTACGATGAAAATCAGGATCTGCACCGTTTATTTTGAGTGCTTCATTCCAAACCACTGATTGCATACCGAGTTTAGGTTTCCAATGAAACTTAACAAATTTTTCTTCACCCTTAGCATTAATCAATTTAAAGGTGTGCACTCCAAAACCTTCCATAAAACGCAATGAACGGGGGATCGCACGGTCGGACATTGTCCACATCACCATATTCATTGCTTCAGGTGTTAGGCTGGCAAAGTCCCAGAAATTATCATGTGCTGTTTGTGCTTGCGGAAAGCCTCTGTCAGGCTCTTCTTTTGCTGCATGTATTAAATCAGGAAATTTCATGGCATCTTGAATGAAGAAGACAGGAATATTATTACCTACAAGATCCCAATTGCCTTTTTTAGTGTAAAACTTAACAGCAAAACCTCGCACATCACGAGCCAAATCGCCTGAGCCTTTGTTACCTGCTACCGTTGAGATTCGTGTAAATAAAGGTGTTTTTTCACCTGCTCGCTGAAAGATATCTGCACAAGTTATATCAGATAATGATTCGTAGGTTTCAAAGTAACCATGCGCACCATATCCTCTAGCATGTACCACTCGCTCTGGAATTCTTTCATGATCGAAATGAAACAGTTTTTCCCTTAATACATGATCTTCCATCAAGGTAGGGCCATTTGCTCCGGCTTTTAAAGAGTTTTGATCATCACTGATTGGACAACCTTGGCTGGTGGTCATGGTGGGGTAATCATCATTTGATTGGTGAAGTTCTCCGCCTTTGCCTTTACCGCCTGAGTATTTAAATGATTCTGTCATATCTAATCCTTAATCTTTGGGTTAAAAATTAATGTTTAGAGGTTAACAATTGAACACTTACCTCATTGATTAATAGTAATAAAAATGCCAAATACTGATCTTTTTTTGTCAGTAAGTATTTATTAAATATCATGCATTTCATTGATCTCGATGGAGAGTTGTTTCTTTTTTTGTTCAGTATGTTGATGAAGGTTATCAAATACTTTTTCTACTTCTTGGGATTCATTTGATTTAGCAATGCCTTGGTAAATATCTGATAAATATTGGTTAAATCGTCCAGCTAATGCTTCAACCTGTTCGCTTGTGACTTGTGCGTGGTTAAAATCAGTTGAAAATAAAGAATCAATATTTTGCTCAGGATCAAATTGAATAAATGCTTCTTGAGTTTTATTCGATGCTTTATCAAGGTAGGCGCTGACAAAATCGAGTAATTCAAGTTCGTGTTTTATCAGAATATCCAATAATAATTTGGTTCGTTGACTTTCAGCTTCCATTGATAATGAACGATAAAATTCTGCAATACGTGAGTGCAATTTTTGATTTTGTTTTAAGAAGTCGTGCACGTTATTAAAGTTATTCATTAAGTGGCTTCCTTTAAATTTTTACTTACTTTTTAATGTTGATTGATAGGCCTATTGAGAGAGTTAAATAGGTCTAGCTATGCAATAAGTCATATAAATCAGTAATGTAAATTAGTTTGTTGGCATGAGTGTTATTTCTCTAACATCACAACGTGGAGTGGCAGAAATGGCATAAACAACTGCTTCTGCAACATCTGTTGGATCTAATTTGTCGGGCTTAGCTTCATCAAAGAAAGGGGTGTTGACCATGCCTGGACAGATGGTGGTGCAACGACCTTTCCATTCTGCCATCTCAATAGCTAAGTTTTGCGCAAAACCATAAGCAAACCATTTTGAAGCACCGTACACTGAACCTTTAAGTGAAATTTTTCCTGCTATGGAGCTAGTGACGATGAAGTGTCCTTGCGTTTTTTTTAGTGCAGGAAGGCTTGCTTTAGCGGTATACAGTAAAGCGTTTATATTGACATCTAGCATGGTTTTCCATTGATCTGGATCGCCATGTTCAATACCAGGTGTACTGGCACCCATGCCAGCATTGGCAAATACAACGTCTACTCTGCCAAACTTCTGGTTAGCTTTTTTGATGACGTTACTTATTGCATCCAAGTTTGTGACATCTGCGGTGACAGCTAATACTTTATCTTCACCCCAACGTTGTACTATTTTGTTAAGTTTTTCTGTGCTTCTTGCGGTGACTACTGCTTTGTGTCCAGCTTCGAGCACTTTATCTACCGTCGCTGCGCCTATGCCACTTGAAGCGCCTGTTACGACTATTATTTTTTGATTATTCATGTTTGATCCTCTATTTATCTTTCACGTAAGCAATTTAATGTGTCAATTGGTATGCAATCGCGTCGACAAAAGCAGGAATGTCATCGGGGTTACGGCTAGTGATTAATTTTCCATCTACGACTACTTTTTTATTTTCCCAGAGTGCCCCCGCATTTTTTAAGTCTGTTCTGATACTTGGAAAAGAGGTGACCTTTCTATTATTTACAATGTCAGCTTCTGCTAATAACCAAGGACCATGGCAAATAGCAGCGATAACTTTTATGTTGTCTTCTTTTGTTGCTTTTTGAGTCAACGACACGACCTGTTGATTGGCGCGTAATATGTCTGGATTGATTTGACCACCAGGGAAAGTAATACCGTCATAATCTGAAAGGGTTATATCGCCAACTTGTTTATCGACGTTAATTTTATCGCCCCATTTATTGACATCCCATCCACAAATTTCTTGATTGTTATCGATTGATACAACATCTACTTCTGCACCCAGTGCCGCTAAACTTTGTTTGGGTTGAAGTAATTCGCTTTGCTCAAAACCATCGGTTGCAATCATTGCTATTTTTTTATTTTTAAGTGAATTGTTGTTATTCATTCTGCCTCCCATTCAAAGAGATTAATGAGTAATCGCTAGTGCTTGATGTGTGTAGCGTCTATTCTGGTTGTTTAGTTACTTTTGACATTGCAATAGCTTTTGACATTGCAATAGCAATACCATGTTGTAGAAAAATGGTATATATCAATTAAAACAGTTGTTTGGAGTATTTATAGGCGTTGCAGAGTAATGAATACATTGAAATGAATGATGTAATATTTTTATTTATAAATGTAATATTTTCATGGTGTGGTTACTTTTACCAATCTTGAAATGTTTGTATTTCAGTAAATAAATACCCTTATTATTTTTTTAAATAGTGCGATAAATACGCATAAGAGTATTAATTTTTTAAGGGGGGAATGTTAGCTTTGAATCATATTGATATAGAGTTAAAAGCCTTATAAACACTTGCTCCAGATTCATCTCTATTATAGATGAAAGTTGTCTGTTTCAATCTGTTAACTCAACCTATTTCCTGATGCAATACTTTGTATCTGCCTCCATAAAAAACACTGCCTATTTTTGAACTGTAAACCCATGGCATGTTATTTGCTCTAATGTTTACTGTTACACGAATATGTTAACCGTGGAAAGTGGGTACTAGGTTGTTGAAATCATCGCTTAGCCCTTTCCAAAGACTCATTTACATTTAAGGATTAACCAATGGATATCATTAGAATCATTTTTGCTGTTTTATTGCCACCACTAGGTGTTTTTTTACAAGTCGGATTCTCATGGACATTAGTCTTGAATATCATTTTGACGCTTTTCGGTTATATCCCGGGGATTATCCATGCGATTTGGGTTATCGCAAGAAAGTAACAAAATAGATTCGGTTTAATACTTACCGGTTGGGATGGTCAGTAGGTGGACACCGAAACTTAGCTCGTTCCCATGCTGTGCATGGGAATGCATATGTACTTAGATAAGTTGGTGTTAAGAGTTTGGTTCAACTGCGCTTAGGCAGAGAGGGTGAAGAGGCAAAGGGTTGAGAGAGTAGGTTGAGAGAGGACACCCATAAACTTTATTGTTTACTTAACTCCCTCAAAACAATATTTCCTTACCAATAACTTATCGTAGAAAGTACCGAAAATAGTTAGTTTCGTTATTTAAAATAGTGGTGTGGCCTACTTTTTTATTCAACTAATAACACAATTTTTTGTTAAATCTCCAATGTAAGCTGCTTTGAGGTTTTCTATTGCACATGTAATCATTGCAACTCTTGTTTCTGAGGTTGCAGAGCCAATATGGGGGAAGAGTGTTACATTTTTTAACTCCATTAAAGGAGAGCTTTGTGGAAGTGGCTCGACTTGGTAAACATCCAAACCTGCGGCTCTTATTGTTTGATTTTTTAATGCGATGGCGAGTGCATCTTGGTCAACTACATTTCCTCGTCCACCATTAATGAAAATGGCTGAACTTTTCATTAATTCAAGCTCTCTTTGGCCAATGAGTAGGTCTGTTTGTTGATTAGCGGGTAATATTGAGCAAACAAAATCTGAATCAACTAATAATTCGTCAAGCTCCATTTTTTGTGCGTTGAAGTTTTTTTCTGCTTTTGAGTTTACACTGCGGTTATAGTAATTTATTGGCATGTCAAACCCCAAATTCGCTCGTTTAGCAACGGCATAACCTATGCGCCCCATACCTAATATGCCGAGTTTTTTACCATGAATATCGACACCAAAATAATCATCTTTTAAGTTATTAGACCATTTGCCGGATGTCACGAAGTTATTTAACTCAGTGGTTCGTCTTGCTGAGCACATGATTAAAGTAAAAATAGTGTCAGCAGTAGTATCAGTTAAGACATCGGGAGTGTGCATTAATGCAATGTTGCGTGATTTCAGGTACTCAAGATCAAAGTGATCATAGCCAACTGAGATGGTTGATATTACTTTTAAATTCAGAGCGTGCTGTAAAATTTCTTGAGGTAATTTAACGCCAGAGCCAATTAAGCCAATGGCATCTTTAATTTCATGGATAAATTCTTGTAAATTACTTTCATCAATTTTATCAAAACAGATAAGGTTAAACATTTGGCTTAATAATAACTGCTGTTGTTCTGGGATTTTTTTATATAACACAACTTTATCTTTCATCATTTTTCCTTTTAAACCGTTTTGATAGGGAGGCAGACTAAAGTGTTAAATTAATTATTCATGGCTAAAAATGATATAAATAGATCATGGAAAGTAGATCTTGGGCACCCATAAACTTTATTGGTTGATTCACTCTCCAAAAACAAGACTTACTTAGAAATAACTTACTGTTAACAAGGTTATATCTCTATTTAGTCTCAAGGTTTTTCAATAATAATTCTGCTTTCTCTGTGATTGTATCATTCGGATTAAAGCTGAGTGCTTTTTCAGCGAATGACTCTGCTTGAGAATTTCTGCCTTGGCGGTAGTTTAATTCAGCTAATTGTAAATAGATTTCAGGGTTACGTGGAGAGATTCTGATTGCTCGCTCTAAGGTTCGTGTTGCTCCCTGTAAGTTCCCTTGACTTTCTTGTTGCTCTGCAAGGTTTAATAATGAGTTTAATGCGGAGCGTCGCTTAACGTTATTATCATTACTGTCTGTGGTCGTGCTGCTTGAGTTGGGTGTTATCGGGTCTGTTACCGGTGCGGTGACAGTCGGTTTGGTGCTACAGGCCCATAAAAAACTAGATAAACAAACAATAGCAATTTTGTGATGCTTCATTATTTTCTCCCTTTAATCGGTTAAATTACGGAACCAGTCGATGACTTTATCCGTTGCTCCGCAACGTTTCTCTTGTGTTGGTTCACTGCCACTTATAAATGGTAATTGAATTGCGTTATTACAATTATCTTCTCTGCCAACACCTGTTTCGCTATCAACCCAACTTAGGGTGATATTTTGGGGTGGCGTATTTTGTAGAGGTTGATAAGCGCGTGCTTTGAAAATATCTGCCCAAACACGTAGCGCACCACTTGAGCCTGTTAACCCTGTTGATTTGTTATCATCACGGCCAAGCCAGACGACTGCTTGCATATCTTCTGAAAACCCTGCAAACCAGCTGTCTCGTAAATCATTTGTTGTGCCTGTTTTTCCTGCAACAGCAAAGTCTGGTAATAACCACTCTAACGCTTTAGCTGAGCCTTCGTGCGTAACAGCCTGTAATGCGTGGCGTAAGGTATAAATAGAACTGGAATTGAATCGTTTTTCAATATCAATAGGGTAGCTAGTGAGTAATTCTCCGTGTGCATCCACAACTGAGCTGATTGCTAATAACGGTGTGTAAAATCCACCGGATGAGATGGTTTGATACATTTTAGCCACATCAAGCGGGCTTAATTCTGCGGCTCCTAATGTAATAGCGGGGACAGCGGGAATATCACTATCAACGCCGAGTTGTTTGATGGTTGATAATATATTATCTAAGCCTAAGTCATTACCTAAACGAGCCGTTGCTTGGTTGTATGAATGTGCTAATGCTTTATATAAAAGCACATCACCATGATCTTTTAAGTCATAATTTTTAGGTGTCCAACTGGTGCCGTTAGGTAATTTCTGTTCGTAGGCATCATCACTGATCAGGGTAGCTAAAGTATATTCTTCACTTTTTTGTAATGCGGTTAAATATACTGCGGGTTTCATTAATGAGCCGATTTGTCGACGCGCATCTATAGCGCGGTTAAACCCTGCATATTGAGTGTCGGTGCCGCCTACGATTGAAGTAACTGCACCTGTATTTGGTTGTGTAACAATCACGGCTCCCTGTAACTTATGATCAGGATCTGACTGTTTTTGTTTCTCCATTGCTTTAACTAAGCTAGCTTCAGCGGTTTCTTGAATTAGCGGGTTAAAGTGGGTGAAAATAGACAAACCATTTGAGCTTAAATCTTCTGCTTTATAATCATTCTGTAATTGTCTACGCACTAGGTCTAAATAAGCTGGGTAACGTTTATGGCCACTGGCACTTCGTTCACCAACTTCTAGTGGCGCTTGCTTAGCTAATTCAGCTGCATCTTGATCGAGGCGATCCTCTCTTACGGCAATATCTAACACCAAATTACGGCGTTTTAATGCGCGTTCAGGGTTACGCCATGGGTTGTAAAAACTTGCGCCACGTACTAATGCCACTAACAGGGCTTGTTGTGAAAGAGATAAATCCTTTAGATCTTTTTTGAAGTAATACTGACTGGCTAAACCAAAGCCATGAATGGCACGCGGACCATCTTGACCAAGGTATATTTCATTCATGTATCCTTCTAAAATATCGGCTTTGCTAGCATGAAACTCCAATAATAACGCCATCAGCGCTTCTTGTGCTTTACGAATTAATGTGCGCTCTGGTGTGAGGTAATAGTTTTTAATCAATTGTTGCGTTAGTGTTGATGCACCTTGTGAGAATCCACCATTTTTAATATTGGTCACCATTGCTCGTGCAATACCACGCGGTGAAATCCCGTGATGGTCATAAAAGTCTTTATCTTCAACTGCCACTAACATTCCTTGTAAAGAATCAGGAACATCTGCCAGTTGTACTAAGATTCTATCTTCATTGTGTGAAGGGTAGATGCCACCGATCACCAAGGGCTGTAAACGTACTAACGCTTTATTTTCTTCGCTTTCTAGTTTTGATACAAAGCCATTATTTAAGGTGATGTTGATTTTTTGTGCTGGCGCTAACTCATCACTAAACTGAAATTTAGGGATAAATATTGTGACCTTGTTGCCATTGAACAATGCCTGACCTGGTTTCTTAACGTCTTGAACAAAACGATAACCAAGCATGGTCATCTCTTCACGAAGGTCTGTCAACTTGAGTGGTAAGCCTTCATATATCTCTAGAGGTCGAGCATAAACGGTAGATGCAACTGACCACTGTTTATCTTTAAACGTTGAATTAACGAGGGAGTCTAAGTAGAGGAGGATACCGCTGGCGATGATGACTAATATTATTAATATAGCCCATTTTTTATTCAATTTTTGACGAGTTTTCGCGTGTTTATCAACCAATGTAAGACCTTATGAGAACGAGAAATAAAAAGTAGTCGCATGGTCACTTACAGAGAAGGTGAATTGCGATTTTTCATTGAAGTAAAGGTCTAGGACAGCTAGCTAGATAAGAAAGTTCACGAGCATTTTAAATCTTGTAAATCTTGACCATATATGTCCTTAACTATCTTGCCTTAATATTAAACATGCCTGCATTTACTACTAACCATCTAATCAGCTTTAATTTTTTTATTTTTGAATATAAAGGGAGTGCTTCGTTAATATTTTCGGTTATCATTTACCTTTATATTTCTATTCTCAATATATGGCTGTCCTAAACTCTTTATGAAAGATATTAACTTTAAAACGGTATTTAACGATATTTTTATTGAACTGCAACCTTTGGAAAATAAAGGGGTTGCGGCTTCTTATATTCCTGAGCTGGCGAAGATTGAACCTGATAAATTAGGGATTCATCTAGTACATATTGATAAAGGTAATTTTTATCAAGGTGATAGCCAAGAGCGCTTCTCGATTCAGAGTATCTCTAAAGTATTTTCGCTTACCTTAGCGATGCGTATTCTTGGTGGTGAGTTGTGGTCACGTGTTGGTGTGGAGCCATCG
The DNA here is from genome assembly GCF_003318165.1 of Psychromonas sp. B3M02. Taxonomy (GTDB): domain Bacteria; phylum Pseudomonadota; class Gammaproteobacteria; order Enterobacterales; family Psychromonadaceae; genus Psychromonas. The sequence goes on from NZ_QOCB01000115.1 coordinate 31,849, forward strand.
GGTACGGCGTTTAACTCTTTAATACAATTAGAAGTTGAGAATGGTATTCCTCGTAATCCATTCATTAACGCTGGGGCCATTGTTATTTGTGATGTCTTGATGTCTTATCTGGATGACCCTAAAGCTGATCTATTAAATTTTGTAAGAAAAATAGCCAATAACCAAAGCTTACAATATAACGAAAAAGTAGCTGAATCTGAGAAGCTCACTAGTGATAGAAATAAAGCGCTGATCTATTTAATGCGTGATTTTGGAAATATTCACAATGATGTGGATGAAGTCTTAGATCTGTATTTTTATCTTTGTTCGATTGAAATGAATTGCTGTGAATTAGCACATTCATTTATGTTTTTAGTGAGTGGTGGTGTTGACCTGACAACGGGAGAGATGATTGTCAATCCAAGTCAGGCTAAGCGTATCAATGCGGTGATGCAGTTATGCGGGTTTTATGATGAAGCAGGGGAGTTTGCTTTTAAAGTTGGGTTACCTGGTAAAAGTGGTGTCGGTGGCGGCATTGTTGCATTACATCCGGGAAAATATGCTGTAGCGGTATGGAGTCCTCGATTAAATAAAAAAGGGAATTCATATATGGGAATGAAGGTGTTGGAATTGTTAACCACTAAAATGGAAGACTCCATTTTCTAGTCTTTATCGTGCCGTTTTAGACTTTGGATTTAACCTAAATTAATCTGTTAAATTTGGGCTAAATTATTTTTAAATTTATGAGAAATATTGCTATCTATTTTTAATTGTTAGGAACATAATCTCGCCGTTAGCAGAGTGCTCAATGCCTCGTATAACGTACGTCAAAGGGTTAGTAGTTGTTTATCTTAATGAAAGGAAAGCATCGTGAGTAAAGGCCAAGACAGTAAAAAAGACGGCAAGAAAAAACCGCTTTTAACAGCCAAAGAAAAAAGAGCAGTAAAAGTTGCTAAAAATGCCAAAGTTGGATTTTTAGGTAGATAGATATTAGATGAAAGGTCATCAATTTAACGATGACCTTTTTACATGATATTCAAGCTTTCTACTGCCTTGTTAGTCAACCTTTTGGGCGCATTTTTTCATTTGCCCACTCTGCAAACTCTTGTAATGTACAACTATCAGTTGTCCCTTTTCTGTCACCATCTGCAATACGATATATGACTAGATAACGAGATGGATCTTGATGCTCTCGCTGGTCGATTATTTGGCGCACAGACCACTGCCTCCCGGGTTTGCTATTGGTATAGTAAGCACCAAGTTCCAATACAAACTGTTTAATCAATTCTTCGTGGTAAATTGCATCAGCTAAATCAACCACGCGTTTTATTTGTTCGTCACTGGCATCAATCACTAAATCTGAGCGTTTTATGGCTTGATGAATATGTTGCATCTTAATGCGTCTTGTATCGGGGTGATAGCCAGCGCTTTGGTAGTGCATAAAACTTTGTGGATAGCGCCTCCAATGAAATAGGTTATTAAAAATCATCGCGATTAAGAATAATATGCTGCAATTGATTAGCGTTGGTGTGATCACATACCAATAACCAAGTCCATGGATAGTTGGTCCACCGATTACTGCTGCTAATGCTGTTGCTCCACCTGGTGGGTGTAAACTTCTCGTTAAGTGCATGACTAAAATAGATAATGCTACGGCAACTGGTGCTGCGATCAACATAGGCTCTATCAAGGTTGCACAAGTTACACCAACAATAGCGGAAAAAATATTACCTCCTAAAAAAGCCCAAGGCGTCGATAGCTGACCGTGAGGAACTGCAAAAAGCAATACTGCGGAAGCGCCCATCGAAGGCAAGATAGCCACTGAACCCGCATCCCCTGTAAAGTAGACGGTTGCATAAAAACAACAAAATATAGCTAACATGCCACCTATTGTTGCGACGGTTTTTTCTGAGTTAACGACGCTACTTTGAATTCCTAAAAATCGAATAATTGCCTGAATCATTTGTTATCACTTATGTTATTTATTTTTATTATGATTTGCAGCTGGATACTATTAATCCAAACCTCCCACAAGACGATGGAGGATATAGGGTGAAGTCTTTAAATCAAAGTAAACTATTTGAATAAGGTATGTTAAATTTGATGGGTATATATGTTAATAGGATTCAATGGTGAACATTTGAGGTATACGCTTGGATAAACTTCGTTAGGCGTGTTATTTCTGTTACCTTTATTTCAAACTATTCACAAATATCATTAATATAGGGCTGCACCTTACAACGACAATTATAATGATAAGGATTACTGATTTTATGAACAAAACGATTGAGACTATGTTAAGTCACCGTTCGATTCGCCAATATACTGATCAGCCTATAGAGAAATCACAACTGGATACGATTATTCAAGCTGGATTAGCGGCTTCTTCTTCAAGTATGCTGCAGGTTGTGTCTATCATTAGAGTGACAGATAAAAGTAAACGTAAGTTGTTAGCTGAATACGCAGGTAATCAAGTGTATGTTGAAAAGGCGACGGAATTTTTAGTTTTTTGTATTGATTACCAACGTCATGCGAGCATTAACCCTGAGGTACAAGCGGACTTTACAGAGCTGACACTGATTGGCGCTGTTGATAGTGGCATTATGGCGCAAAATTGTTTGTTAGCAGCTGAATCAATGGGGTTAGGTGGTGTTTATATTGGCGGGTTACGTAACAAAATTGAGCTGGTGGATGAATTGCTAGAATTGCCACAGAATACATCAGTATTATTTGGGATGTGTTTAGGTTATCCTGCCCAAGATCCTGAAGTTAAGCCACGTTTGCCTGCTAATGTGATTATGCATGAAAATCAATATCAGCCGCTTAATATGGACGATATTAAAGGTTACGATCAAGTGATTCATGACTACTATGCAAGTCGTAGCAGTAACCAAAAACAAAGCACTTGGTCAGAGCAAGTAACAGGGCAGTTATCTAAAGAATCTCGCCCACATATCCTGCCATACTTAAATAAAAAAGGGCTAACGAAGCGTTAATGATTAGCCATACTCGCGTGATAAGTAAATAATCACGCGAGTCAGTTATTGCTAGTATTAGGTTAGTATTCTACTGTTTTTAAAACAAACTCTCCGGCTTCATTTTCATCTGCAAATAACCTTTCATCATATTCAAAGTTTGAGGGGTTGGCGTCTATTACCTTATGCTCCCCCCAATAAATATGCTCTGCATCTTGTGAAAAACGATCTGCAATGAGTTCAAAGGTGTTGGCATCTACACCTTCAATAGGGCTTCCAAAATAAAAAACTTGATCGCCAATTCTTGTAAACTCTTTGCTGTCTCGATCCAGAACAATCACTTGATCGGCGGTGACACCCTCTAATTTTTGGGTTCTTGAGTAGACGTCGTTATTGTAAGCAAAGTATTCGTAGGCAATATCTTCAACCTTATCACTTGGCACAACAATAACCGTTGTTGGCGATAAATGTAGCTCTCTCCACTTCCACCTTTTAGCTAACTCATTCGCTTCTGATCGATTAACCTCTGCTGCAGTTTTATTGTCTACGATATAACCATTGTAATAGAGGTGGTGCTGATCCTTTGCAATCGTATCATTTAACACTTTGAATGTGTTTGGGTCACTTTCTGGAATAGGGTTGTTGAAATAATATGCTTGGTTTTTATCTTTTCGGTAATAAGGCGAGATAACAGTAAAGCCTTCTGGTGTCATTACTTTTATTATTTCACCGTGTGAATAAACATGAACTGCATCCTTTGAGTATTGGTCATCAATAATCTCAAATTGACTACCCAGCACACTGATTAGCTCACCTTGATAAAATATTTGGTCGCCGTGTTTCAAATACTGAAAGTTTGTATGGTCGACTAAAGTTGGTTCAACTTCACGCGGAATTTTGATATTAGTATCATAATAAAGGTAGTTTTTATCCATAGCATATAATCCAACTAGGAAGCTAAATGTGTCTGTATCAGCTCTTTGGATAACTTCTCCGTAACAAAATACTTTCCCATTGCTAATGAGGTAACCTGAGTTCTTCGCATTTTTACCAAAGGTCGAGGTGACATTGACGATAGAATCTGGCGTGACATCACTAATCGGTTTGCCGTTGTAATAGAGGCGGTTGCTATCTTTTGCGTATGATTGGTCGATAACCTCAAAGCTATTAGGGTCAGCACCTTCTATATCAACCCCTCCAATTTGAAAGAAGTTACCATCTAACACAAAGATAACTTTATCTTCTTGCAGGTAATATTGGTTACTTAAATTAGCGTTTAATACCGTCGCATTATGTGTGCGAGGGCTGCTAACATAATAGGAGAAAACTGACACTATTAATGCATAAAGCACAAATATCACAAGTAACACTAAGCCTATCCACATAAGTATTTTCATTTATCTACCCCATTTATTATTAATTATTATTAGTTGTATATAAAATAATATATTTATATAAATTTTAGATGTGATTGTCTATGTTTGACTTCATCTAAATTTGTTTAATACGCTAATCTAAATATTAAACCCTTCCTTTCTTTACTTTGCTTGATGTGACTATTTGACTCTATAAAGGTATCGATTTTATCACTGTAAGCAAGGACAGGTATCACATGTTTATATTCAATAATGGTGTTTTTAGTGATGAATATTTTATTTGTATGCTATATTAAGCTATATTTTATGGATTTTTCATTAAATTCATCATGTTCAGTTCATGCTCTCAACTATACTTGTAGACGAAGCACTTTTTATCTGTTCTTATTATTTTATGGATATTAAATGAGGGGGCTTATTTGAGCGAATTTTTTATTGCGACCATCATTGCTGGAACTATTTTTTTATTAGCGAGTTTAGTAAGTACGTTGCGTATTTGTAGAAAAACATCGTTAGCATCTTGGTATCTTCTTTTTTATTTCATTATCTTATTTATTATCGGTTATGTCGGTATCCTCTACTACTTTGTCTCTTTCCCGATAGACACAATGCTTGTTTCTATTGTTGCTTGTATCTTGTTTGGCGGCGGAGCATTTGTTTTTTTGGTGATCAAACTAAGTTATGGCAGCTTATTGAGTATTGAAAAAGCGGTTGAAGTACAGCGTTATCAGGCGGAGCATGATGCATTAACCGGATTACCTAACCGTAAAATGTTTTTTAAAAACCTGGCTAAAACGCTGGCAGATGATACGTCTTGTTCGGTTTTATTTATTGATTTAAATGACTTTAAACAAGTTAATGACACCTTTGGGCATCATTTTGGGGATCAATTATTAATTGCTACTGCACGGGGGATACAACAAAATATAAGTAATTATGCATCACTATATCGAATCGGTGGTGATGAGTTTGCGGTATTGACCACCTATCAAAGCGCCAATGGTTTAGAACAATGTGTTGATATTATTACCAAAGTAGCAAAGCAACCGGTGGAGATTGATGAACAGTTTATTAATGTTCGCTTGAGTATTGGTGTTAGTCATTACCCGCAAGATAGCGTTGATATGCATGAATTAGTAAGGTTTGCTGACCTCGCTATGTATGAAGCTAAAAATACCAAGCAAACACTGATTTTTTATCATGATAAATTAATTCAAAAAGAGAGTAACTTCTTATTGATGACCACTAAAATTCAAACTGCTATTGAAGCAGGGGAGTTTCTTTTATTTTATCAACCGGTTATTTGCGCAAAAAGTGGCGAAGAGCATGGCTTGGAAGCCCTGATTCGATGGCCTCAGCCTGATGGTAGTTATCTTTCACCTGAGTACTTCATTAAGATTGCAGAGCGCAGTACACTTATTTTGTCTCTTACTAAATGGGTGATTTTTGAAGCCTTGAACAATTTACCCCGTTTATATGAAGCGGGTTTTAGTGGTTCGCTGCATATTAATTTATCTGCTCAAGATTTAAAAAGTCACGACTTTTATGAGTTTATTTGTTCATTACATGAAAATGACACGACGATAACCGATGTACTGGTTTTTGAGATCACTGAAAGTGCGATGATGACGGATATAAAGTGCGCAAGAGAGATAATTTTAGCGCTGACTGAAAAAGGTTTTCAATTTAGTATTGATGATTTTGGGACAGGTTTCTCCTCGTTCTCTTTATTAAGAGAGTTATCGATCAATCAGATCAAAATAGATCGCTCCTTTGTGAGTGGAATGCTTACTCAAAAAGCGGATTATGCCATCGTGAAGTCTATTGTTTTTTTAGCTGAGCAATTAGATTGTAGTGTGGTTGCAGAAGGGGTTGAAGATTATGAAACAGAGCAAGCCTTGATCAGCTTAAATTGTGATTATGTACAGGGTTTTTATTATAGCCGACCTTTACCCATAGAAAATTTAAGAATGAATATAAACCATTTTAAAAAATCCATTAATGAGTTTAATTAAGATGCAGCCGTTTTCGATAAAATTAGATGATTTGTTAGGCAATGAGATTATTTTCTTGTTACAAGAACACCTACAAGATATGCATGCAACTTCTCCACCTGAGAGTTTACACGCCCTAGATTTGGAAGGGTTAAAAGATCCTTCTGTGAAATTTTGGACCATCTGGGATGGCGAAAATTTAGCTGGGTGTGCAGCGCTTAAGCAGTTAAATGAGCAACAAGCAGAAATAAAATCAATGAGAACGGCTAAACATTATAAACATCGAGGTGTCGCTTCACGCTTGTTACAGCATATTATTACTCAAGCTAAACTGAAAGAATTTAACCAGTTAAGTCTTGAAACGGGGTCAATGGATTATTTTTTACCTGCCCATGCTTTATATTTAAAACATGGTTTTACTTTTTGTGGTCCATTCTCTGATTACCAGGCAGATCCTAATAGTAAATTTATGTCTTTAGATTTAACGTGTAGAGTATCGTATTAACTTTACCTAACTGAGCCTTAATGCTGATGAATAAAATAGAAATTAAATATTGTAAAAAATGCCGCTGGTTAATGCGTTCTTCATGGATGGCGCAAGAGTTACTAAGTACCTTCGAAAATGAGTTAGATGAGGTTGCCTTACAACCAGGAGAAGGTGGGATTTTTGAAATGTATGCAAATGGCACGCTCATTTGGTCACGTAAAGAGATGGGCGGTTTCCCTGAAATCACTGAGCTTAAACAATTAGTGAGAAATGTGATTGCACCTGATAAAGATCTTGGCTGTATCGATCGTAAAAGTAATAAGAGCTAGGTTATTACTACAATGTCATTAATTGCTGATACACCCAAACCACCTTATTACGCGGTTATTTTCACCTCAACACGCACTGAAGGCAATAACGGCTATGCAACGACTGCGGACCGTATGGTGGAACTTGCTTTACAACAACCCGGTTTTTTAGGGATTGAATCAGCACGAGAAGAGGTTGGGATAACTATCTCTTACTGGTCTGATTTAGCGTCTATCAAACAGTGGAAAGAAAATGTTGAGAATAGAGTAGCCCAGAAAATGGGGCATCAACATTGGTATAGTGAGTTTAAGGTACGTATCAGCAAAGTAGAGCGAGATTATGGTGCTGAGTTTGAGCGTTAAGTACGGTAGCTTTTAGTACTGTATTGGCTATCGTTACTTTATAATGCTAAATCAAATGAGCGGTTACTCCTCAATATCTAACATATTCAATTCTTCGTTATTTAAATCGTGTACCACTAAGTCCAGTAAGTGCATTAACTGTTCTGCTTGTGTGCTATCAATACTATTAAACTTACACTGTATTTTATTTGGTATATCACTGGCTTGCTGTTTAAGAGACTGCCCCTGTTTAGTTAATTGAATAAGACGTTTACGTTTATCTGATTCATCTTTAATCACCATTAAGAGTGCTTTGTCTGTCATCTTTTTTAAGATTTGTGTCAAGGCACTGCCATCAATCGCAGTTTTCTCAATCAAAGCGGCAATAGTTATTTTATCTTCTTCCCATAGTGCCATCATTACCACATACTGAGGGTATGTCAGGTTAATGTCGGCTAATAGAGGTCGATAAGTGCGGGCAATGCTATTCGATGCCATGTACAAACGGTGACATAATTGGTTTTTTAATTGTAGTTGTGCATATGACATGGCGACTCCTTTTATCAAACATTTTAATTTGCATGCAAAGTATTTGCAATTGCTATTTATTCTAGTTATTATTTTGTGTGCAAAATAAATAAATTTTATTAATCTCAACGTTGGAGTTCATTATGAATGTATTACAAGAAGTCGCTTACACAGCTAACGCTACAGCAACAGGTGGCCGTGAAGGTATCGCTAAGTCTGATGACGGTCGTTTAGATGTTAAACTATCTACTCCTAAAAACTTAGGTGGTGATGACGGTCAAGGTACTAACCCTGAGCAACTATTTGGTGCAGGTTACGCAGCATGTTTCATCGGTGCTCTTAAGCACGTTGCTGGTGCTGAAAAAATCGCATTACCAAGCGACTTATACATCAACTCTGAAGTATCTATCGGTCCAATCGAAGGTGGTTTTGGTATCGCTGTTAAATTATCTATCTCATTAGGCGACATGGATAAAGCACAAGCTGAAACATTAGTAGAAAAAGCTGATTTAGTATGTCCATACTCAAATGCAACACGTGGCAACATTGCTAAAGAACTAGTGATCATCTAATCACAGTGTTCATTCGTATTAAGTGTTAATACGAATAGTAGATAAGAACCGCTGATCGTTTAACGATCAGCGGTTTTTTTATGCAGAATGTACCACTGGTTTTTTTTGGCTGTTATATTTCACCTGATATACTACTAATAATAACAAGCAAATAATTAATGCGAGACTAGTACTGCCTAATACACCTTGCCATCCCCATTGCTCATAAAAAGGCGCGATGAAGAATACACCTAAGCTAGCACCGCTGTAATAAAATAAGCTGTATAACGCCTGCGCGCTACCTTTACCTTTTTTCACTGAGCGACCCACTAAAGTACTTGCTTGTGCATGACAAAAGAAAAAACCAAAAGCTATTAAGATCATGCCTAGGGTCATGACTGATAAGTTTTGATGACTTAATAAAAGGTTAGCGGCCAACATAATGAAAATACCTGTTGCAACACCTGCAAGCTGCCCATAACGATTACCAAATTTACCTGCCAATGAAGCGCTCATTGTGCCACCTAAGAAGGTTACAAAGATCAAACTACGTAGTGCACTAGGTAATTCATAAGGTGCCGCTTCTAAGACACTCATTAAGTAACTAAATAGGTTAACAAAACAGCCAAAACCAAGACCAATGATGATGTAGATAATAAGAAGCTGTGGAGTTTGTATATGTTTAGCAAACATATTTAAGCTAGGTTTTAGTTGGAGTTTTTGTTTGGTGAAGTGACGTTGTTTTGGCAACGCAACATAAACGCCAATAAATAAAATTGCCGTGACAATTGCCATTCCAAAGCCCGTTGCCTGCCAGCTGCCTAGTAAGTCAACAGATGCGCCACCAATTAAACGACTGCTGATGCCACCAATGGTGTTAGAAGCGATATAAAAGCCAACAGCCGTTGGTAGCCAGCTTTTTCTTAACTCTTCTCCTAATAACGGAATAGCCACAGCAGGGCATACTGATAGCAAAGCACCTTGAATAAAACGTAATGATAAAAATACCGTGTAGTTTTCTACCATAGGGAGCATGAATGAAATAGATAAGCCTGCAATCATGCCTTTTAAAAGAATAGGGCCTCGTCCAATTGAGTCGGAAATGCTGGCAAAGACTAATAACCCCAAGCCCATACCTAACAAAGGGGCTGACATCGCTAAGTTAGCTGCTAACAGGCTAACATTAAATTCCTGCTGTAAGGTTGGAAGTAATGGTTGTAACCAGTAGATATTAGAAAATGTCACCACTGAGCATAGACAAACAGCGATAACTAAACGATTGTAATGTGTGAATTTTTTCATTTTTTTGACAGAAGCCCCTTGTTTGATACGCGCATAATAACCGCCTAATTTAAATAAATAAATTCTGTTGTTTTTATGTTATCCATAGATATAATTTATGGGTGTTTAGATCAATTTATAGGGATAAAAAAGTGGAATTTAGACAACTACAACACTTTGTTGCGATCGTGGAAACGGGAAGTATTTCTGCAGCCGCTCGTCACCTTTTTTTGGCACAACCGGCGATTAGTGCAAGTATTAAAAAACTAGAAAATGAATTGAATATGCCCTTATTGCATAGACGTGAGCGTGGTGTGTCGTTAACTGAAGCAGGGGCCAAATTTTTACAGCATGCTAAACAGATTCTACAGCAAGCTAGTGATGCGAAGTTAGCGATGCAAGCAATTGAAGGCTTAGATCAAGGTGAAGTAGATATCGGTGTACCACCTATGCTCGGATCCTATTTTTTACCCCCTTTATTAATGGCCTTTAAACATCAATATCCTGCATTAGGTATGAATATCATCGATACTGGCACACGTAACATCCGTAAGCGTTTGTTAGAAGGTGATTTGGAACTAGGTGTTGTAGCTGACCACGATTTACCACCTGAATTTGAAACCGGTAAACTGATGCGAGAGGAGATGGTGGTATGTATGGCTGCCGATCACCCTTTAGCGAAGTTTGATAAAATTGAATATGCTGAGTTTCTGAAGTATGAATTAATACTGTTTGGTAAAGGTTATTACCATCATTCATTAATTGAAAGGATCAGTCAGAAAGAGAAAGCCAGCCCTCAGATAGCATTTACCAGTAATCTACTGCCTTTGATTAAGTCGATTATTCGTAAAGGTTATGCGATCTCTCCGATGTGGAAAGTGGCGATTCAAGATGACGATGAAATTATTACTCGTCCTTTTGTAGAGCCTTTCTGTATTGACCTTAGTTTGGCATGGCGAAAGGACAGTTATCTTTCTCGTGCGAATCAGGTATTTCGAGATTTTATTTTAGAAGAGGTTAAAAATAAGCGATAGTAGTGAGGTACCTACGATTAGGTACCTCATTAACTGATTAATAGCTTTATTTATTGCAACTTAAACTTCTTAACTAATAGGTCTAGCTGATTGTTAGCTGAACTTAGCTCTTCAGTACTATCTAGTGTTTCTTGGCCATTCATTTTCAATTGTTGTACCATCTCGTTGATAGTCGTCATATTACAACTTACCTCTTCGGTAACAACACTTTGTTGTTCCGATGCTGTTGCGATTTGAGTACTTAAGTCATTGATATGAATTATAAAGTTAGTCATGTTATCTAGGCTGTCTGTTACCTTCGCTGTATTTTCAGCCGTTCGTTGACAGCTACTTCTAGTGATATCCATTGCTGCGACTGCATTGTCAGCATCTTTACTTAATATTGTAAGTATTTGGTTGATTTCACCTGTACTGCTTTGTGTACGTGCAGCTAAAGAACGCACTTCATCAGCAACCACTGCAAAGCCTCGTCCTTGTTCTCCTGCTCTGGCTGCTTCTATCGCTGCATTTAGGGCTAATAAGTTGGTTTGATCTGCTATTTCGCCAATAACACTCAATGCTTTAATAATTTCTTGGGTATTGTTACTCATGGTATTAATGCTTGCTGAAGCAGAATCAACCTCGTCTACTAATGCAATAACACTATTTGAAGCCTCTGTGACAATTTGTTTTGATAATATCGCTTCATCATTAGCTTTTTGTGTATTCGTTGATGTATCTGCTGCGTTTTGTGCAACACTTTCAGAAGTGCTACTCATTTCTGTAATAGCACTGACTACTTGATCTGTTTCACTTGCATGAGTGAGTAAGGCATTATTTGATTTTATTGACTGCTCATTTAATTGTTTTGTTGTAGCTGTGATATTTGAGGAAGCTTGTGAAATATCAAGCATCATAGATTGCAGATAAATAATAAAATTATTTACAGATCGACTAATATCACTTAATTCATCGTTATTCATAATCGTTATGCGTGATGTTAAGTCTGCTTCACCAGTGGATAGCGTATCAATACGATCTTTTAATATACGTAAATTTTTCATAATCGCCGTAATGATCCAAACAACTATTACAAATGATAAGAGGATTAACACACTTGCTGTAGTGATCATTGAGGTGACTTGTTGATCAAATATATTTTCAGTAACTTCTGTTAAGCTGTTTTGAACTTCAATAATATCGTTTTCATATACACCTGTAACAATAGTCCACCCCCAATCTGGGAAGATATTTCGAGAATAGGTTATTTTGTTTTCATGTTGCTTTGTTGCCGGGTTTTCATAAACGACTTTTACTATTGCTTCTGTTTTACCTTTAATACCATTTGCAATTAATTTAGTACTGTCTGTTGCTGTATTTATGATTGATTTTTTAGGGTGAGCAATGATCTCCCCCTCTTTATCTTGAATCCAGAAGTATCCATTTTTTCCATATTTAGCAACGACCACTGCATGCAAGGCGTCGCTTATCTTATCTGCTCGTAACGTACTTATATATTCTCCACTAGCAATAACAAGGTCTAAAGGTGCAAAATAAAAAGAAGCCGTAATTTTATCTTCTTGAGTATTTGTTGTTGGGTTGGTAAAAGCATATTCGCTAAAGCCTATCTCATTATCTTTAGCGGCTTTAACAATATCTCGGACAAAATATTTACCGTCTCCACTGACCTTATTGTAATCATTTACACCTATGTTATTTAAATTACTCCCGTAAGCTTTTGCTATATAAGATGACGCATTATAAGCAAATAAATAACGGCCATTATTCCAGCGGTATTGGTTTATAAAGTTATAAATACTTGTTTCAGCTTCTGCTTTAGAATTGCTATTTTCATAGATATTGTTGAAGGTTGAGCTGAATTCAGACATTTCATCAGCGAGGCCTTTTTTAATATTCTCAATTTTTGAATCGTTATAAAAACCAGTTATTGCATAGGTGATGGTATCTATTTGACCTTTAAGGTTATTGTTGAGTACTTCAGCTAGTTGTACTTGTACATTTTCTTTTTCTTTATCGAGTACATAATTTTCAGTCTCAATAGAAGAATAGATAAAAAATGCCGCCATAATTAATAGCGGCGCACATAGTGTAATCACTAGCTTTGTTTTGATAGTTAATGATACGGACATTTATATTCCTTGCTTTAGATATTTAATTACAGGAATTATAGACCAGAAAGAAGGGGATATTTTTAATAGTTACTACTTTAGTGATATTTATCAATTCTGCTGATATTTCCCAAAAAATAGCTTAATTTTAGATGTTTAGGTGAGAAGGAAGTGTTGATTTTTTAGAGGGAAGGGGCCTTAGGTATTTATTTAGTATAGGTTTGTGTTGGTTTTAGATTAAAAAAAGGGACTCAATGAGTCCCTATGTAATAGGTTATTCGGCGCTTAGTTTAATAAACGTGCGCGGATAGTACCTTCAATTTGTTTCAGTTTTTCTAATGCTGTATCTGCATCTTCACTGTTTACATCAATAACTACGTAACCAATATTTTCATTCGTTTGTAAGTATTGTGCTGCGATGTTGATGTCGTTGTCAGCAAACGCCAAGTTGATCTTAGTTAAGATACCTGGTTGGTTACGGTGAATATGTAGTAGACGGCTTGCACCTTTATGTGCTGGTAAAGAGACTTCAGGGAAGTTCTTAGAAGACAATGTTGAACCGTTATCAGAGTACTTAACCAGTTTACCCGCTACTTCGTAACCGATATTTTCTTGTGCTTCTTGCGTACTACCACCAACGTGTGGCGTTAGGATCACGTTATCAAATTCACGTAGAGGAGATTCAAACTCTTCTGTGTTTGATTTTGGCTCAGTTGGGAATACATCAACCGCTGCGCCCGCTAATTTTTTGCTACGTAATGCATCACAAAGTGCAGGGATGTCAACAACAGTACCACGTGCAGCATTCATGAATATCGCACCATCTTTCATTTGTGCGAATTCTTCAGCACCCATCATATTCTTTGTTGAATCAACTTCAGGTACGTGCAAGCTAACAACATCTGATTTAGCTAATAACTCTTTCATGCTTGCTACTTGCGTTGCATTACCTAATGTCAGTTTGTTTTCAATGTCGTAGAAAGAAACATTAAAACCTAAACCTTCAGCAAGAATACCAAACTGTGTACCGATATGACCGTAACCGATAATACCTAGATTTTTACCACGCGCTTCGTATGATGCAGTTGCAGACTTATCCCACTCACCACGGTGAGCTTTAGCGTTACGCTCTGGAACACCACGTAATAATAGTAATGCTTGACCAAGTACTAATTCAGCAACACTACGTGTATTAGAGAAAGGCGCGTTAAATACAGCAACACCTTTTGCTTGTGCTGCGTCTAGATCCACTTGGTTAGTACCGATACAGAAACAACCGATAGCCACTAGTTTCTCTGCTGCTGCTAATACTTTTGCATTTAGGTTAGAGCGAGAACGGATACCGATGAAATGTACGTCTTTAATTTTTTCAATTAAATCTTCTTCACTTAATGAAGTCTTAATACTTTCAATGTTTGTGTAACCCGCATCAGTGAATGTTGCCACTGAACTAGGGTGTAAACCTTCTAGTAGAAGAACTTTAATTTTATCTTTATTGAGTGAATACTTAGTCATTGTATTTCCTTGAGCCTTATTTAAAGGTGAATGGACAATTTTGCGAATAATTTTAGTGCGCGTAAAATAGCAAAAATAGTCGTCATTGTGAATCTGAGAGTGCTGTTTCCTATATGCTAAAATGAAACAACTTATTACTGACGACTGTTGTGCGATTACGCTAGATTGACTCTCACTGTATTGAATCTAGCCGAGAGCCAACTTTACATTTATTTTAAGGTATCTACACCGCTATCTGTACCAACGAGTACCACGTTAGCTGCGCGGTTTGCGAATAAACCATTCGTTACAACACCAACAATTGAATTGATTTGGTTTTCTAACGTTAATGGTTCAGCAATTTTAAGATTATATACATCTAAAATAACATTACCGTTATCTGTTACTACGCCTTCACGGTATACCGGGTCACCGCCTAATTTAACTAATTCACGTGCAACGTAACTACGCGCCATTGGAATCACTTCAACAGGTAGCGGAAATTCACCCAGAATATCGACATTTTTAGTATCATCGACGATACAAATAAACTTATCAGCAACGGCTGATACTATTTTTTCACGTGTTAATGCAGCACCACCACCTTTAATCATGTGGTTGTATGGGTTAATTTCATCTGCCCCATCAACATAGATGCTCAACTCTGACACTTCATTAAGGTCGAACACTTCAATGCCAAACCCTTTTAATTTTTCAGTGGACGCTTCTGAACTGGATACTGCACCAACAATGTCGTTTTTGATGGTTGCTAATGCATCAATAAAATGATTAACCGTTGAACCTGTACCAACACCGACAATGGTATCTTTTTCTACATATTCTAGGGCTGCATAAGCGGCTGCTTTTTTCTTGTCGTCTTGCGTCATGACTTTTAATCCTGTTCTGTGAGAGTGAGTCTTGAAAGTGGCGCGATTATACCCTTAATTACGCTGTTAATTTAAGCTAAATTTATGAAAAACCGTGAATTAATTGTGGGGTTTATTTTTTGTCTGAAAAAAGTAAATGTTGTTGCGGTGTTATTATCTCTGGTAAGGGCACATCCCAAGCTGCAATGGGCAATGATTTTACGCATTGACAGTCATGTGCTAAACCGATTGGATAAGGCCCTGATTGGTCTGTAAACCAAGGGGCTAACAGACGATCATAATAACCACCGCCCATACCAATACGGTTACCTTGTGTATCAAAGGCAACTAAAGGTGTGCATACAATATCTAATTTCTCAGCGGGGAAAATTTCAGGGTGCTCTGCAAGGTGAGTTAACTGTTCAGGAGCTTGATTAAATAAGCTAGCCAGTTTGGGCTCTTTGATACCATAGCGGTTGATGATCATCTCTGTATCTGCTTGATAAGCTAAAAAGAATAAATGGCCTGTTTGCGTTGGATGCACCATAGGTAAATAGACTTGTTTACCTTGTTGCCAACACCACTCAATAAACGGTGTTAGGTCTATCTCTCCATCATAAGCTAAGGTCACTGAAATATGTTGCGCTTGTGCAATACGAGTATGTTGTTGCAAACGTAAAAATAAATCGGCAGAGGCAATTTGTTGCTGTTCTTCACTTAATGCTTTTCGTGCTTGGCGCACGGTTTTTCGAATCTTGTCACGCTGAGAAGTAATAATAACCGTCACCAATAAGTTGTGTTGAGATAGCTAATACTTTATCAACAATACAGTTATACACACAACCAAAGAGATTGATTAAATTCAGTGTGGGAAAATTTATATAGGGATGTTTTTAGGGACGTAAAATACTGAATTTGAAACGCTGAGTTATTGTTATAAAAACAATGAAAAAATCAACTGGAAATGAGTTAACCCAAGGATACCGCTGTTGACTGTGACCTTGAACCCGAAGGTCAAGGTGGTGTATCAGTGCTTACCGCAGGTTTCTCGATACTAGTCGAGTTTACACAATAGTAATCAACCTAATTCACCAGGGTAATACTTATCGGCTCAGGGACTTAGTCAAGATTAACGGGTACCCGAGGGTTAAATAAACTGTACCTACTTTAATTGGGTTTTTAAAGGCTTTTTAAGAAAAAATGGGAAGTTTGTGACTGCTTGATGTTTTTTTACACACAATATTTACCACGCTAATTAATGGCGTTATTTTGTGTACGATCTTTGCTTGATAACTAGACTTAAGGAGTAGGCTTGGGAAAATGGTTTATGTTTCAATTCTTTGTCTTTCATTTGCTATTTTTCATTAAAATTAGCCGACTAACTTAAGGACGATTAAGAGGTATTAAGAGGTATTAAGAGGTATTAAGAGTGATTAAGTGGAATTAAAATAAAAATTGTTATAAATACCGAAACCGTTAATTTTTTATGTTAAGTGGTGTCGGTATGTTTTTAAGGCTGGATATAAAACCAAATGAATAAGGCGTTATTAATTCTGTGTGAGATTACTCTTCGCTTGTAGGTGTTTTATCTAAAGCACCATTAATTGCATCTTGTAATTGTTGAATACGGTTATTTAATTGGTCTGTCTGTGCTTGCATTTCTGCTTTGATCGTATTGAGTTGATGGCGATAGTTTAATGCAGCCATCACCACTAATTGATCATTACGTAGATGTCTGGTGTTGCTTTTCATCTCTTTAAGATGCTCATCAACTTGAGCAACAGTCCCTAGCAGGTTGTCTTGCTCACCGTCAGGGCAGCCGATTTTATACTGTTGGCCTAAAATAGTGATATCAAGATGTGCCATAATGCCCCCGTTAAATTGATTAAATAAGGGAGTGGTCTGTTTCCCTAAAAAAAATGTTGTATTGTGCGCGAACTATATCGACCTAGCTATCAAGTTTCAAGTACTTACTGGCGACGAGATCCCGTGGATGATAGAATAAGTTAACTATCTTTCGTTTATTATGAGTGTCGCTATGAATTCTGCTGTATTACCAAGTTTTGATAAAATTTCGCAAGCCCTTGAACAGGCGGAGCTATTCACTAATGCCGCGGAGACCCATGGGGTACTATCTGGCTTTGTATGCGGTGGCATCGCATTGGATGATAAAAGCTGGCAGCCATTGTTTAATGATGTGGTGAATGAAGGGATGGGGTTACCCTCTGAGCTGAAAAAACTGATCGCTGAAATCTACGCTGACGTAGTAAAACAATGTACAGATGATGGACTAGGATTTCATTTATTACTTCCAGCGGACGATAAACCCTTAGATGAGCGTGCAGAAGCAATGGCGCAATGGGCTCAAGGTTTTTTAGTTGGTTTTGGTATGGTGCAACAGTCTCTGAATCAAGCATCGGAAGATGTTCAAGAAGTGATTCGTGATATTCGCGATATTTCTCAACTATCTCTTGATTTCGAACAAGAAGATGAAGAGTCAGAAATTGCATTTACAGAAATTGTTGAGTACCTTCGAGTGAGTGCGATGTTATGTTTTAATACTTTTTCTCGTCAAACATCGTCACCTGTTTCTAACACACTGCATTAATCTGAGAGCTTATGACTGAATTTATAAAACGCCGTCAACAATTTGCCGATAGCATGCTAGATAACAGCATGGCTATTTTCCCTGCTAATCAAGAACTAACCCGAAGCAATGATACTGAATTCCGCTTTCGTCAAAACAGTGATTTCTATTACCTGTGCGGGTTTAATGAACCTGATGCATGCCTGTTATTGATTAAACAAGATGCGCAACTAACCACGGTTTTATTTAATCGTAAAAAAGATAAAACAGCTGAGATTTGGCATGGTTACCGTATGGGACAAGCTGAGGCAATTAACACTCTCGCAGTTGATCAAGCTTATGTTATCGATGAATTCGAAAGTAAATTAAGTGAGCTGTTGGTAGGCATTGAAAATTTATATTACCCAACGTTAAGCGGTTTTGCTTTAGACCAGTCTTTAGAAAAAGTACTAAATGGATTGCGTAGTCAATCTCGTAGTGGCGTGATCAGTACTAATCAATTTTTAGATTGGCGACCTGCTTTACATGAGATGCGTTTATTTAAGAGTGAAGCTGAGCAAGCGATAATGCGTAAAGCCGGTGTAATATCAGCATTAGGTCATGTTCGTGCCATGCAACAGTGCCAACCTGGTATGTTTGAGTTTCAACTACAATTAGAAGTGGAATACGAGTTTGCACGTCAAGGTACACGTGATGTAGCTTATAACAGCATTGTTGCTGGCGGTAATAACGCTTGTATCTTACATTACACGGAAAATGACCAAGTATTACAAGATGGCGATTTGGTATTAATTGATGCCGGTGCTGAATATCAGGGCTATGCAGGTGATATCACTCGTACTTTTCCTGTGAATGGCCGTTTCTCTGAAGAGCAAGCAACTATTTACCAGTTAGTATTAGACTGCCAGTTATTAGCTTTAGCGTTGGTTAAACCTGGGATTAGTGTCTTAGAGATCAATCAACAGGTTGTGACTAAAATGACTGAAGATTTATTAGCGTTAGGACTGTTAAAAGGCGATTTAAGCAGTTTGCTTGAAGAACAAGCTTATCGCGCTTTTTACATGCATGGTTTAGGGCATCCTATCGGTTTAGATGTGCATGATGTGGGCAATACTGGCACCATTAAATCGCCGCGCGCGCTACAAGCCGGCATGGCTATTACCATTGAGCCTGGTTTATATATTAGCCAAGATGCAGATGTTGATGACCGCTGGAAAGGTATTGGTGTACGTATCGAAGATGATGTCATTGTGACAGAGACTGGCTGTGAAATTTTAACGTCTGCTGTGCCAAAAGAGATTAAAGCAATTGAAGCGTTAATGAATGGCTAAATTATCTCAACCACATCTACCAATACTTGATACGGCAGAGCCGCTTGACGCTATCATCTACGATGTAGTGATTGTCGGGGCGGGGATGTCGGGGTCGTTATTAGCGCTAACCTTGTTAACGCAAAACCCACAATTGAAGGTCTTGTTATTAGACGAAAATGCACAACGTCTAGAGTCCACACAAGAGAAAGAGTTTGAGTACCACCCCAGTTTCGATGCGCGTTGCATTGCATTAAATGCTGGCTCTGTTGATATTTTAAGTGGTTTATCTTTATGGGGGGATATTAAAGCCCATGCTCAGCCGATTGAAAGCATTCAAGTTTCAGATAAGGGCTACTTTGGTGGTGCTGAGTTAACACCTGAATTATCAGGAGAGGCTTTTGGCTATGTGGTGGAGTTACGTCGCGTAGGTAAAGTTCTGTCACGTACATTAGCGGCTTTTTCCTCTTTAACTACTTTACATCAAGTCAAATTAACAGACTTAAATCAACAACCCGAGCTGATCCAATGTGTTTTGGATAATGGCCAAACGGTGAGTGCAAAATTATGTGTTGGGGCCGATGGCTGCCATAGTCAGGTGCGAAAATTAGCGCGTATTAGTAGTAGCTTGTCTGACTATCAGCGCAGTGCGATTATTTGTAATGTGCGATGTAATAAAGTCCACAAAAATATCGCCTATGAACGCTTTACTAAAAGTGGGCCGATCGCTTTGTTGCCACTTACGGATAACCGTTTCTCATTAGTGTATTGTGTTGAGAAACAGCAAGCGGAACAGATTGCTGATCTATCTGACAGTGAGTTCTTAGCGCAATTACAGAAAAAGTTTGGTTATCGTGCAGGATTATTTGAGCAAACTGGTAAGCGTGATATCTATCCTTTAAATCTATTAAAAACCACTAAACCACTTTCTCATCGCACTGTTTGTATTGGTAATGCGGCGCATAGTTTACATCCTGTGGCTGGGCAAGGTTTTAACTTAGGGTTAAGAGATCTGTTTGTACTTGCGACTATTATTGCTGCGTCTGATGATGTTGGATCGTTTTCCATGCTAAATGATTATTGGCAATGTCGTGAAAAAGATCACCACAGTACAATTTGGATGACCGATAGCCTAGTGCGTATCTTTAGTAACCATTATCCAATGTTAAGTATTCCTCGTAACATTGGTCTAAAAGCAATGAATCTTTTTCCATTTTTATCTACGCCTATTATCGAACAGTCTAAAGGGCAGTTTGATTTGTTTAACAGAGAGAAATTATCATGATGCAATCCTATGATGTCACCATTGTTGGTGGCGGTATGGTTGGCTTAACGCTAGCCCGCTGTTTAGCGAATAGCACATTGTCGATTGCGATCATAGAGTCTAAGCAACCTGTTGTATTGACAGCAGAACCTGAAAATCGTGTCAGCGCATTAAGTTTTGCGAGTAAAACCTTATTTGAAAATTTAGATGTCTGGTCACATTTATCTGCGCAACGCGTTACGCCATACCATCAGATGCAAGTATGGGAAAAAGACAGTTTTGGAAAAATTGCTTTTGATGCCAAACAGGTTAATCAGTCTGATCTAGGTTATATTGTTGAAAATACTAATCTACAACAAGCTTTGTTAACTAGCGTGCAAAAGCAGACGAATGTGAGCTTCTTTTGTCCTGATGCTTTGCAAAATATGGCGATTGGTGACGGCGAAGCTTGGTTAACCTTAGAAAGTGGCAAACAGCTTACTTCTAAATTAGTGGTGGCTGCCGATGGTGCTAATTCATGGGTACGCCAGCAATTAAATATTCCATTAACCCAGTGGGATTATCAGCATAATGCGATTGTTGCTACTATTAAAACTGCAGATCCCCATCAAGCTTGTGCTCGACAAATCTTTACCGCACAAGGGCCGTTAGCCTTTTTACCTCTATATGGTCAACACACGAGTTCGATAGTGTGGTCATTACCTCCAGAGCAAGCTAATTTATTGATGGCCTTAGATGATCAAGCTTTCAATCAAGTTTTAGCGCGTACCTTTGATAACCGTTTAGGCTTGTGTGAAGTGCAAGGTAAGCGTCATTGTATTCCGTTAACCATGCGCTATGCACGTGACTTTGCAAAACACCGCGTAGCTTTGATTGGAGATGCAGCACATACAATTCATCCTTTAGCTGGGCAGGGTGTTAACTTGGGGTTACTCGATGCCGCTTGTTTAGCTGAAGAGATCCTCAAACAGGTTGAGCAAGGCAGTGATATTGGCTTGTACCAAAACTTGCGCCACTTTGAACGTTGGCGTAAGACTGAAGCGACTGAAATGATTGCTTCAATGGAGTTATTAAAACAATTGTTCGACGGTGATAATCCAGTTAAAAAAATATTAAGAGATACCGCCTTGTTAATGGCCGATACTATTTCGCCATTAAAAAAACAATTTATTAAACAAGCAATGGGGGTCAATGGCCATAAACCTGCCATCTGTTTACCTAAAGCGCTTGTTTAAAGGCTAAATCATTAACTTGTAACCTTGTTTTTTGGCATTTGCTAAGAGAACAGGTATATTAGCGATAATTTTACTTACGCCTTTGATTAAATACCTCGTTTATTAATAAAACGAGTCTATGATTGAAGGTTTCTAATACCATAAGAGCGAAATAATATGATCATTAAACCAAAGATTCGTGGCTTTATTTGTACGACTACACACCCAACGGGTTGTGAAAAAAACATTCAAGCACAAATTGAATACACTAAAGAACAAGGCAAAATTGAAAAAGGCCCTAAACGTGTATTAGTGATTGGTTCTTCTGCTGGTTACGGCATGTCATCACGTATTGCTGCGGCATACGGTAGTGACGCATCAACGATTGGTGTTTTCTTTGAAAAACCGGCTACTGATCGTAAACCTGGTTCTGCTGGTTGGTACAACAGTGCTGCTTTTGATAAGCAAGCAAAGGCAGATGGCCTATACGCTAAAAGCGTTAACGGTGATGCATTCTCTAACGAAACTAAACAATTAGTTATCGATACAATCAAAGCTGACCTAGGTCAAATTGATGCGGTTATCTACTCAGTTGCTGCGCCAGTTCGTAAACTACCTGATACAGGTGAAGTAGTACGTTCAAGCCTAAAACCAATTGGTGAGACTTACACATCAACGGCTATCGATACTAACAAAGATACGATCATTGAAGCGTCTGTAGAGCCTGCAACTGAAGAAGAGATTGCTAATACTGTTACTGTAATGGGTGGACAAGATTGGGAACTTTGGATGAATGCATTAGCAGACGCTGGTGTGTTAGCTGAAGGTGTTAAAACCGTTGCTTACTCTTACATCGGTACTGAAATTACCTGGCCAATCTACTGGGATGGTGCATTAGGTAAAGCAAAAATCGATTTAGATCGTGCTTCTACAGCTATCCAAGCACAACTTGATTCGCTAGGTGGTGAAGCTTACGTATCAGTACAGAAGAGTGTTGTTACGCAAGCAAGTGCTGCGATCCCTGTTATGCCTTTATACCTATCAATGGTATTTAGAATCATGAAAGAGAAAGGTTTACATGAAGGTTGTATGGAACAGATTCACCGTCTATTCACGACACAACTATTCAAAGCTGATGGTACTGCGCCAACAACTGATGAAGCGCGTCGTCTTCGTCTTGATGATTGGGAATTACGTGATGAAGTACAACAAGCTTGTGCAGAATTATGGCCACAAATCACCACAGAAAACCTGTTTGACTTGACTGATTACCAAGACTACAAAGATGAGTTTTTACAACTGTTTGGTTTTGGTGTTGACGGTGTTGATTACGAAGCTGATGTGGACACATTGGTAGAGTTTGATTGCCTATAATTACTTATTCAATCATTGAATAAATTGAAAATGCCCGCTTTATGCGGGTATTTTTTTAGCAAAGCGTTAAGCTTTAGTATTTGGGAGTAACAAACAGATGACTTTTTTGTTGCAACTTCTCACTAAATAATTAGAATTATGCACCATCGGTATGTAGCGCAGCTTGGTAGCGCACTGTCATGGGGTGTCAGGGGTCAGAAGTTCGAATCTTCTCATACCGACCAATTTCCTCGTTTATTAATTACCTTTCCTCTCATATAAAGGAAGTTTCATGTCTCGCTTTTCATTGCCAGAATCTCAACTATTAAAAGAAGTTAAAACTGTTTTTGAAGTACAAAGTGCTGCAATCACGGATCATAGTAATCAAGTGGGTGAAGCTTACTTACAAGCTTTAGCATTGATGAAAAACTGCCAAGGTCGTGTGATTGTATGTGGTATGGGGAAGTCTGGACATATCGGTACTAAGATTGCTGCAACACTTGCATCTGTTGGTACACCTTCATTCTTTATGCACCCTGGTGAAGCCTTTCATGGTGACCTAGGTATGGTCACTAAAGATGACGTATTACTGCTTATTTCTTACAGTGGTGAGACAGATGAGTTATTAAAAATCATCCCATCATTACAACACTTTGGTAATAAAATCATCTCTATTACTGGCGGCAAAGACTCAACATTAGCCAAGCACTCTGATGTGGTATTGGATGCTAGTGTAGAAAAAGAGACCTGCCCAAACAACTTAGCACCAAGTACGTCTACCACCTTAACCTTAGTGATTGGTGATGCATTAGCGAATACATTAACCTTAGAAAAAGACTTTAGCCCAATGGATTTTGCGCGTTTTCATCCGGGAGGCAGCTTAGGTAAACGATTACTGACTTTTGTTCGTGATGAGATGCGCAGTGATAACTTACCGATTGTTAGTGCACAAACGTCAGTAACAGATGTGTTAATGGTGATGACTGAAACGCGTACTGGCTTAGCTTTAGTGTTAGACGGTGATAACTTACAAGGTGTGATCACAGATGGTGACGTTCGTCGTTTCTTGATTTCTGGTGAAAGTATTGTGGATAGCCAAGCATCAAACTTAATGAATACAACACCTCGTTTAATTTCTGCATCTGCTCGCTTAACCGAAGCGGAAGAGTTAATGCGTGAAAAGCATATTAAATGGCTGGTGGTCAGTGAAGATGGTAAAAAAGTGGATGGTATTATCGAGTGGGGGCAGTAGAGCTCGCTAGCCAAAGACTTTAAAACAAAAAAGGATGAACTTGTGTTCATCCTTTTTTGTTTTTAAGGCATCTACATTAAGAGTGCTAGTAATTACATTAAACGGTCTTTAAGTTGCCACATTTTGAACACACCAAAAAAGAAAATCTCAACTCCTTCTTTTTTGGTTAATTTTAATTTTTCAGCAAAAGCCCCATAAATCACTAATAATTGGATTGCATGCATAACGACAACAAAGGCTAATAAAAAGTAGAAAGCCATGGCTGCTTTACCCGGGAAAGGCAATACTAAATTAACCAGTAATAAGCCCCAAATAATCACCATTAAGCCTTTTGCAAAGGGGATAAAATAAGCCATTATTTTTCTCTCTTGAATAATTGATAGCGAACTTGTCCGGCATTTTTCTCTTTTAGTAGCACCCAATTATGTGGGAAGTTCAAGTTAGTTAAGGTATTTTCAACTTCTACATAAATAAGGCTGTTGTCGGTTAAGTAACCTTGTGCTTCTAATTGGTCAATACAAGGTTGTGCCAAGCCAAGGTTAAAAGGTGGATCAACAAAGACTACATCATATTGTTGCTCGGCTGTTTGGGTTAAATAGCGTAAAGAGTCACCCTGTATCACCTGGGCATTTTCTGCTTTTAATGTGCCGATATTATTTTTTAATTGCGTTGCGACTTGCTTATCTAACTCTAAAAATGTGCAAGATTGGCAGTAACGAGATAAAGCTTCAAAGCCTAAACTACCACTGCCACTGAAACAATCGAGGCAGTTTGCATCACGAATATCATGCATTAGCCAATTAAACAGGGTTTCTTTGGTGCGGTCTGTAGTGGGTCTTAATCCTTGTTTATCTTTGACTGGCAGCTTTTTTCCACGCCATTGGCCTGATATTAATCGGATAAATCCATCGGAGTTGGGCTTTTTGCCTTTTTCTTGGCTTGAAGCTCGTTGATTTTTACGCATATTATTTTAAGTCCGGGAAGCAATAGTGTTAATATAGCAGTTCAGTATGCTCGCTATTTTAGCAGGGTAATCAGCTTGTTAGTAAGGTTTTTAATTAATGTCTAAAAAGAAAGGGTTGTTTTCATGGTTTTCTAAAAAACCAGCCAAGAAAACAGAGCAAGAGATACAGTCAGAAGTATTAGCTCAACAAGAAGCACAAGAAGCGGCGCAACAAGCCGAATTAGCTGAACAGGAAAAAGCGGCACAGGCAGAACAGCAAGCCAAGTTAGCTGCTGAACAAGCTGAACAAGAGCGTCTTGCTATTGAAGCTAAATTAGCTGAACAGGAAAAAGCGGCACAGGCAGAACAGCAAGCCAAGTTAGCTGCTGAACAAGCTGAACAAGAGCGTCTTGCTATTGAAGCTAAATTAGCAGCAGAAAAAGCCGAAGCAGATAAGCAAGCTCAACTAGCGGCCGAGAAAGCTGAGCAGGAACGTCTTACTGTAGAAGCTAAGTTAGCGGAAGAGAAAGCAGAAGCAGATAAGCAAGCTCAACTAGCGGCCGAGAAAGCTGAGCAAGAGCGTCTTGCAGCAGAAGCTAAACTAGCGGCTGAGAAAGCTGAGCAAGAGCGTCTTGCAGCAGAAGCTAAATTAGCGGCTGAAAAAGCAGAGCAAGAAAAGCTAGCGTTAGCGGTAGAGCAAGCCAAAAAAGAGCAAGCAGAGAAAGCGCGTTTAGCATACCAAGAAGCTCAGCGAAATGCAGAGTTAGCTCGCCAACAGGTAGAGCAAGATGTTGTTGAGGAAATTGAACAAGAGCAACAAGTTGAACCTGTTAGTGAAACTGTTGCCCCACAGGAAGATAAAAAATTAGGCTTCTTTGCTCGTTTTGCTCAAGGGTTAAAGAAAACACGTCTGAGTATTGGTAGCGGTTTATTATCTTTATTCAAAGGTAAAAAAATCGATGATGATCTGTTTGAGGAGCTAGAAGAACAACTGATCGTTGCCGATATTGGTGTGGAAACAACCTTACGTATCATTAATAACTTAACTGATCATGCAAATAGAAAACAGTTAAAAGATGCAGAAGTACTGTATGACCTATTAAAGAAAGATCTGTCTGATATCCTAGATGAAGTTGAGCAACCGCTAGTCATTGACCAAACCAAAAAACCTTACGTTATTTTAATGGTAGGAGTAAACGGTGTGGGTAAAACTACCACCATTGGTAAGCTAGCGAAAAAATACCAAAACGAAGGAAAATCAGTGATGCTTGCTGCGGGTGATACATTCCGTGCCGCTGCGGTAGAACAGTTACAAGTATGGGGGGAACGAAACGATATCCCAGTGATTGCCCAACAAACAGGTGCAGATAGTGCATCGGTTTTATTTGATGCAATGGATGCCGCACAAGCACGTGGCGCTGATGTATTAATTGCTGATACGGCAGGGCGTTTACAAAATAAAGATCACTTGATGACCGAGCTAGCTAAAGTGGTGCGTATCATGCGTAAAAAAGATGAGACTGCGCCACATGAGATCATGTTAACCATTGATGCAGGTACCGGACAAAATGCCATTAGCCAAGTTAAATTATTTAACGAAGCGGTAGGGTTAACCGGCGTTACCTTCACTAAATTAGATGGTACAGCGAAAGGCGGGATTATCTTCTCTATTGCCGATCAGTTTAAATTACCTATTCGTTATATAGGCGTAGGTGAAGGCATTGATGATCTAAGAGAGTTTAATGCCAAAGAGTTTATTGATGCACTTTTCTCAAAAGAAGAAGAATCATAACAAGGTAAAAATAGACGATGATATTATTTGAAGAAGTCAGTAAGGTTTATAGTGATGACCATATCGCATTAAATTCCGTTAACTTTCACTTAAAACAAGGTGAAATGGCCTTCTTAACAGGGCACTCTGGTTCCGGTAAAAGTACGTTACTAAAATTAGTTAGCCTAATGGAAAGACCAACGGCGGGGCGAATTGTATTAAATGGTAATGATATCAGTCATATTAAAGGCAACGATATTCCCTATTTACGTCGCCATATTGGAATGATTTTTCAAGATCATCGTCTGTTAATGAATAGAACCGTATTAGATAATGTTGGTTTACCTTTATTGATTGAAGGTTATAGCCGTTTTGAAATTAAACGTCGTAGCCTAGCAGCATTAGAGAAAGTTGGTCTGTCAGGCAAAGAAGATGCCTTCCCAATCAACTTGTCGGGCGGTGAACAACAACGTGTTGGTATTGCGCGCGCTATTATCAACCAACCTCCATTATTACTTGCCGATGAGCCTACCGGTAATCTAGACCCTAAATTGTCATTAGAAATTTTAACGCTATTTGAATCATTAAATAAGTTCGGTATGTCAGTCTTAATCGCCACCCATGATTTAGGACTAATTGCTAAAATGCGTTATCGTACCTTGACCTTGCGTGAAGGTCATATGATTAATGATGGTCTACTAAGGGATTGATATGAATAACAGTTTGGGTGCAAGCAAAAGAAAATTATCAGGCTCTCCAAAGATTAATAAAGTCTCATTTTTTGGACGTGTCAAAGCCACTATCAGTCAACACATTCATCAACTTGTTCATAACTTTATGGAGTTATGGAAAACCCCATTTGCTACATCGATGACCATTTTAGTATTAGGGTTAGCACTGTCATTACCCACAGTATTTCATGTTGTTTATAAAAACGTTGATCGTGTTGGTGGACAATGGGAAAGCGCATCAGAAATCAGTTTATTCTTGAAAAAGGATCTCTCTGAAGAACAGATACAAGTATTAATCAATAAATTAGGCTTGTATGAAAATATTGAAACCGTTACCTATATCTCTCGTCATCAAGCCTTACAAGAGTTTAAAGAGATGTCGGGTTTCTCTAAAGCCTTAAACTATTTAGATGAAAATCCATTACCCGCCGTATTGATTGTGGTGCCCGTTGAATCAGCAATGAATTCCGCAGGTACTAAGTTGTTAGTGGCTAATTTAGAGCGTGAACAAGATATAGATTTAGTGCGTATTGATATTGATTGGATTGAGAAACTACAGGCTATCTTCTATTTAGTGGTGGACATTGTAATTGCCATTGCCACCTTATTACTATTGTCAGTGTTATTAATCGTAAGTAATACTATTCGCCTTAATATCCTTAATCAACGTGCAGAAATAGAAGTATTAAAGCTAGTGGGGGCAACTAACCGCTTTATCCAATTGCCTTACCTTTACATTGGTGCCTGGTATGGTTTCTTAGGTGGGGTGATTGCGTGGTTATTTTCAACCATTATGGTTATCTGGTTAGAGTCTGGTGTTGTTAACTTAACAGGGCTTTATAAAGCTAAGTTTGAGATTATCTCTTTGACCTTTAATGAGTCTATTATGTTATTGTTTATAGGTGCTTTATTGGGGCTTATTGCCTCATTTATATCGGTCAAACAGTACCTAGTGACGATAGAGCCTAAATAATACGGATTAAAAAACATCAAAAACATCAAAAACATCTGAATTTAAATTAAAGAGATCTGCTTGATCTCTTTTTTTTTGCCTGTAAACTGTGAGTTAGTTCACAAAATGGATTGTGAAAAAGGAGCACAGGTGTTTTATGAAAGTTGTTGATATTAAATTGTTACCAGTCTCTTCACCTACTTTTCAAGCGTTAATTCAAGAACAGATAGCGGTTCAAAAAGAGACAAAATTAATCGATCTAATTGCTGAATGTAAGGAAATATTAGCAATTCGTCTGGATGGGAGGTTAATTGCCTATGCAACTTTTGACTTAATTGATGGTCAAATGATGCGAGTTAACTCTCTACATTTTAGAGATCTATTCCAACATCATGTGTTGGCCCAATATTGGCTATCACGTTATGTTAAGCGAAAAATAGCAGATAAATGTTATTTAAATTTTTTGATAGCCAGTTAACGCTTTTTAGCGGCTTAAAATATTTTTATTTTTATTTTGCTACTGTATAATAAGTTGTTTCTTGTTAAGAAACATTTATTAACAAAAACTTAAAGTATTCAAAGGTGAATCATGAGTGAAACAATAAATTCGATGAGTCTCGTTCCTCAAGGAAGTATTGGAGCCTATGTTCAATCTGTTAATTCATTCTCCAAGCTAAGCGCTGAAGAAGAGCAAGAGTTAGCAGAACGTCTATTTTACCAAGGTGATTTAGAAGCCGCTAAAAAACTAGTTATGTCGCACCTGCGTTTTGTTGCGTATATTGCTAAAAGTTATGCTGGTTACGGTTTAGCACAGGCGGATCTGATTCAAGAAGGTAATGTCGGCTTAATGAAAGCTGTAAAACGCTTTGACCCAACTGTGGGTGTGCGTCTGGTTTCTTTTGCTGTGCATTGGATAAAAGCTGAAATTCATGAATACGTTATTCGTAACTGGCGTGTGGTTAAAATTGCCACTACAAAAGCACAACGAAAATTATTCTTTAATCTGCGCAAATCTAAAAAACGTTTGGGTTGGTTTAAGCAGGAAGAAGTGGAAGCTGTAGCGGAAGAACTTAATGTAAGTACTAAAGATGTACTTGAAATGGAGTCTCGTTTAAATGCACAGGATCATTCATTTGATTTAAGTGTTAACGATGATGACGATAATAACTTCGCACCAATGCACTTTCTTGAAGATAAAACAGCAAGTGTTGAAAATCAGATAGAACAGGAAAATACAGAGTCTCATACTAAGAACAAACTGTATTCAGCCTTATCGACGTTAGATACACGTAGCCAAGACATTCTAAGTTCACGCTGGTTAAGCGAGCCTAAAGCAACACTGCATGATTTAGCTGCTCGTTATGATATTTCAGCTGAACGTGTTCGCCAATTAGAGGCCAACGCCCTGAAAAAATTAAAAACCAATATGGATTTTTAATTAGTTAAATTAAAGGTGAGCAACTAGCTCACCTTTTTTATGTAAAACTCATTATTTATTGAATATAATCCCTAGCCAATTTCCTTTTCTATTATTCTCGGTATTTTATGCTTACTATTGCAACGCTTGGCCCTAAAGATACATTTTCTGATTTAGCTACAAAGCGCTACATACAAGCAATCCAAGCCAAACAACCTGTACAAACTGCCGATATTAAATACTACGGCACCTTAACCCAGACTTTTCAGGCAGTGGGTAAAGAGTGTCAATTAGGTGTTTTACCTATTGAGAATTTATCGGAAGGTTATGTTCAAGTGGTATTAGACCAACTGTTAGATACTAAATTATCAGTGATTTCTGAGCTGTTATTACCTATTCAGTTTTCCTTTGCGGGTTTTTGTGAAGAGATGTCTGACTTAACAGACCTATATGTGCAATTTGTGGCACATGGACAGTGTGCTGAGTTTATTAATAGTTTGGAAGGGGTAAAAATTCATAACACTCAGAGCAATATAGAGTCTTTAGTATTGGCTAAAAAGCATGGTAAAAATGCGGGGGCGATTATTCCTCAACATGCACTTGCTCATGCACAAGATGCCAATATCATTAATAACGATGTAACTAATTACGCGAATAATCAAACACGTTTTTTAGTGCTTTCAGAAACACCGCAGGCGCGTATTGCTGACAAAGAGTATAAAACCACTTTAGTGGTTAATAACAAGCAAGACTGTCCTGGTGTGTTAGGTAATATTGTGAGCGCCTTTGCATTACAGAAAGTAAATTTAACCTCAATAATGTCTCGACCAACACGTTCACAAATTGGTAATTATCACTTTTTCATCGATATTGATGGTCACCAAGAAGATCAGCATATTGCGACAGCCTTAGCAGAGATACAGTCATCCTATGACGTGACCGTGATTGGATCATATATTAAGGCGCTTAATTAAGCGTCAAAACTCAACCTTTCCAAGTTTGTGAAAACTAAAATATTCCTCTCTTTTAGACAATTCCTTAATAATATAATGGTTATTAATTAATTTACACTTGCTTAAAAAATAGTTATGTTTTGAACGATCGTTTCTTTATTTCTAATAAATTTTAAATAATGAGAGTGTTAATATGACTAAATCTACACAGTTAAAATCGGAAACAGAAGAGCAAAGCACAGTGCAAATACCGCAGGAAGCCTTCGATTGGTATGACGAATATGCACACGGTGATATTGATAGACGTACTTTCTTAAGACGTTTAGCGGGTATTGCTGGCGCAGGTGTTACGCTTGCGACATTATCAACAGCACTAACTCCTAATTATGCACTAGCAGAGCAAGTCTCTTTTAATGATGATGATATTACTGCAACCTATGAAAAATTTGCATCACCAGACGGACACGGTGAAGGGCAAGGTTACTTTGTGACGCCAAAAACTGTTGAAGGTAAGTTACCTGTTGTATTAGTCATTCACGAAAACCGCGGTCTTAACCCTTACATCAAAGATGTTGCTCGCCGTCTTGCTAAAGCAGGCTTTATTGCCTTTGCGCCTGATGCTTTATATTCCTTAGGTGGTTATCCGGGGAATGATGATGAAGGTAAAGTAATGCAAAAATCATTGGATAAAGAGAAGATCGAGCAAGACTTTATCGCTGCTGCTGATTTCCTGAAAACACATCCATTAAGTACAGGTAAATTAGGCGCGGTTGGTTTCTGTTTTGGTGGTTATATCGTTAATTTCCTTGCCGCCACTGTGCCAGATAAGTTAGATGCTGGTGTGCCTTTTTATGGAACACCTGCCGCCGCAGAAATCAGAAAAAACATTAAAGCCCCGTTAGTGATTCAACTGGCAGAGTTAGATAAAAGGGTGAATGCTTATTGGCCTGAGTATGAAGCTGACTTGAAAAAATACGATGTGGACTACGAGATGTTTATGTATGAAAAAGCCAACCATGGTTTCCATAATGACTCTACAGCGCGTTATGTACCGACTATGGCTGAATTAGCTTGGAAACGAAGCATTGACTTCTTTACTGAGAAATTAACTTAATCTTGAACAGCGAATCAGTATGATTGCTATTATAACTAAAAGGGCTGAATAGATTATCTATTCAGCCCTTTTACATTGTCAGTTAATCTTAACGTTTCACTAAGTACACACCGGCTTCAGTGTGATGAGTGTAAGGGAACTGATCAAATAAAGAGAAACGCTTAATATCATGGGTTTGTGTAAAGACTTCTAAGTTCGCTTTCAAGGTCTCAGGGTTACAGCTGATGTACATAATATTATCGTAGGTTTGTACCATTTTTACCGTTTCATCATCTAATCCAGCACGCGGTGGATCAACAAAGATGGTGTTACATTGATAACTTGATAAATCGATATTCTTCTCTTTTAAACGGTTAAATTCACGCACACCATTAATAGCTTGGGTAAACTCTTCTGCTGACATACGCACGATCGTGACGTTATCGATGTTATTTGCCGCGATGTTGTATTGTGCTGAGTTCACTGAAGGCGTTGAAATTTCAGTGGCTAATACACGGTTAAAGTTTTTAGCCAGAGCAAGTGAGAAGTTACCATTACCACAGTACAGTTCTAACAAATCACCTTCACTATTACGGGTACACTCAATGGCCCAATCCAACATTTTTTCTGAAATCTTACCATTTGGCTGGGTAAAGCTATTTTCAACTTGTTGGTAGATCAACTCTTGTCCATCAACTTGTAGTTTTTCAATGACGTAATCGTGGTCAACAATAAGTTTTTGCTTACGAGCGCGACCAATGAAGTTAATCTTAAATTCTCCCGATAAACGTTCTTTAAGTGCTTTAATAGCCGTTAACCATTCGTCATCCAATATTTTATGGTAAAGAAAACTAACCATAATTTCGCCGCTCATACTGGATAAGAAATTCGCCTGAAAGAGCTTATAACGAAGAATGGGAGAGACTTTTAACTCTTCAACTAACCTTGGCATTAATTGATTGATTAGCTCGCTTGCAGGTGGGAATTGGTCGACACGAATACGCTGACGAGTCTCTTGATCCGTCATGTAGAAGTATAAATCCATATCTTCATGCCAAACACGGAATTGGCTGCGCATACGATAATGTGTTTTTGGAGAAGTAAAACACTCTAATTCAGGTAATTCAAAGGTCGAAAAAAGGCGATTAAATTGTGCTTTTTTAGCGTCTAATTGTGATTCATAATTATCCGGATCAACAAATTCTATGCTCATTTCTACCTCTGTATTCTATTGCTTTTTTGGCGCTATTCTTTCAATAACATATAAATGGAGGGGCATTCTAAAGCAGGCGCTTGAGCTTGGCTAGGTTATATCATTCTATTTCTTTATTTATCTGTTCAGGCACAGGTTTATTACAGTCATGAACACGCTATTTTATTTGCTAAATCCATGAAAAATTAGTTGTTCTTTTAAAAGAAAAGGTAAGGAGTTAGCTTAACTTGTATTATCACGTTGTTATTTCCTCTAGATAAAATTTAGGTCCGTTATTTAATCTAATTGGTATAAAATAGTTTTTTTCTCTAGGAAGTGGGTTAATGTCTGTAAAACGTGTACTTATATTTGATTCTGGTGTGGGTGGATTGTCTGTTTTTGAGCAGGTAATTAAGCTTAACCCTGGTATTCAATGTCAGTATCTTTTTGATAATGCTTATTTCCCCTATGGTGAATTAAAGCAAACTCAATTAGTAGCACGGCTTACTCAGTTACTAACCGACTTTTTGCAACAATATCCAGCTGACTTGATTGTCATTGCCTGTAACTCAGCCAGCACCGTTGCGCTAAAAGCCCTACGCCAACACTTTACTATTCCGATTGTTGGGGTTGTACCTGCCATTAAACCTGCGAGTTTAGTGACTCGTAATAACGTGATAGGTTTACTAGCCACTCCTGGTACTATTGCTCGTGATTATACCCATAAATTGATCTCGCAATTTGCTGCAGATAAAAGCGTATTAAGTATTGGCTCTACGCAATTAGTTAAATTGGCGGAAGATAAGTTAATGGGGAAAGTACTAAGCCAAGATGAGTTTATGGATATTTTAGCCCCTTGGTTATCCCAAAACGCCAGCATGCCAGATACTTTAGTTTTAGGGTGTACACATTTCCCTTTATTAAAAACTGAGATACAAGCGTGTTTTAACACTGAGGTAAACTTGGTGGATTCAGGTGAAGCGATTGCCTTAAGAGTAAAGCAGTTATTGGGGGAAGAGCAAAAGCTTGATTTACAGAGCCAACAGGCTAATTCACATCAAGCTTTTTATACTAAGTTGTTTAACGATAACCAACACCTAGCTGCATTAACACAGAGTTTTTCTGGTTATGGTTTTAATGCGTTACAGCATTGCAATCTATAAACCAAGGCTACAGTACCTTATAAGTGCCATTATCTAAGTCTTTAATTGTCCAGTCGCCGATTGCATAGCGAATAAGTCGTAACGTAGGGAAACCAATGTTAGCTGTCATTCTGCGGACTTGGCGGTTACGGCCTTCCATAATGGTAATGCTTAACCACGTGGTTGGGATATTAGCGCGTTCGCGGATCGGTGGATAACGCTCCCAAATTTCAGGGTTCTCCATAATTTTAGCTTTCGCGGGTAAGGTTAAACCATCTTTTAATGTAACCCCTTTACGTAGCTTATCTAAATCCGCTTCAGTAGGCGCACCTTCTACTTGTACCCAATATATTTTGGCTGTTTTCTTACCAGGTTGAGTAATTTCAGCTTGTAATTGCCCATCATTGGTTAATACCAATAATCCTTCACTGTCTCTATCTAAGCGTCCTGCTGCATAGATATTAGGAATATCAATATAGTCCTTTAAGGTTTCTCGCATGCTATCGGTATTACCTTCATCGGTAAACTGGCTCAATACATCGAATGGTTTATTAAACAATACAATCTTCTGCATTGATTTAGGCATGACTTTTTTAGGAACAAAGGTTTTATGCGCCGCTTTCTTTACATTAAAGTGAGTGGGTTTTTTAGTTGGGTGTTTACGCTTATTTTCACCTGTTTTGTTATTGTTACTTTTTTTATTGATGGGAGCTTGAGTCACTTATGTTCCTTAACACAGTTGAAAAAGGTTAAGTATATCAGAATAAAAAATTCACGCAGTGCAGTGATTAAATGGTATGTTTAAGGGTGTCGAATAATCATGTTTTCAGTTGTTTTGTTACTAGCTTGTAACATATACAGTGCATGAATGGTGATCAAGGTCACATTTAAGCCTTTGAGATAAGAGCACTAAACTAGATAATTTTGTTTTTTTCGATATGATATCGGCTTAATTATTTTGTGTAACAAACTGATAACATTTTTTACGCAATTAATTCACTTCATAAATTTTTGTTAAAGGAAATAAAATGACAGATAAATCAGCAAAGATCATCTATACACAAACAGATGAAGCACCTGCGCTTGCAACTCACTCTCTATTACCGATTGTTAATGCCTTCACTAAAGCTGCAAACATTGTTGTAGAAACGCGTGATATCTCTTTAGCTGGTCGAATCATTGCTAACTTCTCGGATAAACTGCCAGCAGATCAGCAACAAGCAGATTCGCTAGCCGAATTGGGTGAGTTAGCTAAAACACCTGAAGCAAATATTATTAAATTACCGAACGTAAGTGCATCGATTCCTCAGCTACAAGCTGCGATTAAAGAATTACAAGCACACGGTTTTGACTTACCGGCTTACCCTGAAGTAGCAACAACTGACGAAGAGAAAGACACACAAGCGCGTTACGCAAAAGTGTTAGGTAGTGCAGTAAACCCTGTATTACGTGAAGGTAACTCAGACCGTCGTGTTGCTGATGCAGTAAAACAATACGCACAAGACAACCCACACCGTATGGGTAAATGGTCTACAGAATCTAAATCGCATGTTTCAAACATGTCTGAAGGTGATTTCTACAGCTCTGAGCAATCTGTTGTATTACAACAAGATGATGATCTGAAAATTGAATTCACTAATGCAGCTGGCGAAACATCAGTATTAAAAGCGTCAACGCCTGTATTAAAAGATGAAGTTATTGATTCATCTCGTATGAGCGCTTCAGCATTACGTGCTTTCTTTGAAAAAGAGATGACAGCAGCAAAAGAAGACAACATCATGTTATCGCTTCACCTGAAAGCAACGATGATGAAAGTATCTGACCCAATTATGTTTGGTCACGCTGTAACGGTTTACTTTAAAGATGTATTTGCTAAACACGCTGACCTATTTAAAGAGTTAGGTGTTGATGAGCGTAATGGTCTAGGTGATGTATACGCTAAAATCGCTACTCTACCTGCTGATCAAAAAGCGGCTATTGAAGCTGATATCCAAGCGGTTTACGCAACGCGTCCAAGCCTAGCAATGGTAGATTCAGATAAAGGGATTACTAATTTACATGTACCAAGTGATGTGATCATCGATGCTTCTATGCCTGCTATGGTTCGTTCTAGCGGTCAAATGTGGAATGCAGAAGGTAAACTTGAAGATACTAAAGCATTAATTCCAGATCGTTGTTACGCAGGTATCTACGAAGAAACAATCAAATTCTGTCGTGAAAATGGCGCATTTGACCCAGCAACTATGGGTAACGTCTCTAACGTTGGCCTAATGGCACAAAAAGCTGAAGAGTACGGTTCACATGACAAAACATTCCAAATCACTGAAGCGGGTACTGTAAAAGTAACTGATTCAGCAGGTAATGTATTGATGTCTCACGATGTTGAGAAAGGTGATATCTGGCGTATGTGTCAAGCTAAAGATATTCCAATCCGTGACTGGGTTCGTTTAGCTGTAAGCCGTGCGCAAGCAACAGGTCAACCAGCTATCTTCTGGTTAGATGAAAAACGTGCACACGATAAAAACCTTATCGAAAAAGTAAATACTTACTTAAAAGATCACGATACAACGGGCCTAGATATTCAAATTTTAGCCCCTGTTGAAGCATGTAAATTCTCACTACAACGAGTTAAAGAAGGTAAAAATACTATCTCTGTAACGGGTAACGTTTTACGTGATTACCTAACGGATCTATTCCCAATCTTAGAGTTAGGTACGAGTGCTAAAATGCTTTCAATCGTACCGTTACTTGCAGGTGGTGGTCTATTTGAAACAGGTGCAGGTGGTTCAGCTCCTAAGCATGTTCAACAATTTGTTGAAGAAAATCATTTACGTTGGGATTCACTAGGTGAGTTCTTAGCGCTAGCGGTATCTATTGAAGATATCGCGGCTAAAACAGGTAATGAGAAAGCAGTTGTACTAGCTGAAGCATTACATGTAGCTAATGGTAAATTCTTAAAAGAAGATAAATCTCCTTCTCGTAAAGTAGGTGAATTGGATAACCGTGGTAGCCACTTCTACCTAGCAATGTACTGGGCTGAAGCCTTAGCTGCTCAAACTAAAGATGTTGAGCTACAAGCACAATTCAAACCACTAGCTGATTCACTACTAAGTAATGAATCTGTGATTGTACAAGAGCTGAACGATGCACAGGGTGTGCAAGTTGATTTAGGTGGTTACTTCCATACTGATCCAGCTAAAGTAACTACTGCAATGCGTCCAAGTAAAACGTTAAATGCTGCTGTAGATAATATCTAAATCTGCAATAGGCATATTGTGATGCAATAACTTTTGCATCTACATAAAAACCATTAGGTCGATGACTTAATGGTTTTTTTTTGCCCATTATTTGAAGTCAGTGATAGTAATTATTTTAACAAGGGGAATAGAGTAGTTAATGAGAGTGATTGATATTAATACCAATCATAGTAAGTAACTGATCTATTTTACTTGTTAAAACAACTTATTTTTTCGTTGTAAGTTTCGTATAGGGAACAACCATTTACATCAACTTACGCCTCTAACTAAGCCATTTTTCCGGCGCAAAATTTAGATCAGTTATTTAATACAATTGGTATTAGCCACAAACTCACGGGAAACTATAATGA
>NZ_QOCB01000152.1 GCF_003318165.1 Psychromonas sp. B3M02
CGCTGGTGAGGTCTCATTGGTAATTAATGCATCTAAGGTGATATTTAAGCCAATAGTATCGACAATAATTTCACCCGTTGACGATATACTATTACCTAACGCATCACTTGCAGTAACCGTTACACTAGTACTACCTTCATCAAGAGCTAAAATTGTATTGTCACTTAATACCCAGGTACCATCTCCAGTGTTAATTGCGACATATTCACTATTATT
Organism: Psychromonas sp. B3M02; assembly: GCF_003318165.1. Classification (GTDB taxonomy): domain Bacteria; phylum Pseudomonadota; class Gammaproteobacteria; order Enterobacterales; family Psychromonadaceae; genus Psychromonas. The sequence continues at coordinate 217 of NZ_QOCB01000152.1, forward strand.
CACTGTAACTACAACCGTCGCATTTAAGTCATCAACAGTACCTGTCAGGCTTGGAGTATTATCTTTGGTAATCATTGAATTAATAGAAACGTTAGGTGCAGTTAAATCAACAGTGACAGTACCACTTGTTGAGTGTCTAACCCCCGTATCATCAATAGCAGTTACGGTATAAGCTGTCATCCCCTCTGAGAGTTCAGGTATGTTCTGTGGATCAAGCGTCCAAGTACCATCACCATTATTTATAGCTTCACACTCCACTCCCTGAATAGTAATGATCACTGTGGATTCAGGATCATCAACTATCCCTTCAAGTTGAGGCTTGTTTTCAGCAACAACTACGCTTCTTGCTCCTACTTCAAGTTGATCCATATCAATCGTAATGGTATCTGTAATAGTTTCACTATTATTAGCATTATCAGTTGCAGTAATAGAAATCGCGACTTCTCCTTCAGCTAACTGCGGTAGCGTGTTATCTGGTAATGTCCAAGTGCCATCACCATCATTGATAGCTGAATAATCAACACCATCAACAGTCACAACAATACTCGCATCAGGATCGTCAACCTGACCAGTCAACAGGGTAGTAGAATCATCCGTGATAATAGGGTCTAGAGATAAAATAGGGGGAGTAATATCGATAACAATTGTGTCACTTTCAATATCAATATTACCAGCCTCATCTGTAGCAGTAACAATGACGGTTAGCTCTCCCTCTTCTAATTCAGGGAAAACATCGTTATCGAGAGACCATGTGCCATCACCATTATTTACAGCATCATAATCAATACCATTTAGGCTCACGACAATACCGGCCGTAGGGTCGTTAACCGTGCCAGTTAAAGTAGGGGAGGTATCATTTGCAATCAATGTATCTAAAGTAACATCAACTTCAATCGCATCAATAATAATGGTTCCTGTAATTGTTTCACTATTACCATCATTATCGGTCGCAGTAGCAGAAACAATGACTTCACCTTCTTCTAAGGCATCGACAGTGTTTTCAGGCAACTCCCAAGTCCCGTCGCCATTATTAATAGCAGTATAATCAACATCATCGATAGCTATAATAATATTGGCATCAGGATCATCTACAGTACCTGAGATTGCTGGTCTATTATTGTCCAAACTCTGTTCATTAATGGTTATTGTAGACGCAGTATCTGAGTCAGAGCTACCTTCACTTGAAGAGGCTGCCACTGCCGCTACTCCAGCAACAGAAGCGCCAGTTGCTGCAACGGCCCACCAAGGGAAAGCACTCGAAGCAACTTCACTATAACCAAGGCTTTGATAAGTACTAAAACCATCGCCTAAATTCCAAGATAAGCCATCTTCAAGACCAGTTTGAGGAACATAATCATAGTAAACACCGGTTTCAGAGATACCACTTAACGCAGGAGGTTGAGGAAGATCGTAGTAGCCTTCTATAATCGCATCAACAGGTGTGTCTGCTGTCGCAAATTCATCAAAGCGTAATTCTAAATCTGCTCCATTTCTAGAGACAAGTACTTGTTGAGGTGCTAATTGCGAGTCCACACTACGTAATTCATATCCAACGCCTTCTTGTGCTTTAAGAATAGTCGGATTAAGGCTATCACTAGTCACTAAATTCGCTTCTAATTGGCCTTCAGAGCTTTGCGTTAAGATATTGATATTATTAAACATGGAATCCTCCTAAAACACTGTCAGTCGGGAACAGAGTTTATTTTTTTATACTTGAAACAGACTTTTCTTTGAAACTTCCCCACAATTCAACGCTGACGCGTCGATCAGGCTGTAGACAAGTAATTAATTCTTTTTTAGATAAGGTGTTAGTACATTGTGTCTTAGTGACGGGGTAGCGGCTTCCATTGCCTATTGATTCTATCCTTGAAGTGATTCCCTTGGTGATGAGATAGTTTACAATACTCTCAGCTCTTTTCTCTGAAAGCGATTGATTGTAAGCCGTTGGTCCCAAACGGTCTGTATGCCCACTTACTACAATTTTGGTAATGGTAAGATGAGCACTATTAATTTGTGCTATTAACTTATCGATTTCTGCTTTGCTAGCTTCATTCTTTAAGCGAGCACTATCGAACGCAAACAAAGCATCAGCAGATAACTCGATATTCTTCAATTTTACCGGTTCTTCTGCAGGGGGTAGTGGTTGTACGAGCGGTTCACAAATATCAATTTTTCGATTTACTAAAAACGTTTTGTATTCAATATTTCCAAGTATTTCTTTGGCTTCTATTTCACTTTTTGGTGTTGCATCGATGGTTCCTTCTTCATTAACCGAGACACCAATATAGAGATCTTCTCCTTTTGGTATATTCCAGTTCACATAATGCGTGTTAGTAACCGTGTCTTGTACATGAAAACCTTTTTCTCTTTTCTCAAAACGTAAAATCTTCTCACCAGGACAAAAAGCGGCATTGAAATACAAGCCTTGGGTCAATGCGCCTAGCAAACGCTCATTAGCATGAACCAGAATTGAATGCTTATCTTTAGATTCATCGGTTTCTATAAAAAATAATACCTGAATTTTATCTGAACCATCATTCTCCAAAGCGTCACCACCTTGATTATTTGGTCCAATGAGATAGCGGTTATCAGAAGTGCATCCAGTTAATAAAAATAACCCAATGACTACGGATAGAAATACGATTTTGTGCTGATTCATACGTATACTCCAATGGAATTTAGTATCTATAACAGACATTTAAATTGACCTTGAATTTACAAATAATATATATATATCAAACAACACAAGATCAATCTACCCCTAAAGTATATATTTGTTTACAAAATAAGGTGTGATCATTAGCCTAAAAAGAGAAAATGAGCTCAATTAATAGAAAAATATAAGATTTAAACTTGATTAAGATAATT
>NZ_QOCB01000065.1:0-122 GCF_003318165.1 Psychromonas sp. B3M02
TGGGTGAGTTTTGGTTTAGACAAAAGTAAGAAATTGCAATATAACCAAAACACTAAAATGGCCATTTCAGGTGTAGTGATGGGGTTTGCTGTTGCAGGCATGCATTATACAGGTATGGCTGC
>NZ_QOCB01000065.1:355-1158 GCF_003318165.1 Psychromonas sp. B3M02
GCTGCACGTTTTGTATTACCGCCAGGTATTGAACTTTCAGGGCAAAGCAGTGATATCTCGATCATGCTCGCGTTTGGGATCACCACAGTCACCGTGGTGATCATCTTTATTGTATTAGGCACCAATCTGCTTTTCCGTTACAAAGATATCTCAGCACGAGCAACCAACAATGAACGCCGCTTATTAGCGACCATGGACACTGCGCTGGACGGCATTATCACCATTGATGCTCAAGGGATCATCATTAGCGTTAATAAAGCAGTATCAAAATTATTATCTTGGTCAGAAGCGGAATTAATTGGCCAAAATGTAAAAATGATTGTACCTGGCACTGACCAACAACATCATGACCAATATATTTTAAATTACCTCACCTCTCGACAAGCTAAAATCATCGGTAAAGGCCGTGAAGTTTCTGTATTAACCAAGCACGGTGTAAAGATTCCCGTGCATTTAGGCATTGGTCATATCGAGCTTGATGAAGAAAGCATGTTTGTTGCCTTTATTTCAGACTTACGCCAACGCAAGGCGTTGGAGATGACTCTACGAGATAAAGAAACCAAAATACGTTCATTAATTTCCAATATTCCAGGCATTGCTTATCGTTGCTATGACCAAGCACCTTGGTCCAATGTATTTATCAGCGATGAAGTGGTCAACATGCTCGGCCATCCTGCGGAAGATTTTCTAGGTGATAAGCCTAAGTACCATCTCAGTGAATTTATTCACCCCGATGATAAAGAGCGCGTGATCACTACAGACCTACATAATCCAGACGGTTATCTATTAGAGTTTAGAATGAT
>NZ_QOCB01000015.1:0-2780 GCF_003318165.1 Psychromonas sp. B3M02
TCACGACTTGGTGGTAAGATGAAAATACCTTTGGCATTAGGCATCACTTCACGTACCTGTCGAGCACCTTGCCAGTCAATATCCAGCATAACATCAATGCCTTGCGCTAAAGATTCTTCAATCGCTACACGTGATGTACCATAGTAATTACCAAATACTTCAGCCCATTCAAAGAACGCATTTTCTTCAATTAACTGTTTAAATTCTGTTTCACTTACAAAATGATAATGTTCACCATTCACCTCACCAGGGCGAGGAGAGCGAGTCGTATGCGAAATCGACACCTGTGAAGGTTGGTTTGATGGATCGCTTAATAACGCCTGGATTAAACTAGATTTTCCTGCTCCACTTGGTGCTGAGACGATATAAAGAGTGCCGACATGGGACATAATTATTTTCCTGAAACTATTTTAAATTGAGTGCTGTTTGGTTGTTTTTTGAACGACCCGATTAGTGGGGGCGAATTATGGCTTATTTTATCGGCAATGTCTTTTATATTGGCAAATTTTTATGACTATTTGGTTGTGTATTGGAAACTGAAAAACTGCAAAGAAATTAATCTTTCCAGTTATTTTTGATTTCTAATATTTTATCTAACTCTTGCTCAAAAATATCAACAAGCTTTGGATCGAAATGTTTGCCTTTTTGTGACTTAATAAAATCAACTGCTTCTTCAACAGGCCAAGCATGTTTGTAGGGGCGCTTGCTGGTTAATGCATCAAATACATCAGCAAGTGCCACAATACGCCCTACGATGGGAATTTCTTCGCCTTTGAGTTGTTTAGGGTAACCACTACCATCCCATTTTTCATGGTGAGTCATAGCAACAACTTTGGCTAATTCGATTAAATCGGAATCTGACTCGCCGAGAATCTCCGCACCAATTTCAGGGTGTTTTTTCATTTCTTCAAACTCTTCATCAGTGAGTTTTCCGGGTTTGAGCATGATCCTGTCAGGTATACCTATTTTGCCAATGTCATGCATAGGAGCGGCATGCAGTAGATCATCTGCTTCTTTACGAGAATGACCACAAGCGAGCGAAATCACTTTAGAATAATGGCTCATACGTAGAATATGCATACCCGTTTCATTATCTTTATATTCTGATGCTTTTCCTAAACGTTGAATCACTTGTAATCGTGTTCTTTTCAGCTCGTCTATATCAACTAATGATAGGTGGGTTTTGACTCTTGCTTTAACAACAGCAGGAGTAACGGGCTTAAATATATAGTCTACAGCGCCTAAATTTAGCCCTTTAGCCTCATCGATAGCATCGTTTAATGCAGTAACAAAGATAATAGGTATCGATTTATAAGCAGCTTGTTTTTTTAAATATTCGCAAACATCATACCCGGTCATTTCAGGCATCATTACATCAAGTAAAATTAAATCTGGCGCATCTTTTTCAATTAAACGCAGTGCATCGGCTCCATTTTTAGCAAAAATTAACTTATAGAGATCTTTAAGTATGTTATTTAATACTTTTAAATTAACCGGTTCATCATCTACGATTAATAGGGTTTGTTTATTATTTAGCATTTAAGTTTACTCTGTTAAACAGGTTCGTTAGTTGGCTGTAATGATTCAACCAGAGTGTCAATATGGTTTAATGCAACGTCGAATTCAAAGTCGTTACAGGCTGTAATAATCGTTGTTATTTCATTTTTCCGATCGGACTCAAATTTCTCTAGCGTATCGAGAAGGTCATCATCAAACTCACTGTTTTGCACATGCTCTTTAAGCATCAGTAATGTTTCAATTAACTCTGTGTAAGAAGGTTGTTTAGGGGTTATTTCGATTGCTGTATGTGTTGCTGAACTCATTCTATCTGCACACTCAGTTATTTCATGGAGCTCGTTTAATGCCTCACTTAAGAAGCGTGATGCTTTTTCTTTTGATTTTTTTCTACATGCGTCTTCTAAAGCCTTAAAAGAGTACATTAATTTATTTAAAGCGAGGTTGCCAGCTACCCCTTTGTATTTATGCGCAGCTTCTTCCAATAGGGGCCAGGCTTGCGTGTCGAGTAAATCTTGTAAGGTGCCAATGTGTGTTTTGGATTTGTTTAAAAAGCCCGTTACTTCATTAAATAATGAGGTTTTCGAACCCCATAATTCAACACCCTTATCGAGGTCTACACGCAGGTATTTTTCTGCAATAGGCGTCGTTTCGGCCATTTGTGTATCACCGGAGGTGAGAACGCGAGTGATCTCTTTTAACAATTGCGGCACGTTAATTGGTTTATTGGCAAATCCATCCATTCCAGCTTCTACAGCAGATTGCTTGTCCTGAGGCAAAACTCCGGCTGTCAGAGCGATGATAGGTAATCGAGCTAGACCATTCTCTTGCTCATATTGTCGCCTCATTCTTGCTGCTGTTAAACCATCCATGACAGGCATCTGAATATCCATAAGTACAAGGTCAAATTGCTCACTTTCCATTTTAGCAATGGCTTGTTTACCGTTAATTGCTACTGAGACTAAATGCTGGTTGCGCTTTAATACTAGCTTCAACAAGTCGATATTTTGCTCAATATCATCCACAATCAAGATACTTAACTGCGGCAATTGAATTTGTTGAGCCTGTTTATTGATGGCACTAGGTTGTTTCGCATTTTTAACAGGTATGTTGAACTCGAAGGTTGACCCTTTGCCTAGTTCACTTTTAGCTGTAATCGTCCCGCCCATTAGTTCTACAAGTTGTTTACTGATGGTTGTTCCTAAACCCGTCCCCCCAAAGCGGCGACTCATGGACCCATCTGCTTGTGCAAAGGCTTCAAAAAC
>NZ_QOCB01000015.1:2933-3284 GCF_003318165.1 Psychromonas sp. B3M02
TGTGCAAAGGCTTCAAAAACAGAGTGTAATTGTGCTTCCGTCATCCCCATCCCGGTATCAACGATGGCAAAGTATAAAAGATCAGGTTCAGGGCTGTTAATTATCACGGTGATTCCACCGTGCTCAGTGAATTTGATCGCATTACCAATAATGTTTGTGAGTACTTGTCTTAGTCGATCCGGCACCCCGTGATAATAGCGTTGTACATCTTCATCAATTTGTAATTCAAGATGTAAACCTTTGCGTTGCGCTTGTAGCCACAGTGTTGAGACAACAGAATCCACTTCTTCGACGAGATAAAAATCGCGGTATTCTAGCTGGAACTTGCCTTTATCTAGTTTTGCGCTATCT
>NZ_QOCB01000142.1 GCF_003318165.1 Psychromonas sp. B3M02
GTTAAATAAAAGGGCATTCAACACCGAAATCAAGGTAAACTGAATGCTTTTATAGCAGTATTCGACCAATATAAATTTTTGCAAATAGTTTATAAATCGAATTAAGTAGAAGATATATAAATAGGGTGCTTGTGAATGGTTATAATATTAGGCCTAATAAGAAACACTTACAATATACTTTATATACTGATAAATATGTGATTAATTTAAGTACTTAGTAAGTGAAATCGATTATTTATAAACAAAAATATTCTAATTCTTAATACGCTTTATTCTTATATGCCTGTTTGATTGTTTTTAGGAACAGAACTTGGAACTGGGTTTCGTTCTGATAATAGATGTCTTATTGCCAATAATGGATGAGAGAAGATCATCCTTGGGTCAGAAAATAACATTATCTTTTTAGCTTGTGAACGTCTTTCCGTTTTATAGCAATGTATAGGACATTTATTACAGGTTGGCTTAATCTCTCCATAAGGACAACGATCTAATTTTTCATTGGTATAACGAATAAAGTCAGCACACTCATTACAAACATCGTTTATTTTAATTGAGCTATGGTGATGATGTTTACAATAAATCTTAACCATCATCTCGATAGTTTTAAATTCTAAAGCTAATTTTCCTGATAATAAATGTAAGCCTGACATAGATAAATTCACTGATGTAATTGTTATTAGTAACCTTGATAAGGTTAACATCTATATTGGATAGAGATATAAGTGATCGAGGATTAATTGATTGAGGTTAATTAAAATAGAAATATAATTAAAGGTAAAAGTTTGCTGAAAATTGTTATAGGGATAATTGGTCATTGTGAGCTTAAGGAATATGTAATACCAAGTTACATAGATTATTTAAATTAAATCAGTCAAAAACATGATTTCAACAGACGCCTGAGATTTCATAGTTAAAGGAAATACCTTAAAAAACTCTCAGATTTTAACACAGAGCGCCTAAATAGCGTTCAAATTAAGGTTATTAACAGTTAAAAATAATTTGAAAACGTTAAATTAACTAGAAAAATTAATTATTGATGAGACTTGTATAGTTACAACTAATATAAATCAGCTTTAGTTTTTATTATAAAACAATTAGTTACAGTATTTCATAGGTATATATGAAAGGTTCTGGCAAACAACCAAGAGCGTGATGAACAGGTACTTAATGAAGTGATTTAAATTAGAAAGTAATTAACGATGAATTATAGTAACTAAACTCAAAATATTATGTAGTAATAGATAGTAGATAAAGTTGAATGGAAACTAAAAGTTAAGAGAGCTGAGAGTTATGATAGTTAAAAGAAACGAAGAGAAAATTAAAGAACAGATAATAAATTGTGATTCAAGAATACTAACTAATAATAGTGATAGTAAAACCAAGTAATATAAATGAATAGTGTTAAATATGACTCACCTAATACAATAAACACAACTGCGCATAATGTATATTATGTTAAATAGCGTGTATTATTCAATGGTCATCGTTTAGCTGTATTCATGTATTGAAAAATTAACGTCAAATTTACCATAATCCTATTTAACATAAAATGTATAACATACTGTTATCCTATATGCGGTTTTGGGCTTTTTATATCGATGTGCAAATATTGAAAATGTAACCATAGACAGATTTAAACCTGACAAGTTAAATCATAGTATTCACTATTATCAATAAAGTAATGAAACCATTCATCAGTAACGATCAAAATTATAATGAGCTAACTTAAAAACTAATATAAAAGTTAAGTTCAATGCATAATTGGCTTAATAACTAAGCACAAAGGTTAAGATTGAGTCTTAATAATTAATGATATCCGAGAAAAACTCTCTCTAATTAGCCAAATTAATAGTCATAAAGTGGAACTTAAGCACTTAGCCCCTTAATATTCACGTCATTCATTATAATTTTATTACCAGTAACCTATTGATTTTAAATGTAGATATATAAAAAATGCAGTATATTTATACGCTGTGTATTAAAATCTAAAAACAAATAAGCCTATTATCCTTAAAGTGTAAAGCTCAGAGCCTATTTGACAGCCCTGTAAGCACGATAACTGCCTTATAAGGCTACATTATTGCTCAAGCAACACTCCACGATTTTTTAAGAACTAATTGTTCAATTTCAGGATGAGTTATTGGTTTAGAAAAATAATAGCCTTGAATCATTTCACAATTATATTCACGTAAGCAAATAAGTTGTTCTATAGTTTCAACACCCTCTGCAACTACTTTTAGATTAAGGTTCTTGGCTAAACTAATAATAGATTTTATTATTGCAACGTTTTCGCTATTACCCGGTATATTATCTACAAATGATTTATCTATTTTTAAAAT
>NZ_QOCB01000132.1 GCF_003318165.1 Psychromonas sp. B3M02
TAACTGTGGTTGTTTGGTGTTCTTTATGTGATGTTTTTATATACTTTATTAACTTGTAAGTGTGATTTTTATTAACTTTAGATTTATTTATAGACCGATGTCATTGTTTTATCTGATTAAAAAAATAATATTTAAAGTGTGAAAGGGCATTTATTAAATTCACTTAAATTTACTATATAATATCCTACTAAAGGATTAGTTTTCTGTTATTAAATCGATTATATAAATACATTTTTTCAAGGATAATATGCCTCGCTTAAAACATAAGTTGAATCTTCGCGTTGTTATCATGACTATTACACTCACTATCATGACATGTGTGGTGGGGATATCTGCTATTACTTCATTAACTGAATTAAAAGAAGATTATCAACAGGTCAAGAGTGAACATTTTGAGAGCCTATTGGCGATCACGCAATTGAAAGTTCAAACCAATAAAATACTAGCTGCAACTAACAATATGTTTCTAGCTGAAAATGAAGTAGATTTACAGTGGGAAGATGCCTATATTGCAGATAAAGCAACTTGGGCGACACAAACTTCACAGCAATATGCTGATAATCTATATGCTTATCAAGATTTATTGTCGTTAAACTCTGCGCTTTCTGCTCAAAGTGATGCTATTTCAGCCGCGATGACTAAAAAGATAACATTAGCTAATCAAGTATTAGCTGACTATCAAGATGTGGAGGTTTACCGAAGAGATCAATTAAATAAAGGTAATGTCAGTGTTGCTGTGACACTTGATGAGGTGCTTTTATTATTTAACCCTATGCTTAATAACGCTTCTTCGGATAGTAGTCCTGTTGCGGTTAAAGAATTAATCTCTCCATTGCAATCTGTTATGTCAGCGCAGGAATTTCAAACCTTGCTAGCGTTATTAACAGGTACAACCTCAATATCAGTTGATTACCAAGCCTATTTAGCACAGCTATCCGTTGTGGAGCAGCTAAAGTCAGACCATAAAGCCCTAACTCAGTCGATCATCAGTGTGATTGGAGATAGTGGCCTAGCGGCACAAAAAGCATTTTTGACTAACCTGACTAAAATAGAAGAGAAAATCTCCTTAAGGGAATCCTTCCTCTACCTACTCTTACTAACCTGCATCATTGTTGCAATTATATTAATTACATTACAGACCAATCTCTTACGTCGAGTGAGTTTAATTCGTCAGGTGATTGACGCCGGTGATAGTAAAAACCAATATCGGATTGCCATTAAAGGCTCTGATGATATTAGTGAAATGGCGAAAGCGGTGAAAGGTTATATCGAAACTATTTTAGAGAAAGATCAGGCGTTATCAGATAATAATAAAAAGCTACAACATTTAGTCACACATGATGACCTGACCAATATTTATAATCGTCGCTATTTTGAAATACATATGGCGCAAGAGCATATTCGTTATTTACGTTATAAAGAGCCTTATTGTCTGGCGATGTTGAATATCGATGCTTTTAAAGCGATTAATGAAAAGTATGGACATGATATTGGCGATAAGGTGATCCTTGATTTTACTTTACGTGTTGATAATCAAATGCGTCAAACCGATGTGTTTGCCCGTTTAAGTGGTGAAAACTTTATTTTGTTAATGCCAAGAACAGATCAAGGCAATGCGCTGATGCTGATGGAACGGATCAGAAGTGAAATTATCGCCATGCCTACCGTTGTAGGAGAAGAAAAGATAGAGTTCACTGTAAGTATTGGTTTAATGCAGGTACAGGAAGTAGATGATATTGAAGATGCTTCGCAACAGATGACTTTTGTTAGCCAAGCGTTAGCAGAGGCGAAAGATACTGGCCGTAATAAGGTGTCTAGCTATAAAAGTGGGTCGTTATAGTGCTTGACCCTAAAAGTAGTGAGTAGCCAATACCAATGATATGGAAGGTATTATACCAATCATAGTAAGTAACTGATCTATTTTACTTGTTAAAACAACTTATTTTTTCGTTGTAAGTTTCGTATAGGGAACAACCATTTACATCAACTTACGCCTCAAACTAAGCCATTTTTCCGGCGCAAAATTTAGATCAGTTATTTAATAC
>NZ_QOCB01000103.1 GCF_003318165.1 Psychromonas sp. B3M02
TTAGCGTTAATCAATTCAATTCGTAAAAATACAACTCACAGTGAACGTGCCACTCAATAAACATAATAATATATGAGGTCAGGACTATGTATTTAACTTCAACACCGACTCTTTGCCAAGCGACACGCATTAGCATGTTAGCAGCCTTGATATTAAGCAATTTTGGCTGCACTGATAGCAGCCAAAATAATCCCAATCTAATAACTCCACCAGCAGTTAAATTTGTTGTCGTCGACACACAACAAGATAAGTGTTTTGACAACAGTGGAGAAACCATTACCTGCCCAGTCAAAGGAGCAGACTTATACGGGCAAGATGCACAATATTCAGGGGTCACAGCGTCATACACGGATAACCATGATGGCACAGTGACCGACAATAATACCGGCATGGTCTGGCAAAAAACACCCGACTTCAAACACCATTCTTATGATGATGCCATTAGTTACTGCGAGAACTTACGCACAGCAAACTATGCTGATTGGCGTTTACCAACCATTAAAGAGCTTTATTCATTAGCGGATTTTAGAGGTGAAATCGTTAACCCTCGTGTTGAAAGTGAAAATACCCCTTATATCGACACTGACTATTTTGATTTTCAATACGATAAAAGAATGGCCTATATAGGCCAATACTGGTCAATCACCAAATACACCCAAGGGCCAGTACATAATACTGAAAATGTAGATGCTGCCTTTGGTTATAATTTTGCCGATGGGCATATTAAAGCCTATGAGACAGGTTACATTTTTGGGACAGATGCAAAAGGCGTGCATGCACCGGGTAACTTTGTAAGGTGTGTGCGAGGTGAAGAGCATGTTTATGGCGTGAACCAATTTGTAAAAAACACCGATGGTACGGTCACAGACAAAGCAACGGGGTTAATGTGGCAAAGTACTGACGATGGTAAACGTAGAAATTGGCAAGACAGTTTAGCCTATGCAGAAAACGCTGAATATGCAGGTCATTCAGATTGGCGCTTACCCAGCATCAAAGAGCTACAAAGTATTGTGCAATACGGTAAACCAGTTGGTGAATGGCCAGCTATCGACACACATTACTTTACCTTATCTGGAGACAATACTATCCAAGATCCTATCTGGGTTTGGTCAAGTACCACACAAGGCGACTTTAAATATTCAGCCAACTATATTTCATTCGGGAAATCATTCAGTAAAAAGAATTCATCGGCAACGGAATATTTTGACTGGCACGGAGCAGGCGCTCAACGTAGTGATCCTAAAGCAGGTTCGCCAGCGGACTATGATATGTCATCAGAGAATGCAACTGACCTAGTGATGACCAAGAATTACACCTTATTGGTTCGGTCGGTTAAATAAAGGTACTTTTATAATGGCTAACCCCTGCCTGTAAAAAGGAATATAAAGCCCTATTTATACTGACAAAAGCACCTCTTATATAATACATATAAGAGGTGTACTGCGTTTTTTATAACGGTTAAAAGCGTTGCGTTTATAAATTTTTCAACTAAACAGTTGTGTTTATTTAATAATTGGGTGACGAACTAAATCATTCAGATACACCATCCACTAGCACAAACATAATAAGACAAGGTTCAGTGCCTCTATTTGCCCAAGCATGTAATGTTATCCGAGCATATAATTTTACTAGCGATAGATAATGAAGGTTATAAAGGATGTATTCTGAAACTTGGGTGTTTAAAAGAATCATTACGACTGATCAGACTTTTGGGTGAAATTACTTTCAATGAAAGTACTTCAGTGATTAACAATATTTCAAAAAGATAAAAATATTAATATGGATGCCCAATAAGCCAAATAGAATAGTCAATTTCAATATATTTACTATTATGCAATCTCTTGATTTGTATCCTAATATATAGATACCCATTCTATTGAAATCACTACTTTTATTACATTAAGCCAAATTATATGAAAAGAAATATCTCTCTATTGACGTTATATGTACTTTGCCTGTTTTTTGCTCATATTAATATGGTAAATGCACTATCTTATGAGGAGTTCAATACTACCGAAAACATTGAGTTAATTGATCATCGCCTATGGGTACAGGCAGACTCATTACATGCCCCTCCTAGCTTCCCAGAGCTAAGTCATTTATATCAAAATGGCAAATCGATGAAGTCCACATTTACTGGAAGTGATGCTTATGTGACCAAGCTAAAATTAAGCAATAAAGAAGAAAGTACAACTTGGTTTGTTAATATTAATGCCGTTTATTTAGATATCGGAACCGCCTATTGGCAATCCGACAACGGTGATATCACCACATTAGAAGATTTCGGACAAATAACAGGTAGTGCACCAAAACTAGCGCATTCACAGGTATTTTCATTACCATTAAAAGATAAAGAAAGCGGGACACTGTGGGTCTATGTACAAGCTAAAGTGTTCACCACACCGCTGCGCATCAGGTTATATAGTCAAGATGAATTCTACTTCAAGCAATTCACAGCAAACTCTCTTAACTCAATATCATTTACGGTGATGATAACCCTAGCTTTAATCGCTTTCCTGA
>NZ_QOCB01000074.1 GCF_003318165.1 Psychromonas sp. B3M02
AGCAACAGCAAACAGGACGTTTGCTGTAAGCTCATTCAGCACATGGATGTGCTGTATGAGCTGGTACGTTAAGAAAGGCAATGAGCGTTTGGATAAGAAAGCGATCCGGTGGCCAGTTTCTTTGCATCCTTTCTTTTCTGGTAAAAGAAATAGTGTCGCCGACAAGGCGAAAACACTGCCCATAATGACCAAACAGCAATGATGAGCGCAGAGGAACCTACACTCAAAACGGCTAGGCTTAGCCCTTGTTGCTTAGACCTTGTTTTGCCTTTTAAAAAGCGTCCACAAAGCCCCAAGAAAAACGCTAACAAGAGCAAACCGCAACTGATCACACCTTACTCGGAGAAGATCCCTCAATCGCTTAACTTGCTGTTTATAATGTGAGGGCTTATCATTCATCTCACTCATTCGTATTTATCCCGTGGCGATGTGCACCACTATCACACTGATGATGTCATCACCTATGCTCACATACAGGAAGTAACATGAAAAAACAGACGCGTTTATGTACTGCATTACTTGCAGTGACCTTTTTATTATCGGGCTGTGAATCCGTTTATTACTCGACGATGGAAAAAGTAGGGATCCACAAGCGTGATATTCTGATTGACCGAGTAGAAGAAACAAAAGAATCGCAAGAAGAGTCACAGGAAGAGTTTCAATCTGCACTTGAGCGTGTCACAACCTTGATCGACTTTCAAGGCGGTGATTTACAAGAGACTTATAATGCGCTGAACAGTGATTACCAATCAAGCTTATCAGCGGCTAATGAGGTGTCTGCTAACATTGATAAAGTAGAAGATGTAGCGACAGCATTATTTGAGGAATGGGCTGAAGAACTGACACAATATAAAAGCGCGTCTTTAAAACGCCAAAGTAGCCAAAAGCTCACCAATACACAACGTCAGTTCGATACCATGTTACGCTCTATGCGCAAATCAGAAAGTAAAATGGAACCGGTATTATCCTCTTTGAACGATAATGTGTTGTACTTAAAACATAATTTAAATGCGCAAGCGATGTCAGAGATAAAAGGTGAATTCACTAACCTTAAGCGTGATATTCAGCAATTAGTGGATGATATGAATACTTCTATTGCTGATTCCAACAAGTTCATTGAACAAATGAATAGCGGTAACTAATACCAATTGTATTAAATAACTGATCTAGATTTTGCGCCGGAAAAATGGCTTAGTTTGAGGCGTAAGTTGATGTAAATGGTTGTTCCCTATACGAAACTTACAACGAAAAAATAAGTTATTTTAACAAGTAAAATAGATCAGTTACTTACTATGATTGGTATTAACACAACACAAAAACCCGCAAGCTAAAAACAGGGT
>NZ_QOCB01000139.1 GCF_003318165.1 Psychromonas sp. B3M02
CTATTTTACTTGTTAAAACAACTTATTTTTTCGTTGTAAGTTTCGTATAGGGAACAACCATTTACATCAACTTACGCCTCAAACTAAGCCATTTTTCCGGCGCAAAATTTAGATCAGTTATTTAATACAATTGGTATAAGTTAATGGAATAGGTTTATCACGGAGAGATAACAATGAAATATTTTTTATGTACTAGCTTAATTCTGATCAGCTTTTTTACACAAGCTAAACAAGCGACTAGTGACTTAGGCTACACGATAGAGATCCCAAACAGTTGGTCACCACTCACTGGTCCTGAGATAAAAGCCAATCCAGATCTATTTAACTTCGAGCAAATAGACGGTATTCCACCCGCATTATTAAAGCAGATCATGCCTGTGATCCAATCTGGTAATATGGATCTTTATTTCATCCCCAATAACTCAGAAAACCTAGCCAATGACTTTACTGACAACATTAATGTGATGAAGCAAGTGGGTAATGTACCCAGTAACCCTAATGAGCTGAATGAGGTCTGCGCCAGTGCAAAGTCAGAGTTAAGCAGTGTCTTTCAACGTGATATTACCCTGTATGAGTGTAAACAAACGAAAGTGATAGGTAGAAATGCGCTGTATGCTAAATTCGATGGAGGCTTAGAAGGCACAGTATCCATGCAATATCATTTTCCCCTCTCTGAGAATGTGTTTCTAATGTTTACCGCCACCGCTAAGCTTGATACTTATGAAACAATTGAAAAAGAGTTTCAACAGGTCATTAACACCATCAGTCTTCAATAATCACCATATCAATCATTGATTCATAAAAAAGGAGCGACTAGCGCTCCTTGATGTTAAATAGTTATACAGGCTGTAATGCCACTAACACGCATTTTAAGCCTTTATCGGGTTCAATATTAGTAAACTCACTCGGTGGTTTGATAATATCGATAACCTTTGCTTCAGGGCAATGTTCAGCGAGTGAATCGGTAATAAATTGGAAATCCAAATCAGGGCTATTTAAACATAATAGCGCTTGCCCACCAGCGTTTAATAACTCAGGTAAACGACGCATAATTTTAGGATAATCACGTTTAATATTAACACTGCCCTTCTGTAAAGATGGCGGATCGGCAACAATAATATCGTAAGGGCCTAAACGTTTCACTTTTCCCCAAGACTTAAACAAATCATGCCCTAGGTATTTCACTTTAGCTAAATCATGACCATTTAAACGGTGATTATCACGCCCCACCGCTAATGCCGCTTTGCTCATATCTAAATTAACCACTTGCTCACCCCCACCGGCAATTGCCGCAGCTGAAAAAGCACAAGTATAGGAGAACAGATTTAACACGCGCTTACCTTGAGCATGCTCTTTTAACCAAGTTCGGCCGTTTTTCATATCTAAAAAGATACCGTAATTTTGGTTTTTACCTAGGCTGATTTTATACGACAAACCATTTTCATCGGCAGCATAATCAGTGACCTCTTTACCGTATAAAACAAAGGTAGGCGCAAGGTCACGACAACGAAATTGCACTTGAATACTTTCTACAGCAAAACCTCTTGCAGTTAACTCTGCTAACAGCGCCTCACTTAAATTAGCTAACCATTGGTCACTTTCTTCTTTATAAAGAATAATCAATACCACTGGCGATAACCAATCAATATTAAAGTGTTGGTATTCTGGGTAGTTAAAGCCACGTCCGTGAAATAAACGCGCCATCTCTTTCTCTTGCCCTGCTTGTACTTCAGGGAAATGCATCTTTTCTAACAATGCTGTAAACATATTAATTTTCTTCTTTATTGGTAACGTTAACTAAACTCTCTGACACTGTGTTCTGTGACTCAGCATCTATCTTGTCTTGATCGATATTTTCCAGTACTTCAACCTCTTCATCAGAGCTTAATAAAATAGCGACCCAACGCCCATCCTCACTGTTCTCTAAAGCAATCTTCAAAATCATGGTCAATGGTACAGATAAAAGCATGCCAACCATACCTAATAACCATCCCCAAAAAATTAACGATAAAAACACCACTAAAGTAGACAAACCTAAACTACGGCCCATAAAGCGAGGTTCCACCAGGTTACCCATGATCATATTCACACTCACAAACAACCCAACCACCACCGAGGCATAACCAGCTCCCAGCTGTAAAAACGTTAATATAACCGCAGGGACCGCTGCAATGATTGAACCAATATTAGGGATATAATTAAGCAAGAATGCAAGCAAAGCCCACAACACATAAAACTGCACCCCCATTGCCCATAATACGCTGCCGATAATCAAACCCGTTGCTAAGCTGACTAAGGTTTTAATCGCCATATACTGGTTAACCATTTTTAAAAAATGATCTAACTTTTTATCCGTCTCGGCTGAGTCATTAAAAGCCATATGTAACTTTTTAGTAAAGACCTTACCTTCCGCTAACATAAATACCACGGTTAAAAGCAACAAAAAGATATTGCCCAACACACTACTAAAACCACTTAGTGTAGAGGTCACTAAATTCATCACTTTACTTGGGTCAAAATAACCCCCAACCTCATCCATAGATAAAGCAATATCGTGCCCAGCTAACCACTCTACAAGCCAGTTTATCTGCTCAGACAGTTGTGCTTCATAGGTAGGAATGGCTTTTCTAAAGTCATTTACCGCGGCCCCTATGACACCACCTAATACAATAAACAGAGAGAATATAGTGACAATGACGAAAGTAATTGCCAACCCTCTTGGAAATTTTTTAGATTCCAAATAATTAATCGCAGGATTACAAATAATTGCCACAAACAGAGACAATAAAAAAGGAACAACAATCGGCGCTGCGACTTTTATACCTGCTAAAGAGATAACTAGAGCTGAACAATAGAGTGCGGTACGTGCTGCTGTGGAGGTATTCACCATATTGCACTTTCCTTAATTGATTTGATGATTAATAAGGTTATTAGCGCCGATTATAAAGGATAGATGAGCAATAATAACTAAGAATTTAAACCATTGAATAATAAACATATTGTATTACTAATATACTTATTATTAACGAGTATTTCGCCTGTAAATACACTTTTAGTAATAAGTGATCTAAATCTCTTTAAAAATAATAAAAA
>NZ_QOCB01000140.1 GCF_003318165.1 Psychromonas sp. B3M02
AATAATAGTTAACTGTATTTAATGGACGCGCGAGTTTATCAGGTTCGCATTAAATGACTATAGTTAATCCTTATTTATTTGCATTACTTCTTGGTTCAAAGTAATTGTTTACGTTGATTAGAAGGTGGAATTCCTAAGGACTCACGATATTTAGCAATAGTACGTCTAGCTACCTTGATCCCTTTTTCTTCTAATAACTGGGTGATTTTATTGTCGCTTAAAGGTTTGGTGGTGATTTCTGCAGAGACCAATTTTTTAATTAAAGCTCGTATAGCGGTTGATGAGCATTCGCCGCCCCCATTGGTTGCTACATGGCTAGAGAAGAAAAACTTCAACTCATAAATACCACGAGGAGTATGCATAAATTTTTGAGTCGTAACACGTGAAATGGTCGACTCATGCATTTCTACTTCGAAGGCAACGTCATTAAGTACCATGGGTTTCATAGACTCATCGCCATATTCAAAGAAGGCCTGTTGTTGTTGCACAATACAGTTAGCTACCTTTAATAAGGTTTCATTGCGGTTTTCTAAACTTTTAATAAACCATTTCGCTTCTTGTAAATGACCCTTTATAAATTGTGAATCATTTTTACTGATATTACCCGTACACATACTTGCGTATTGTTGGTTAATCGATAAATTCGGGTCACAATCTTGATTAAGGGAAACACGCCATTGCCCATTAATTTTTTTAACGTAAACGTCTGGCACGATATATTGTGTTTCACTGGTTTCTACACGATTACCAGGGCGTGGCTCTAAACTTTGAATTAAACGCATTATCTCAGCTAATTGAGATTCTTTTAACTTACTTTTTCTTGCCAGTGTGCGGTAATCTCTGTTTCCAAGTAGATCCATATACTGTTCCAGTATTTGGATAGCTTCATCACGCCAAGGTGTTGTTTCTGAAAGTTGACGTAATTGTATTTGTAAACATTCTTGAGTGGTGCGCGCCGCAACACCTAATGGGTCAAAATGTTGAATGCGTTTTAGTACCACTTCCACTTCATCCAACTCTAACTCTTCTAAGTCAGTTTGTAGGCTTTCTAATATGCTTTCACAGTCTGTGGTGAGATAACCTGATTCATCAATGGAATCGATGATCGCCATCGCGATAATTTGGTCTGTTTCAGTAAAAGGGGTAAGTTGCATTTGCCATAATAGATGGTCTTGTAATGAGGTAGATGACTCACCTTGATATAAAGTGTTCTCACCTTCATAGGCTACTGCATTAGAGCTAGTACCAGTGATCGGCGTTGAGTTGTATGATTCTTCCCACTCTTTTTCTGCAGGTAGGTCATCGGAGAACTCTTGCTGAGTAATCGCTTCAGTGGTATCTAATGCGCTGCTATCTGCTTCTTTAACAGTATCTTCAGATCCTGTTTGGTCGTCTTGTTCAAGAAGAGGGTTAGAGTCCAAAGCGTTTTGGATCTCCTGTTGCAGATCTAATGTTGAAAGCTGCAATAGTTTTATTGCTTGTTGTAATTGAGGGGTCATCGCTAATTGCTGACCCATTTTCAATTGTAAACCCTGTTTCATCAAAACATATCTTCCTGAACGTATGGCAATTATTTAAAGTTTAAACTCTTCACCTAGATAAACGCGTTTCACATGATCATTTGCCAGAATCTCATCCTGTGTACCCACAGCAATAATTTCTCCGTGGCTTACTATATAGGAATGTTCACAAACATCTAACGTTTCTCTAACATTATGGTCGGTGATTAATACACCTAAGCCACGATCACGTAATTGTTGAATAATATTTTTTATATCAATTACCGAAATCGGGTCAACACCAGCGAAAGGTTCATCAAGTAGAATAAATTTTGGTTCTGTGGCTAATGCGCGTGCAATCTCTACACGACGGCGCTCACCACCCGATAAACTCATCCCTTTATTATCACGAATATGAGTAATATGAAACTCTTCTAAAAGAGTATTCAGTTTCTCTTCGCGTTGTTTTTGTGTCAATTCTTTACGGGTCTGTAAAATACCCATGATATTTTCTGTTACCGTTAAACGTCTAAAAATGGACGCTTCTTGTGGTAAATAACCAATGCCTTTTTGTGCTCGAATATGCATCGGGTTGCTAGAGATATCTTCATCATCAATAACAATGGTGCCTTGATCTTGTTTAACCAAACCAACAACCATATAAAAAGAGGTGGTTTTACCAGCACCATTAGGGCCAAGTAACCCTACAATTTCGCCGGTTTTGACTGTAAGGCCAACACCATTTACTACGGTACGCCCTTTATAGCTCTTAACTAAGCCTGTTGCGCATAACTCTGCCATATTAATTAACCGCCTGTATTTGAGGTTGAGTCACTGTTTTTATCTTTTTCAAATTGCGAAGGCAAAAAGATGGTTTTTACGCGCTCTTTAGTATTCTGATCGGTGCTTACATTAAGTTCTTGAGTGGCTAAGAAGTATTCTATTTCAGCACCATTTACTTGGCTATCTAATTGTTTTACTTGTGCATTATCGGTTAATGTGATCTTACCTGCTGCTACATCATAGGTAATTTTATTCGCCTCTGCATCTAATGGTTTACCATCGTCTTGTATTTGATGGAAAACGGAGGTTTTACCTTCTGCAATCATCAATTCATGATTAGGTTTTTCACCTCGAATAACCGTCAATTTATCAGCTGTGATCTTAATCGAACCTTGAGTTAATAAAACTTCATCAGTGAAAGTGATCGTGTTGGTTTTTAAGCTAGCATGTTGCTTTACTGAAGAAACATGAATAGGTTGGTTATAATCAGACTCTAATGCAATCACATTGGCATTAAACAATGAAATGCTTAGTAAGCATGCTAATTTATTTAGGTTCATTAAAGTACACCGCTTTTATATTCGAATTAAGTTTCATCTCTTCGCCTTCTATCGACGCCCACATACCAACACCTTCATGTTTCAGTTGTGGCCCTGTCCAAGTCACTTTTAAGTCACTGGTGATCACTTTAGTATCCAGCATTATTGTTGCTTGTGCAGTGGACATCGTCTGCACTATTTGATCTTCTGTTAGGTTCTTAATAAACACATTGCCTGATAATAATAGGTTATTTTTTTCTTTTAATGTGCCTTTGATACTGGTGAGTTGCCAAATAGTGACCACACCCGTCTCTTTGTCTTTATGGTAGATAACTACTTTAGGATGTTCAAACAAGGTTGAATCATCTTCTGGGTAGTTAGTGGCTTTATCAGCAAAGACGCGATAATCATTAAAACCAGTTTGGTCATAATGATTACTCTGTAAGTCATCTGCTATATAACTTGGGTGATGATCTGGTAACGCAGGGTATTCAGTGTCCGTTGTAAAGTAGACCCAAACCGCACAGGCGATAAACAGGACAATAAAAGGGATGCTCTGTCGTTTGTTCATTTATTCGCTTTTACCTTGTGTCATAGCAAGTTGTCCATGACATTGTAAAAATAGATCACACACTTCACGCACTGCGCCAAATCCACCTTTTACTGTAGTGATTAAATCTGCTTTTTGTAGTACCAGAGGATGTGCGTCATTGACCGCAATACCTAAGCCAGATAATTGCATCACCGGCAGATCAACCACATCATCACCGATATAAGCTGTTTGCTCTGGCGTTAAATCTAATTGCGCTAATAGTGTTTTGTACACGGTAAGTTTATCGTCTTTACCTTGAAAAATATGTTGTACACCTAAGGCAGACATTCTATTACTGACAATGTTCGATTGACGACCTGTAATAATCGCGACTTCAATACCTTGTTGCATAATCGCCTTAAGCCCAAAGCCATCTTTTGTATGGAAGGCTTTTAACTCTTCTCTGTCATTACCTAGGTAAATGCGACCATCTGAAAAAACACCATCAACATCGCAAACAAACAGTTTTATTTTTTGTGCGCGTTGAAAGTTATCTTGGCTGATTTTTCCATAGGGGGTATCTATCATTTATCGACTCTTTTATTAAATACAGCAAATCTATTATCAAAATATCAAAGTCCGCAAAGGATCGCGAGCATTGTTTATGGTAATCAATTTATGAAATCAAAATATGTGCCAATCATAACAAGAGTGTCTCATATTACATAGATTAAACGCTATTAATGTTACTATTAATCTGAACATCACCGAAACTTACAGGGATATAATTTGTCTGTAATATTGAAAAAATGGAATTGCACCTGCTAAGTTTCGCTTATTTATTATTTTAAAGGTAAAATCCAACTCAAATCGTTATTTATCTCGATTCTGACTGATTGTTTAAGTTCTATCATTGGCTTATCGATCAGACTAAACTTTCTTTTTCATAGAGAAAAGGTATTTATGTCAATACAACATATTGTAATTAACCAACTTAGCTTCAAGCGACAAGAAAAAAGCATATTTGAGAATATAGATATGCAGTTTGAGCAGGGGAAAATTACTGCGGTGCTAGGACCAAGTGGTATCGGTAAAACGACCCTGTTAAAATTGATTGGTGGACAAATTCCTGCTGATGGTGGTGAAGTACTGTTTAATGGCACTTCTATTCACAATTGTTCTGAAAAAGCGTTATATGAAGCGCGCAAAAAAATGGGCATGCTATTTCAAAGTGGGGCGTTGTTTAATGACCTAACAGTATTTGAAAATGTCGCTTTTCCACTTAGAGAACATACACAGTTAGATGAAAAATTATTATCTACCCTAGTATTAATGAAACTACAGGCAGTTGGTTTACGTGGTGCTAAAGATCTTTATCCATCACAACTTTCTGGTGGTATGGCAAGACGTGTAGCATTGGCGCGTGCTATTGCTTTAGACCCTGAAGTGGTTATGTATGATGAACCCTTTACAGGCCAAGATCCTATTTCAATGAATGTATTATTGAAATTAGTGAAGCAATTAAATGATACATTAGGCTTAACCTCTATTATTGTTTCTCATGATGTTAATGAGGTGCTGTCTATTGCTGATAACGTGTATGTCTTTGCTGAGCATAAAATTATTGCGCAGGGCTCTGTGCAAGAAGTCTTAGCACAAAAAGATAATGCGTTGTTGCAACAATTTTTAGCCGGTGCTGTGCAAGGACCTGTGCCTTTCCACCTTCCTGCAAGTGATTACCTAGTAGACTTAAAAGAGGCCAATCAATAATGGGTTCATTTTTACAATCGATTGGGGCTTATACGATACAGTTAATTCAACGTGCGGGTAAATCTGCATTAATGTTTTACCGTACTTTGTTCACTAAGCCTCATCCTAAGTTATTTCATCTTACTGTCGCTCAGGTATTCCATCTCGGTATTTTATCCTTACCTATTATTGTGACGGCAGGTTTATTTATCGGCATGGTACTGAGTTTACAAGGGTATTATGTTTTAGTGGATTATGCGGCGGAAGAGAGTTTAGGTAGCATGGTGGCATTATCACTACTACGTGAACTTGGGCCCGTTGTTGCTGCTTTACTATTTGCTGGGCGAGCAGGGTCTGCATTAACTGCTGAAATTGGCTTGATGCAAAGTACTGAGCAAATTGCCAGTATGGAAATGATGGCGGTTTCTCCTTTGAAACGTGTCATCGCACCGCGTTTAATTGCCGGCATTATCGCACTACCTTTATTAACATTATTATTTAATGTCGTGGCAATATGGGGCGGTTATTTAATCGGTGTGAGTTGGATGGGCATTGATGGCGGTGCTTTTTGGTCAGTAATGGAAGGCAGTGTTAATTTCATTCCTGATGTTGGCAATGGTATGATCAAAAGTCTTATCTTTGCGTTAATTGTTACTTGGGTTGCTTTATATAATGGTTTCCACACTGTGCCAAATGCACAGGGAATTAGTAGAGCAACAACAAAAACTGTAGTACTAGCTTCGTTACTTGTTTTAGGAATGGACTTTTTACTGACTGTTATTATGTTTGGGGGCTAGAATGTCACAGAGAAAATTAGAAATTTGGGTTGGTTTATTCGTTGTTGCTGCGATTGCAGCGTTTGCTATTTTGTCCTTTAGTGTGGCTGGCTTGTCTTTTAAAGGCGAAGGCAATAGTTACACGCTTGAAGCGAACTTTAGTAATGTAGGCGGTCTAAAACCTCGTGCTCCTGTTAAGTTAGGTGGTGTGGTAGTAGGACGTGTTGAGTCTATCTCCTTGGATAAAGACACTTATACTCCATTAGTTAAATTATCTATGTATGAAGATCAAGGTTACTTTCCTGAAACTTCATCACTTGCAATCTTAACCTCTGGTTTATTGGGAGAGCAATACATAGGCATTAAACCTGGTTTTATTGATGAAGGTATTGAGATGCTAGGTGATGGTGATGCCATTGAAGATACTAAATCAGCATTAGTATTAGAAGACCTGATTGGTCAGTTTATCTATTCTATTAATAAGGACGACTAACATGCGTTTATTTATTTCTATTATTGCTCTTGTTTATTCATTATCATTTTCAGTATTTGCTGCTGAAACGGATACTGCTTTAACAGATCCAAATCAAACATTAAAAACCTTATCAAAACAGACTTTTGCACGTTTAGAGAGTGAAAGAACTAAACTAGCAGAACACCCTGAATATATTAAAGTCATTATTAATGAGGAACTACTTCCTTATTTCGATTACAAGTATGCGGCATACAGTGTGGTAGGCGCTAATTTAAAAAACACGACTGCTGAACAGCGTAACAACTTTGTTGATGCATTCCGTACTTACTTAGTTAATGCCTATGGTCATATATTAATTAAATATGACGAGCAGACGATCACTATACTCGATAATAATAATTTTAAGGGTAAGAAAATCGTCAACATTCCTGTTAGAATGCGCGACAACAATGGTCAAGTAACACAGTTGAGCTTCAAGTTACGTAAAAACAAAAAAAACGGTGAATGGAAGGTTTATGATGTGATTGCGGAAGGTATCAGTATGTTAGATACCAAACGAACGGAGTTTGGTTCATTAATACAGAAACAAGGTATTGATGAAGTGATTAAGCTGCTACTAGAAAAAAATGATGAGTTTGAATCATGAGTAGTCGCTTTGTCCTTGAACGAGATTTATTACTTGCTGGTTTAAGCCAGCAAGCTTATCCCAAGATAGCAACTTACCACAGTGTAAAGCATCTTGAACTATCGCATTTAGAGAATGTTGACTCAGCAGGCGTCGCATATTTAGTGCAAATTAAAACACAATTTCCAGCGCTTCTAATGGTTAATGCTTCAGCTAAACTACAGGTATTAGCTGAGCTTTACGGTGTTGAAAACCTTTTTGAAAAATAGTGGTTGTATATGAATACAGAGATAATTAAAGAAAAATTAGAAAAAGCCCTTACATTAGATGTTTGTATTGTTAAAGGTGAAAGTGGCACTTTTCAAGTGATTGCTGTGAGCGACATGTTTATTGATATGAATCGCGTTAAAAAGCAACAAACCATTTATGCTCATTTATCTGAAGAGATTGCAAGTAATGCAATCCATGCCTTAACGATTAAAGCGTTAACGCCAGATGAGTGGCAAAAACAAAAACATTTTATTTAGTTCGTTAATAGGGATTTTCATGGGTCAATTTATTATTCAAGGTGGCTGCCAATTGAATGGCGAGGTTACTATTTCTGGGGCAAAAAACGCCGCATTACCAATCTTATTTGCTACTTTATTATCTGAAGGGGACATCAATTTAAGTAATGTTCCGCTATTAAAAGATATTTCGACCACACTTGAGTTATTACAAGAGTTGGGCGCGACGGCAAGTCAAGATAAGCACCTAGTACATATTAACGCAAAAGATGTTAAAAATTATACTGCTTCATACGAGCTAGTAAGAAGTATGCGTGCTTCTATCTTAGCACTAGGTCCATTAGTTGCTCGTTTCGGTGAAGCTGATATTTCATTACCTGGTGGTTGCGCTATTGGTGCTCGCCCTGTGAACTTACATATTCACGGTTTAGAGCAAATGGGAGCAACAATTAAAGTAGAAGATGGTTTTATCAAAGCGCGTGTTGATGGCCGTTTAAAAGGTTGTCACTTATACATGGACCTAGTGAGTGTTACCGGTACGGGTAACCTGATGATGGCAGCAGCATTAGCTGAAGGTGTAACCACCATTGAGAATGCAGCAAAAGAGCCTGAGATTGTAGATCTCGCTAACTTTATTAATGGCATGGGTGGTAAAATCACTGGTGCTGGTACAGATACTATCGTGATTGAAGGTGTTGAGAAGTTAGGTGATTGCGCTTACCAAGTACAACCTGATCGCATTGAAACAGGTACTTTCTTAGTTGCTGGAGTAGTAAGTGGTGGTAAAGTGCGTTGTGTTAAAACTGACCCGCATCTACTAACGGCAGTAATATCTAAATTAGAAGAAGCTGGTGCGCTAGTAACAACAGGTGATGATTGGATAGAAGCTGATATGACTGGTCGTACTTTAAAATCAGTGAATATTACAACAGCGCCGCATCCGGCTTTCCCAACCGATATGCAAGCGCAATTTACTTTATTGAATACAGTAGCACCGGGTACAGGTCGTATTAAAGAGAACATCTTTGAAAACCGCTTTATGCATGTGCCTGAATTAATTCGTATGGGTGCTAACATTGAGCTAGATGGTAACTTAGCGATTTGTGGTGACAATGATAAGTTAAGTGGAGCAACGGTAATGGCAACGGACCTACGTGCTTCAGCGAGCTTGGTTATTGCAGGTTTAATTGCACAAGGTGAAACAACTGTTGATGAAATTTATCATATCGATCGTGGTTATGAAGCCATTGAAGATAAGTTAATTCCATTAGGTGCAAAAATGCGCCGTGTAGAATGCTAACCTATTATTAAATAGTGTTATTCTCTAAAAAAAGAAAGCCTCGGCTTTCTTTTTTTGTTTGTGCAATCAGGTATCAATAAAGCATTAATAACAGGTTATTGTTGCAACTCTCCGATACGCACATTTAATACGCGCTCTTTACCTTGTCTGATAATGGTGATTTCGGTTTCTGTGCCTGGCTTGATGTTCGCTATCTTATCCATTGTAAGGAGTAGGTTAACCGCATCTTTATTATCGATTTTTAAGATAATATCATTTTTTAACATACCGGCTTTTTGTGCTGGTCCACCTTCAGTGATCTTCTTAACAATAATACTGTTTTTAGCCTCTAAGCCCCATAAGCGAGCTACCAGTGGATCTAGGTTTTCGGCTTCAATACCTAGGGAACCACGGATCACACGACCGTCTTTAATAATCCCTTGCATCACGCGACTGGCTAATCGATAAGGAATAGCAAAACTAATTCCGTAGGTGACATTACTATTGCCGGTATAAAACTCTGAGGTATTAATACCCACCAGTTCGCCTCGGCTATTAATTAAAGCACCACCAGAGTTACCCTCATTAATCGCGGCATCGGTCTGAATAAAGTCTTGACGACCAGTACTACTCATTCCACCACGGCCCGTTGCGCTGATCACTCCCTGGGTAATGGTTTGTCCTAGGTTATAAGGATTACCAATGGCTAATACCAGATCGCCTATTTCTGGTGTGTAGTCGGCATTTTGTGGCATAACTGGTAAATCTTCGCCATCTATCTGTAATACGGCGAGATCTGTGATCACATCGCTACCAATAATATTAGCAGTAAATAAACGACCATCCTGCAAGGCGATCAGAATTTGATCTGCTTGAGCAATTACGTGGTGGTTAGTTAAAATATATCCCCCAGCATCCAGTATGATCCCCGAGCCTAAGCCAGTAGGCTGTAATTGTTGTTTAGTGCCAAGGCTGGAATCAATATATTGCTGTGAGTAAATATTTACCACAGAAGGCGCTGATTTTTTGACGGCGTCAGAATAGCTGATGATATCAGGTAACTGAACCTCATTATTGGTGAAATGTTTCAGTATAGTTGGGCTATAAATAATCACAGCCGCAAGAAACAATCCCCACAGAATAGGTTTCACGAGATAATTTGAAAAGTGCTTTAGCTTCATATCTTGTAATAATTAATAGTTAATATAAAAATGGAGGTTCAGTATATAGAAAAGTTGAGGCAGGAGAAAAATACTTTTTATTAATGCGATAGGACAATAAAAAACATCGCCCGAAGGCGATGTTTTGGAAGGCTAAATTAAAAACTGTTATTGATAAACAATAAAAGCAATCTTTATGGTTAGTCTATTAAGCGATAACGTGTACAGATGAAGTATTTGTTATAGAGTCAACTAGTGCACCAGCAACCATTACTACTTTATCACCAGCTACCACTAAACCTTGCTCTTTAGCAAAGTCCATACCTAGCTTGTAGAAGCTTTCCATTGAATCTTGTTGCTCAATCACTTTAGCAGAAACACCTTTAGTTAGTGCTAATTGCTGACGTGTTTTAGGATTACTTGTTAACGCTAAAATTGGCATTGTTGGGAAGTATTTACGTAGAGAACGTGCAGACTTACCAGCGCCAGTTGCAACAATGATTAATTTAGCATCTAGTTGCTCAGCATTTTTAACCGCACCGCTACAGATTGCTTCAGTAATACGTATGTCAGTTTCTTTCTCGTCTAATTTAGGAGGAAGAATGCTGTCTGTACGTGAACAAATAGTCGCCATGATCTCTACTGCTTCTGCTGGGTATTTACCTTTAGCAGACTCACCAGAAAGCATTACTGCATCTGTACCATCGATGATTGCATTGGCTACGTCACCCGCTTCAGCACGAGTTGGACGAGGGTTTTTGATCATAGAGTCAAGCATTTGCGTTGCAGTGATAACTGGCTTACGTGCTTTGTTAGCTTTCTCAATCATCATTTTTTGAGCAAAAATTACTTCTTCAACTGCGATTTCAACACCTAGGTCACCACGTGCAACCATGATTGCATCAGAAACTGCTAGTATTTCGTCAAAGTTATCAACACCTTCTTGGTTTTCGATTTTAGAGATGATTTGGATCTTTTCTCCACCGTTTGCTTTTAATAGCTCACGAATCTCTAATACGTCTTCTTTCTTACGGATGAATGAAGCTGCGATAAAATCAACACCTTGCTCACAACCGAAGATTAAGTCACCTTTATCTTTTGTCGATAAAGCAGGTAATTGAACTTTAACACCTGGTAGGTTAACACCTTTGTTTTCGCCTAGTTCACCGGTATTGATAACAGTACAAACAACATTAGTATCAGTGATACTTTTTACTGTCATTTCGATTAAACCGTCATCTAATAATACTGTGTTACCAACAACAAGATCTTTTGTTAGATCTTCGTATGTCACTGCAACGATAGTGTTGTTACCAATAATTGTTTGGTCTGTAGACAGGGTGAATTCTTGACCCGCTGTTAGTAGAACATCGTTACCATCTTCTAATTTTACTGTACGTATTTCAGGACCTTTAGTATCTAGAAGAACAGCAACATTTTTACCTGTTTCTTCACATACTTCACGGATACGTGTGATACGAGCACCATGCTCATCAAAATCACCGTGTGAGAAGTTAAGACGCATAACGTTCATACCGTTCTCAACTAGTTTTGCTAACATTTCTTTAGATTCTGATTTTGGGCCTATCGTACATACAATTTTCGTTTTTCTCACCGTCTTTTCTCCAAGAGTGATTGTGCTTTTTTACTTACTTTTATTTACTGTTTCTATTCAATTTTATCTTTTTAATTATGTTGC
This sequence comes from Psychromonas sp. B3M02, assembly GCF_003318165.1. Classification (GTDB taxonomy): domain Bacteria; phylum Pseudomonadota; class Gammaproteobacteria; order Enterobacterales; family Psychromonadaceae; genus Psychromonas. Next base: position 11,623 of record NZ_QOCB01000140.1, read on the forward strand.
ATATTTTACAAGAATTTATTGAAGAAAAAATTATTTATAATCAATAAAGCGCTAATAAATGCTGTTTATGTAAATTTATTACATTTTTTTGTGATCTTAGTTAAGAATTATATATATTGGACGGTTATTTCGCATAATATTCAGGGCTCTGACCTTAGTTGATTCGGTTAATGCAGACAGAAGTTGTTGCTGATTTTTAACCGGAGTGCGATTAACGGCGATAATGACATCGTTTTTAAGTAAACCTATACGTTCCGCTTCAGACTCTTTCTCAATAGCTAATACATTAACTCCAGGTGTCATTTGTCCCTCTTCTGCATCTTTTAAGGTTGCACCTTCAAAAATCACAATAGGGGCTTTGGCCTGTAAGTTATCACCTTCGCCACCTAATATAACGCTAATGGTTTTAACTTTTTGTTCTTGTAATACTTTTAACGTTATCTCTTTACCCGCACTGAGAGAGCCAATTTTGGCGCGTAATGCAGCAAAGGATTTAATATTAGAACCATTGATAGCAGTGATCACGTCACCGGCTTTTAAGCCTGCTTTATCGGCTGCTGAATCAGGTGTGACCTGGTAAATGAAGGCACCATAGTTGACATCTAAATCAAAGCTTTGAGCAAGTTCTGGTGTTACTTCCCCACCTTTAATACCTAATATGCCACGACGAATTTCGCCAAACTCTAGCAACTGTTGCATTAAGTTTTTAACCATATTGGCTGGAATCGCAAAGGCAATACCAATGTTGCCTCCATTAGGCCCTAAAATAGCGGTGTTGATGCCGATTAATTCACCTTTTAAGTTAATTAAGGCACCACCAGAGTTACCGCTGTTAATCGCCGCGTCGGTTTGTATATAGTTTTCTAAATTTTGTAGGTTCAAACCACTACGACCCAGTGCACTAACAATACCAGAAGTGACTGTTTGCCCTAAGCCAAAGGGATTACCGATAGCAATAGTAAAATCACCGACTTGTAATTTATCGGAATCAGCAAAGGTCATGGCCACTAAAGGTTGCTTGCTGTCGATTTGTAGTAGGGCAATGTCACTTTGTATATCTTGCCCAACGACTTTAGCTTGATACTGGTGACCTGAAATAAGTTTAATTAATATCCTATTGGCATTTTTAATGACATGGTAGTTGGTGATGATATACCCCTGTTCAGCATCTACAATCACACCCGAGCCTAATCCAGAAAAAGCTTGGGTAGGGGCCTCTGGACCTAAAAATTTTAAAAGATCTTGAGCATCTTTTGGTAATAGTTTATTTGCGCCAGTGACGGAAATATCAACTACTGCAGGGCTGACTTTTTTAATTAAAGGGGCAAGACTCGGTACATTTTCGCCATCAAGTGTGAGTGGTAATGCAGCGTAATTTGAAGTACTTGTGCAAAGCATAACAATAAGTAATAGAAGTCGAAGTGGCATATTCATTGTAGTTCCTTACTTTTTAACCATGGGGAAAATAGGTTTAAAAAGTTTACTATAAAAGAATATTGAGAACAGAGCAAAGCAATGGCCTTTAATGTGATAATGAATCATATAAGTTTATTTAAAGTACATTTCGCGTGATATCCCGCAAAAATTTATGAAACATAGCAGATGGTACTGTTTAAATGCCCACTAAATATGCTATACAAAGATTAATTTTACTGAATCATTAAGACATTATTGTGACACCACTTGCTCGATACCAAGAAGATTTATTAAAACCCTCCTTTTTTGCAGACTCTGCGCAACTGCAAGCGATTACTATGCTGCAACGTTTATACGATGATTTATACACTAAAGAGACAAAGCCTGCTGTCAAAACCTCTTTTTTACAACGTTTATTTAATAGTAAGAGTGACACGGTAAAAGAGATTAAAGGTTTGTATTTTTATGGCGGAGTAGGGCGGGGTAAAACTTATCTTGTTGATCTGTTTTACGATAACATCGAAAGCCCTCGTAAAAAGCGTCTACACTTCCACCACTTCATGTTGCAAGTTCATAAAAAGCTGACCCAATTACAAGGACAAGCTAATCCATTAAAAGAGATTGCAAAACAGTTTGCCAGTGAAACTGACATCATCTGTTTTGATGAGTTCTTTGTTGAAGATATTACCGATGCAATGATTTTAGCGGGTATGTTCGAGGCCTTATTTGCAGAAGGGGTTATTTTAGTGGCGACCTCTAATATCCACCCAGATCACCTTTATCGTAATGGATTACAGCGCGCCCGTTTTCTCCCTGCTATTGATTTGATTAAAACTCATTGTGAAATTTTTAATTTGGATGGTGGAGTGGATTATCGTTTAGGACGTTTAATTGAAGCCGAGGTCTACTACTACCCGTTAACACGCGAGGCAGATAAGCAGATAAAAACTAGCTTTGAAACCTTTGCTAGTGGTAAGCATCATTATAATTTGGAGATCACTATTAATGATCGACCTTTAACGACCATTGCCAAAAGTCACGATACATTGAGCATTGAGTTTAGTGAGTTGTGCGATGGACCACGCAGTGTTCGCGATTATATTGAGTTAGCTATTTTGTACCGCACTGTTCTGGTGTCGAATATCCCGCAAATGAATGACCAGCATAATGACGTGACTCGTCGTTTTATTGCGATGGTGGATGAGTTTTATGACCGTAATGTTGTATTAATCATGTCTGCAGAAGTGAAAGTCATTGATCTCTACAAAGGCACTCGACTGGCTTTTGAGTTTCAACGTTGTGTTTCTCGTTTATTGGAAATGCAAAGTAAAACCTACCTCAGTAAAGCTCATCATCTTGATATTTAATCATAAATTTAGGCACTTAGATTACCTGTTTAGTTAATAAACAATTTGTGAATGAACTCTTGTGAAAAACTTGTTCATAAATATGCAATAAACAGGTGATCTCCAGTGTACTTTTCTATACAATATGGCCGCCCACGTTATCCACCTCCCCTATTTTATGGTGGATCTGTTTACGCTAGACGTATTCGAAGGGATACGAAAAGGCGAAAAAATACATTTTAGATTACAAATTTGTAGTCTTACTTTTTTTAAATCATTAATTTGGGTATAACTTAATGAAAACTTTTGTTGCAAAACCAGCTGAAGTAAAACGCGACTGGTTCGTAGTTGACGCTGAAGGTAAAACACTAGGTCGTTTAGCTACTGAAATCGCTTTACGTTTACGCGGTAAACATAAAGCTGAATACACTCCGCACGTTGACACTGGCGATTACATTATCGTTATCAACGCAGAGAAAGTTGCTGTAACAGGCAATAAAGCTAAAGGTAAAATTTACTACCACCACACAGGTTTCATCGGTGGCATTAAAGCAATTAGCTTTGAAGACTTAATCGAACGTGCTCCTGAGCGTGTTATTGAAAAAGCTGTAAATGGTATGCTTCCACGTGGCCCACTAGGTCGCGCAATGTACCGTAAATTGAAAGTTTATGCTGGTTCTGAGCATCAACATTCTGCACAGCAACCACAAGTTTTAGACATCTAATAGGAATATAAAACAATGGCAAATCAATACTACGGCACAGGTCGTCGCAAAAGCTCTACAGCTCGTGTGTTTTTAAAAGCAGGTAGTGGTCAAATCACTATCAACAAACGTAACCTAGATGAATACTTCGGTCGTGAAACTGCATGTATGGTTGTTCGTCAACCATTAGTGTTAGTAGACGCTGCTGAAAAATTCGACCTAAACATCACTGTTAAAGGTGGTGGTACTACTGGTCAATCTGGTGCAATCCGTTTAGGCATTACTCGTGCATTAATGCAGTTTGATGAAACACTACGTTCTGAATTACGTGGTGCTGGCTTCGTTACACGTGATGCTCGTAAAGTTGAACGTAAGAAAGTCGGTTTACATAAAGCACGTAAACGTCCACAGTTCTCTAAACGTTAATATCGTTTTACGAATTGCAAAAAAGCCCAGTTTTTACTGGGCTTTTTTTTACTTGTTTTTTAACAAGCTGCACTTTAAGGTTAGTGTACTAACCCTATTAGGAGAAGATCATGTTGAACGAAACCATGGTTCAAAAATTAAATGAACAAATTAACTTAGAGTTTTACTCTTCAAACCTGTATTTACAAATGAGTGCATGGTGTGAAGATAAAGGCTATGAAGGCGCAGCGACTATGTTACGTACTCATGCAACTGAAGAGATGGAGCATATGAACCGTTTATTCACTTACGTGAGTGAAACTGGCGCATTACCGATTTTAGGCTCTATTGATGCTCCTCCTTTTGAATTCAACTCTTTAAAAGAAGTGTTTGAAGAAACGTATAAGCATGAATGCCTTATTACTAAAGAGATTAATGAGTTAACTCACGTAGCTTTCTCTACACATGATTATTCAACGTTTAATTTCCTACAATGGTATGTTGCAGAGCAGCATGAAGAAGAGAAGTTATTTAAAGGGATTTTAGATAAAATTTCATTAGTAGGTGAAGACGGTAAAGCATTATATTGGATCGATAAAGATTTGGCTGAAATTGCAAAAACAGGCGCGACATCCATCATGGATAATAATGTCTAAGTTTTTTAAATAGCTTTCTTTATATTTAAAAAATTGATGACGATATAAGCATGGTCTATGAGCCATGCTTTTTTGTATCTCATCGGATGAGTATGACCAAACCACATCTAATCTGGTATACTTCTTAGTCTACTCAGGTAATCAAATAAAATCTAAATACTAAAAATAGTACCTATAAGTTATTGTTTTTAATATTACCTTACTTGCACTGAGCTACTTATCTAAGAAAGTATATTGGCGCGATCTTTATTGAACGTCAAGTGCTTCTTTTTTATTTCTCGGCAATGGTGTCACTTTGATGTCATTGCCGTTTGTGTTTTTTAAACACTCAATTTTAACTACTAGGGGTATTCCATGGCTGTAGCTGTAAATAAACGTTCTGTAATGACGTTGTTCTCAGGACCATCTGATTTATATAGTCACCAAACACGTATCGTGTTGGCTGAAAAAGGCGTTAATGTTGACATTACTTATGTTGACCAAGAAAACCCATCTGAAGAGCTAGCTGAAATAACACCAAACAATGATTTACCAACATTGGTAGACCGCGAATTAGTGTTATATAACTCACGCATCATCATGGAATATTTAGATGAGCGTTTCCCTCATCCACCACTTATGCCTGTTTACCCGGTTGAACGTGCAAAAAGTCGTTCTTTAATGCAACGTATTGAAAACGAATGGTACCCATTAGTACCAGTTATTTTATCAGGAGATGCAACTAAAGCAGACGCGGCGCGTGCAACATTACGTGCTAAGATTCTTGAAGTTGCACCTGTATTTGATCACTTTGCATACTTTATGTCTGAAGAGTTCACTATCGTAGATTGTTACATGGCACCGCTACTGTGGCGTTTACCTGAACTGAAAATTGACCTAGGCTATGATAATGTAACAGGCCTTAAGAGTTACATGGTTAAGATCTTTGAACGTGAATCTTTCCAAGCTTCAATGACTGAAACTGAACGTGAAATCCGCGTTGGTGGTTAATCTTTAGATTTTGTAGGTATTTAAAATGTCGGATATGTTAATACAACGCCCTTATTTAATGCGTGCCTTCTATGACTGGATAGTTGATAGTGAATGTACGCCTCATGTAATTGTTGATGCAACAAAACCACATGTTGATGTACCGCAACAGTTTGTTGAAAATGGAAAAATAGTACTGAACATTGGTCCTCGCTCGGTACTAGGTTTTTCATTAGACGATAATGCATTATCATTTAATGCTCGGTTCTCAGGTCAACCGACTCAAGTTTATGTGCCTTTATATGCGATTGAAGGTATCTATGCCCGTGAAAATGGTGCTGGTACTATCTTTCCTGAAGAGGAAGCTTATAACGATTTAGAGCTTGGTTTGGATAGCACAGAGAAACAAGTTAAAGTAGAAGAAAAGCCTAAACCATCAGGTAAAAAACCTACCTTGACCGTTGTTAAGTAGCTAAGTAGCTTAAATGCACAAATACAAAGCCGAGCATTGCTCGGTTTTTTTATGCGTGATGAAAAATGTTAGAAAAATGAGGACAAAAAAGCCGAGTTAAAACTCGGCTCTATTATACCAATCACACTAAGTAACTGTTGTTAAAATAACTTATTGCTTCGTTGTCATTCTCGTAAATGGAATAACTATTAAAGAATTAACATCTTTTAGTTAATTCTCCGATAGACTATTAACAAAGTTAATCGTCGAAAGGCTTAAATTACACCTCGAACTAAGTCATTTTTCCTGCGCAAAATTTAGATTACTTATTTAATACAATTGGTATTACATTAATTGAACTGATCAATGACGTTATGCTATTTCCACCAGTGGTGTTTCAGCAAAGTGTTTTTTAGCAAAAGCGACGCGCTCCTCAACACTCATTTTATCGGCGTCTTTAAGGCTTTCAATTAACTTTAAGCGAGGCAGGATACCAGTACCGTTAGCGATTTGAATCGCTAACCCTGGGCGAGCATTAAGTTCTAATAACATAGGCCCTAAATCTCTATCCAGTACCATATCAGTCCCTAAGTAACCCATACCTGACATCTCATAACAGCTAGCTGCTAAATATATTAAGCGTTCCCAACGAGGTACATTAAGCAGTTTTAACTCTTTGCCCGTATCAGGATGACGTTCAACGGGCATATCAAATTGTACGGCATTAATTGCTTTACCCGTACCGATATCAATGCCTACGCCAACTGCACCTTGGTGAAGATTGGCTTTACCATCAGAGGCAGCGGTAGACAAACGCATCATAGCCATCACAGGAAAGCCTTTAAAGACAATCACACGCACATCAGGTACACCTTCAAAACTAAAGCCATCAAAGGCACTATCAAATTGAATTAAACCTTCTACAACAGCAACATCTGCACTACCACCAAGACTAAATAGTCCAGCTAGGATATCAGTAACGTGGCGTTTAATTTCAGCTAAGGTCTCTTCATTCCCGTTTGGCTTGTAATAACGACCATTTTCAATCTTGGTGATCACTAGGATCCCTTTACCACCACTACCTTTTGCAGGCTTGATAACAAAGCCTGGTGTGTTTTCAATGAAGCTAGCCACTTTCTCAACTTCTGCTTGCATTGAGATTACACCTAATAGTGCGGGTGTGGTGACATTCGCTTCACGGGCAATGATCTTGGTCTTTAATTTGTTATCAACCAAAGGATATAGACGGCGTGGGTTATAGCGACCAACGTAACCACTGTTACGTTGGTTCATGCCCATAATGCCTTTTTTTCTAAGTTTAAAAGGACTAGAGAAAAACATTGTTTACTCCTTATCCGCCAAAGGTTTGAAACGGCGTAACTCTAATAAACGGTAGCCAGTGTAACTACCTAAGATCAATACAAGTGACATCACAACAAACTGTAAACCGATAAAGTTAAACATTAAGTGACGGGCCATCTCATTACTCATAATAAAGTAAGCTAATACAGCAACCACTAAACTACCACCACCTTGAGTAAATACTTCTTTAGGGCCTTCTTCTTCCCATAGCACTGACATACGTTCAATGGTCCAAGATAAAATAATCATTGGGAAGAAGGTGATTTTTAAACCTTCCGTTAATCCAAGCTTGTAAGAAAGGACACCGAATAGTGCAATCAATAGAATAACCATGATAATCACCGTGGATATTCGGGAAACCAATAATAAATTTAAGTGGGATAGATAGGATCGGATAAATAGACCGACCGCAACTAATAGAATAAAGCCAATTAAACCGGTTACTAAGCTAGTCTGTATAAAGGCCATTGCAATTAATACCGGCATAAAAGTACCTGATGTTTTTAGACCGATTAGGACACGCATAATGACCACGATTAATACACCTAATGGGATCATTAAGATGCCTTTAAATAAAGATTGATCTTCTATAGGTAAGCTATGTATTGAAAAGTTAAATAGGTGCTCATTATCGGTTTTCTGCAAAATAGCTGCGAGTGCAGGTTGATCCTGTTGAATCATAGAAAAGCTAACTCTTGAGTTCACACCACCGATTAACTCAAGTAGGGCTTTACCACTTTGATCCCATAATAAAAGATTAGTACGGTCTACGGCTTTGATCGTTGATGCATTAAATAAACGAGACTCAATTTCACCATCTTTCTCTTGGAACACTTGAACCAGTGGCTGTAAATGTTGGCGACGTCGTCCATCTTCAAGCACTAATGCACCAATACGTTTGTTGGGTATCTTAGCTTCGTTTAATAACGCCATTAATACATCAGTTTTGGTCGCTTTACCAGATAGTACTAAACTCACATTTTGATTAGGATCTTCAGCATTTAACTGCTTTAACAACTCTCGCGTAAAACTGAAGGCATCGGCACTGGTTTTTAGAGAGTCTTGGATGATATCTGAGCTTGCTGCTAGGTCAGCTGCAACACCAGCACCGCCGTATTCTGTCTCCACAAGCTCAGGCATTTTGTCTATCGCTTGATCTTTACTTTCATCATCAACTAACAGCTGAATATTGTAATACAGGGTCTGTGGGCCATCAGCTTGGCGAATTGTCCACTGTGCCTGCGGGTGACTATCTTCGTATAAAAACGATAAACCATAACCAGGAGACGCCGCATTTTGACTAATTTGAGTAAAACCTGCTTGTGTATAAGGCGTTGTTAATGAAGCTAATATCGCCTTATCAGTAGCATCAAACTCGACCTTTGCATCAATATTCCAAACCGTTCTTGTTTCCCCTGGCATCCAAGGGATATCAAAGGCCATATGGCGTTGGATAGTTTGTGTTATACCTAATATAAACAAACCAGCCACTAAGGTGTAAAAGAAAATACGTGCGTTCATGGTGTTCCTTACTATTTATCCTGAGGTTGGTATTTTGGGTGGATATAATCTTGGCTTACATCAACTAAAATAACATCTTGTATAAAACTACGGCCGATCAGGACTGGATAATCCATATGTAGACGATCAGTTAGGGTGAATTCTGATTTATGTGCAACACCACCAATACGAACATGCAATTCCACTACAGGACGACGATCGTATTCACCTGGTTCACTTGATTGTAAGATTTTGACGTAACGAACCACTGGCGCTTCAATGATTTTTTTGTCGCCATCTTTGCTGTGGGTAATATTAAACTTTACCCAATCTTTTCCATCACGTTCAAACTCTTGTATATCAACGGCATTGATCGAAGAAGTAGTCGCGCCTGTATCAATGCGAGCTTTAAAATTTTGTTTTGCTTTAGTAACATAAATCCATTCAGCCTGACCTAATACGGTTTTATCTTGGTATTGAGGGTTTACTGTTTCTTTAGCAACTTGTTTGCTGCTTTTGGCTCTTGATCTTTCGATTAAGATCTTCTGTTGAAGTTCTTCATCAAGTGTTTGTTTCTCTCGCTTGAGTCGTTCTAAATTACTTTTGGCTTCAGCTAACTCAAGTTGCTTCTGCTCAGCATCCACTTTTGATTCTGTTAACGCTGCTTCTAATTCAGTAATTTTAGTTTCTTGCGCTTGCAGGGTTGTTTCAACTTTTTGTGTTTCTTCATCGGTTGAAATAGAGATACATCCAACGGTCAAAAATAGGGTTGAAAGTGTAATGATGGCCGTTCTCTTTAAAAGCATGAAGATTCCTCTAGTACTGGTGAAAAAATAAAAATATGGTATCAGTTTGACACATAAATATCAGTTATAAATTGATAGTAAACTCTCTGAATTTTTTGTTTATTAACCTTTATTTAGCTTATTTGATGACCATTAATATTTTCGAACATAAGGCAACCTTTACTCACTAAATCCAGTACCTATTAAATACTTGCTAAGGGGGATTTATTACAGGTATTTACAACCAAATTACACATAAAGTAGTGTGATTAATTTTGATGTAATAAGTATCAAAAAAGAGATTTCAAAAACATATGTTGTCTAATTAACCTTAGTGAATTTGCTATAAATTTATGATCGCCACATTGAATACGTAGGTATCATCAATAAAGTTTAAAGTGCGTCATAATAAACTTTATTGGTTGTAATTCGATGACGCATGAATAGCATTGGAGTCAGACTCTATAAAAAAGTTCCTAGGGAGATGGCAACTTAATTAGCTTGAGTAAATCATTGCAGCTAATATGGGTTGCTACTGTTATCTAATATTTTACTTTTAAAGGTCTTTTAATTAATAAAAAAGCACTCAGTAAGGCTAGTAAACAGAAGATAAAGAGCGGTGTTTGACCAACACGCTGATAAGGTGTGAAACCATAAGCAGGTTGTATTTCTTTACGTAATACGGCATCCACATCAGCAGGGAGACGACCTACTTCTTTTCCCATGCCGTCATAAATAGCGGTAATACCATTGTTAGTACTGCGTAATAAAGGCCTACCTAATTCAATGGCACGCATTCGAGCAATCTGTAAATGTTGTGCTGGACCTATTGAATCTCCAAACCATGCATCATTACTGAGGGTAAGTAGCAGCCCCGTTTTTTCATGTATGTTTTCACGTAATAGTTCAGGAAAAGCAATTTCATAACAGAGTGCTGCTGCCAGTGTGGTATCTGCAAATTTTAAATTCGCTTGATGTGCACCGCCACGTTGAAAGCTAGACATAGGCAAATTAAAATAGGGAGCTAGCGGGCGTAATAAGTTTTCAAATGGAACAAACTCTCCGATCGGTAACAATTGATGTTTTGCGTAACGGTTTGGGCTGGTTTGTGAATAACCTTGATTAGGAGGTAATTCTCCTAACATGATGATGCTATTAAAATACTCATCTTTATTAATATCGTAATTAATAATACCAGTGAGTAACGCTTTATTTTCCTCTTCAAGTTTACGAGATAAGGATTGTAAAAAACGTTGCATATCAATTTCTAAAGCCGCAATAGCTGATTCTGGCCAAATAAGTAGCTCGGGTTGTTGTTTATCTACACTCTCAGTTACTGAATCTGTAGAAGTGATATCATTTTGAATGCCTGATAAACCGAGATATTTTAAAATAGAAGGGTACAGATGATCCGGTTCCCATTTTAGCTTTTGGTCTATATTGCCCTGTACTAGTGCTACTTTGATTGGTTTTTGTAATTCAGTAAATGACAACTGTTTTAAACTATAACCACTCATGACGATGGCTAGCATTAAAAGTAAAGCAAATTTCTGAGACTGTTTTAATAGTAATAAAGTTAAACAAGCACAAATTACTACGATGGCTAAGGTAATACCTTGCACCCCTAAAATTGGTGCAAATCCGGCTAGCGGGGTATCTGCATGGCTATAGCCTAAATAAGCCCAAGGAAAACCTGTTAAAAACCAACCGCGAGCCCAATCCATTATTAGCCACAAACTTGGGATGATAAGTAATAAACGCACTAGGTTAGATCGAGTGGGGATACGATAACTTAGCCAAAGAGCGGCACTCGGGAATAGGGCTAAGTAAGCACATAAGAGAACAATTAATAAAGCGCTTGCGATAATAGGCATACCGCCAAACCGATCCATACTCACATAGATCCAGTGTAAGGTGGCAATAAACATGGAAAGGTTAAAAATAAAGCTAACTAGAAATAGCTTTTTATGGTGACGTTGGGCTTGCTTTAATAGTAAGAAAATCCCAACAAAGGAGGGATATAACACCCACCATTGTTGAAATGGAGCAAATGCAAATACTTGAATTGTCCCTAACAATGCAGCCACAATTAATTGGCCATACAGAGAAGAGGTAATTTTAGTTAGCATAGGTTTACTCAATCTTTTTTAAGTTCTTTTTTTAGTTCTCGAGGTACTCGTACTTGCAGTTGTATTAAGCGACGGTTATCAGCATGTGTGACTTTATACTTGTGCTCTCCAATGGTTATCTTTTCACCACGGCTTGGTAAATGTCCAAACTCATGCAAAATAAAACCACCAATAGTGTCTTGGATTTCTAGATTATAATCGGTTTCAAAAAACTCATTGAAGTCGGCTAATGTGGTAAGCGCACTTACAGCAAAACTACGTTTACCGATTTTGCGAATTTCATCTGCTTCTTCGTAGTCGAATTCATCTTCGATTTCACCGACAATCACTTCTAGAATGTCTTCGATGGTTACCAAGCCTGATACACCACCATATTCATCAACAACGATAGCCATATGGTAACGTTGGCTTCGGAACTCTTTTAACAGGGTATCTAAGCGTTTACTTTCAGGAACAACAACCGCTTCACGCAGGATGTCGTCTATTTTAAAGTCGTCAGGGTTAGAACTAAAACCGTATTGCAGTAGATCTTTAGCTAATAATAGACCGACAATGTGGTCTTTATCTTCAGTGATCACAGGGAAACGAGAGTGAGCTGAATTGATAATTTCAGGTAATAACTCTTCAACAGGTTTGTTTAACCCAAGCGTTACCATTTGTGAGCGTGGGATCATAATATCTCTAACACGTAGTTTAGAGACATCAATAACGCCCTTTATCATTTCTTTGGTTTTTTGATCGATCACTTGGCGGTCTTTTGCGCTATCGATCACGTCTAATAATTCATCTTGGCTTTTAGGTTCACCTTGAAATAGGTTACCTATTTTATCGAGCAATCCTTCTTTAGGTTGCTCGTTACTAGAATGATAATCTTCGGACATTAATTTTATTTACTCTTTTTCGCTTATATAAGGGTCACAATAACCTAACTCAATCATAAGTTCGGTTTCAATGCCTTCCATCACTTCTGCTTCTTCATCTTCAATATGGTCGTAACCTAAAAGATGGAGCGTGCCGTGAATCAGCATATGTGCCCAATGTGAAATTAACGGCTTTTGTTGTTCCGTCGCTTCCTGTTCAACTACTGTTTTACAGATCACCAAGTCACCTAATAAGGGTAAGGTGATACCTGGCGGATTCTGAAAAGGAAAAGATAAGACATTTGTTGGCTTATCTTTTCCTCGGTAATCAGCGTTTAATTGCTGACTTTCTTCGCAGTCTACAATACGAACTGTCAATTCAGCAAGGTCTCGTTTTTTAGCGCTTGCTTTGAGGATAGCTACACTTACCCATTTTTCCATCTGTGCTAAATCAGGTAAGGCTTGCTGGTCTTCACTAGCAAGCTGTAAATCGACATACAATTCCATTAAGCGTCTCTCGCTTCACTTTCTGCGATTTCAGCTTTTCTGTCAAAAGCATCGTATGCTTTAACAATACGAGCAACAACAGGGTGACGTACTACATCATCGGCTAAGAAGAAGTTAAAGCTAATGCCTTCATCTACTTCACCCAGTACTTCAATCGCATGGCGTAAACCAGATTTTTGATGGCGCGGTAAATCGATTTGAGTGATATCACCCGTAATAACCGCTGTTGAGTTGAAACCAATACGTGTTAAGAACATTTTCATTTGTTCAGTTGTAGTGTTTTGGCTTTCATCCAAAATTACAAAGGCATCATTTAAAGTACGACCACGCATATAAGCTAATGGTGCAATTTCAATAATGTTTTTTTCAATTAGCTTTTCTACTTTTTCAAAACCTAGCATTTCAAACAGGGCATCGTAAAGTGGACGTAGGTAAGGGTCTACTTTCTGTGATAAATCACCTGGTAGGAAACCGAGTTTTTCACCTGCTTCAACAGCTGGGCGAGTTAATAAGATACGACGTACTTCTTGACGTTCCAGTGCTTCAACAGCACAAGCAACAGCCAAATAGGTTTTACCGGTACCCGCAGGGCCAACACCAAAACTGATATCGCTGCGTAGGATATTGCTAACATATTTAGTTTGGTTTTCACCACGTGGTTTAATCACACCACGTTTAGTCTTGATGGTGAGGCTTTTGAAACCCACTTCTTGAGACTCGACTTTCACTTCCAATAAGCGATGTTCACTAATCAAGTTTTGTAATGCTAGGTGTACATCTTCATCAGTTAAGCGGCCAATTTTGCCTTTAACGGGTTGTGTTTCAATGTACAGGTCGTTAATTAACTCACTGCCAGCTTGCGCATAACGATGCTCACCTACAATTTGGAAGTGTGCATCTTTATAGATGACTTCAACCCCTAAACGGCGTTCAATTTGTTTAATATTATCGTCAAATGAGCCACATAAGACCGCTAAGCGATCTTTGTCGGCAGGAACTAAATCAAGATGAATTGTGGTTAATTTTGTGCTCAAGTATAAAGACCTTATTTATGCTGGGATAAAAGTTTCAACGCCAAGTTTGTTTGTATTTTTATTTACAATGTCACTTGGACGAATCGATTCACGTAAGTTCATTTCAGACTCACCGCGGATAAACTTACCACGAATTGAGTTAGTATGGACTTCTGTGATTTCAACATCAACAAAACCACCGATAGAACGATGATCACCTTCAAAGTTTACGATACGATTATTTTCAGTACGGCCGCATAGCTCCATAATATTTTTACGAGAAGGCCCTTCGACTAAAATTCGCTGTACAGAACCAACCATACGACGACCAATTAATTGCGAATGTTGGTGAATACGATCTTGTAAGATAGCTAAGCGTTTCTTTTTCGTCTCTAAATCTACATCGTCAGGCATATCTGCAGCGGGTGTGCCAGGGCGTTGGCTGTAGATGAAGCTGTAACTTGTATCAAAACCAATATGGTTAATTAAATCCATAGTCTCTTGGAAGTCTTGGTCAGTTTCATTGGGGAAACCAACAATGAAGTCAGAGCTTATGGTTAAGTTTGGACGTACAGCTTTTAATGCCGCAATTTTTTCTTTGTATTGCGCTACATTATGACCACGTTTCATTAGGTTTAATATGCGGTCTGCGCCAGCTTGTACAGGCAGGTGTAAAAAATCAACTAGTTCAGGTGTATCACGATAAACATCAATAATCTCATCGGTAAAGTCGATTGGGTTACTGGTTGTGTAACGTAAACGGTCGATACCATCGATAGAAGCTACATAGCGTAATAATTCAGGGAAAGTACACTCGTCTCCATCGTGCATTTCGCCAATGTAAGAGTTTACGTTTTGACCTAATAGGTTAATTTCACGTACGCCTTGTTCTGCAAGCTGCGCCACTTCTAATAAAATATCATCTAATGGGCGGCTAACTTCTTCACCACGTGTATAAGGTACAACACAGAAAGTACAGTACTTAGAACAACCTTCCATAATAGACACAAAGGCTGTTGCACCTTCTGCTTTTGGCTCTGGCATAGAATCAAATTTTTCAATTTCAGGGAAACTAACATCAACCACAGTGCCTTTATTGTCTTGCACTTCTTGGATCATTTTTGGTAGGCGATGTAATGTTTGTGGGCCAAATACGATATCCACATAAGGAGCACGGCGACGAATCGCTTTACCTTCCTGTGATGCCACACAACCACCGACACCAATCACGATGTTAGGATTTTTGTCTTTTAGTTTTTTCCAACGGCCAAGCTGATGGAATACTTTTTCCTGTGCTTTTTCACGGATAGAACAAGTATTTAATAAAATTACGTCCGCATCTTCTGCTTCATCAACGGAAGTGTAACCGTTACTTGCATTTAAAAGGTCCGCCATTTTTGATGAATCGTACTCATTCATCTGACAACCCCATGTTTTAACGTGTAATTTCATGCTCATATCTACTGCCTATTATGCTGACTAAATTAGTGTGTTTCTTAAAACGAGGTCGCATTTTACGCACTTCAAAGCAATCATGCTACTGTTTGTTTGCTAGCATTGCGTTTAACGCGAATGTTATAAAAAACTTCTTTTTAAGCTATTAAAAAAACTAGGTTATTTTACCCAAATAGCAATCTTTTACGTACAATTACAGATTCTAGTGAAGAACAAGTTGAGGCATTGATGGCAAACACAGAAGTTATTATTGTAGGTGGTGGGATGGTAGGTGCGCTATCAGCTCTATTACTTGCACAACAAGGAAACACAGTTCACCTGATTGAAAAGTCTGTTTTTCAGATGCCAACTCATGACGACCCCGTTGATTTACGCGTTTCTGCATTTAGTGCTCAGAGTAAACTATTACTAGAACAAGCTGATGTTTGGAAAGATATTCCCGCAGATCGCCTATGTCCTTACAAGGGCTTACAAACCTGGGAGAAAGGCAGTCAGAAACTGGTTTTCTCTAGTGATGATATTGGTGCTGAGCAATTGGGCTATATTGCTGAAAACCGTTGGATTCAAGCCGTATTATGGCAAGCATTACAAGCTTTAACTAACGTTTATATATATCAAGAAACGCAAGTTATAGCCATTCAACAAGATGCAAAACAGGTGTCTGTTACGCTGCAAAACCAACAAGTCATTGAAGCTGAATTATTATTAGCTTGTGATGGTGCCAATTCTGCAGTGCGTAATCATTTACAAATGCCGATGACCAGTTGGGATTATCGTCATCATTGTTTATTAATTAATATCACTACCGACAGTGCTCAGCAAGATATTACCTGGCAAGAGTTTAGAGAAACAGGGCCTTGTGCTTTTTTGCCTTTAGCTGGCCATCATGCAAGCTTAGTCTGGTACCACAGCCCACAAAAAATTAAACATTTACAAAGCCTTAATAACCTACAGTTAAAGCAAGCTATTAAAGATGAATTTCCTGCTTTAGACTTTGAGTTTGAAGTGGATGCTAAGGGCGGCTTCCCATTAACACGTCGTCATGCACAACATTATTATCAAGGCCGAGTTGCATTATTGGGAGATGCTGCGCATACCATTAACCCATTAGCAGGGCAGGGCGTTAATTTAGGTTTTAAAGATGTGCAATGTTTGGTGGAATTATTAACTGAATGTAGTGATTTAGGGATACCTGAAATATTGAAACGTTATCAATGTAAACGTAAGCCTGCCAATTTATTGATGCAAACTGGCATGGATATATTTTATAAAGTGAGCAAGTCAGAATCAAATGTAGTGCGTGTATTGAGAAAAGGCTTTCTAGGGGCTGCTCAGCAATCTGGACAATTGAAAACACGTGTTATGCGTTATGCGATGGGCATTAATTAAATCGGCGTATAGAGTATTAATAACCTTCTAAGCTAAGGTAATTAGCCTAGAAGGTTGAAAACTTTTAAAGTCCTTAGAAAGAAGTACGGCGGTAATCGCGGTATTGAGGTAGCCAGAAGTTAGCTTCTAAACGACGGTGCATATTCTCGTTAGTCACAGGTAATGCAAGGTTATCTTCTATTGCTTGCAATGCAACGGCACAGGCAATTTTCTCACTGATCTTCTGAATCACTTTTAATGGTGGTAATAAAGCGCCAGGCGCTTTGTCATATTCCATTGAAGCGTCAGCTAATGCTTGGCTTGCGACCATTAACATATTGTCACTAATACCTGTCGCACGTGCTGCTAATACACCTAAACCAATACCAGGGAAAATGTAACTGTTATTACATTGTGACACTTCAAAAGACTCATCGTTGTAAACAGTGTTCGGGAAAGGACTACCTGTTGCAATAATCGCTTTACCCTTACTCCAGTTAGTGATCTCTTGTGGTGTCGCTTCAACGCGAGAGGTTGGGTTAGAAAGCGGTAATACAATTGGATTCTCAGTGTTTTCACATAAAGCTTCAATCACATGTTGAGTGAATAGACCTTTCTGACCACTTACTCCAAATAATACAGTGATTTTAGCTTGTTTAACGACTTGCTCTAGCCCTAATTTTTGGCTCTTATCCCAGCTTTCAATATCAGTTTCTTTTTGTACAAGCGGCACTTGGAAAGGTTGTAACTCTGTCATGTTGTCAGTTAATAAACCATAACGGTCAACCATGAATACTTGTTTACGTGCTTGCTCTTCGGTCAAACCTTCACGCTGCATTTGACGGATAATATGCTCGGCAATACCACAACCCGCAGAGCCTGCACCTAAAAAGGCAATATTTTGTTCGCTGAGTTTTTGCCCTTTATTCAAACAAGCTGCGATTAATGTACCTACTGAAACGGCTGCTGTACCTTGAATATCATCGTTGAAACAGCATAATTGATCTCGGTATTTATTTAATAAAGGAGTTGCATTGGTTTGTGCAAAATCTTCAAATTGTAATAACACTTCAGGCCAACGGCGTTTAACGGCTTGAATAAATAAGTCTACAAATTCGTTGTATTCTTCACCAGTGATACGCGGGTTACGCCATCCCATGTACATTGGATCTTCAAGTAGTTGCGTATTGTTAGTACCTACATCTAATAAAATAGGCAAACAGTGAGCAGGACTGATGCCACCACAAGCAGTGTAGAGTGCTAATTTACCAATAGGGATACCCATTCCACCGATGCCTTGGTCGCCTAACCCTAAGATTCGCTCACCATCTGTTACTACAATCACTTTTACATTTTGCTTAGTTGCATTTTGCAGCATATCATCAATTTTATGGCGCTCTGGATAAGAAATAAATAGACCACGTTTACGGCGGTAGATCTTTGAAAATTTCTCGCAGGCTTGACCAACTGTAGGGGTGTAAATCAGTGGCATTACTTCTTCGATATGTTGGTCGATAAGATGATGAAATAGCGTTTCATTGGTATCTTGAATATTACGTAAGTAAATGTGCTTATCTAAATCACTCGAGAAAGAAGATAACTGTTGGTATGCACGCAGTGATTGCTCTTCGATTGTTTCAATCGTGTGAGGTAATAACCCTGTTAGGTTAAAGTTATCACGCTCTTCTGATGAGAAAGCACTTCCTTTATTTAGCAGCGGCGCTTCTAGCAGCGCTGGACCAGCAAAGGGGATATATAAAGGACGTTTATTTGGCATCATAAATTTTCTCAGTAGATAAAAGCGTAGGGCGAAATGCTATTTAAGTGCATTGTGTAAAAGTTGTGTGGATCTTATAAAAATATTGTTACTTGATCATTAAATAACTTCATTTTTTGTTAGATTAATGCAAGTTTATCCTTTTTAAAGTGATCTTTTAGATAATCTATCAATAATCTTAACTTTTTCGACTCTGCTCCACCCGGAGGAAACACTGCATACACATCAATATCACTTAATTCGTAGTCTGCTAATACCTGTATCAAGCTGCCTTGTTTTAATTTTGGCTGGGCATCATAGTAAGGAATACGTCCAATACCGTGTCCGCCTTCAACAAAAGCAGTTCGAGCTGCTGCATTATTGGTGCTGACTTTACCACTTAGTTTTACCGTATAAGAACGTTTGCCTTTTTTCAGAGTGACAGAGTTACCTGCCAATTGATAAATAACCCACTGATGAGAAGCTAATTGTGCCGGTGTTTTAGGCTTTCCATGTTTGGCTATATAATCCGGCGAAGCATATAGGTTAGTGGTTAAACTAGATAACTTGGTGGCTTGTAATCCAGAGTCTGTTAATGCCGCGCCGCGAATAGCAATATCAAAGCCTTCTTTAATAATGTTAACCACTTCATCTCCTAGGCTTACCTCAAGTTGTATGCTTGGGTAATGTTGTGCAAAGGCGTTTAAAGCCGGCACAATCGCGTGTAAACCAACACTCATTGGGCAACTAATTTTAATCAGACCTGTTGGGTATTCTTTAAGATTTTCCATTTGTTGATTTGCAGCTAAAGCGGCTTCAACAATCACTTTACAGCGTTGATAATATTGTTCGCCCGCTTCGGTTAAGGCAATGCTTCGCGTGGAACGATTGAGTAATTTAATACCTAATTGTGTTTCGAGTTTTTTTAAATGATAGCTCACCACGGCACGTGATAACTTTAAATGCTTAGCTGCCGCACTTAAATTCCCTTGCTCAATGACTTGTGCAAAGACCACCATACTTTTTAATTGTTCAAATGAGAGTTCCATAAATCGATTACTTTAGTGAAGAGCATTAATTTTTATTGTATCAATTTTTAATACAATGATGTTAATAAAGCCTGCATTGTTTAGTTTTAGGGTAAGCCTATAATAACCACATCTGCTGCTGATACAGAGATTTTAATTAAAATGAGTAGCAACTTAATACATTCACAATTGAGGTTATTATGATGAACAAGAAAATTTTAATGGTTATTACATCTCACGATCAACTAGGTGATACAGGTAAAAAAACGGGTTTTTGGATTGAAGAGTTTGCTGCCCCTTATTACGTATTTAAAGATGCTGGTTTAGATATTACATTAGCTTCACCGTTAGGTGGTCAACCACCGATTGATCCATCAAGTGAGATGGATGACTTTATGACTGATGCGACTAAGCGTTTCGATAATGATCAAGAAACTAAAGAGCACTTAGCCAATACAGTCGCACTGTCTTCCGTTAATCAAGCGGATTTTGATGCTGTATTTTACCCTGGTGGTCACGGACCTTTATGGGATTTAGCAACAGATGCTACCTCAATTGCATTAATTGAATCGTTCTTAGCGGCAGATAAACCAGTTGGTGCAGTATGTCATGCTAGCGCTGTGTTATTAGATGTAAAAGATAGCAATGGTGAGTATGCTGTCAAAGGTAAAGCGGTTGCAGGTTTCACTAACAGTGAAGAAGATGCTGTTCAATTAACTGATATCGTTCCATTTTTAGTAGAAGACGAGTTAATTAAACGTGGTGCGGATTACCACAAAGCAGAGGACTGGAGTGCGTTTGCCGTGCAAGATGGTTTAATTATCTCTGGTCAAAACCCAGCTAGTTCAGAACTGGTGGCTGAGAAACTGTTAAAACAGCTAGATGCATAATCTACAACGTTAGCTAGATTTGTAAACCGCAGTGAAGTTATTCATTGCGGTTTTTTTATGCCGCTAAATTAATTATCGTTACTGACTGTGACACTTAATTCGCCACTCCCATCATCACTGACAAAGAAATTAATAGGCTGGCAGCAGACCTGACAATCTTCTATATATTCTTGATCAGTATCTGAGGGGTCTAATAGGATCACTATACTCTCTCCACAATAGGGACAGTGGATATTTTCTTCTTGTAGGGATGCCATCTTGTTTCTCCTGTTAATGCTTTATTTAATCATAATGTAATTTATCTTTTTGTTGTAATATCGAATTGTTTTTATAGTAATACCAATCACGTTAATTTATGGATCTTAACCAGGAAGGTAAATGATGAATATTGCGATATACCTATACGATAATGCCGAGGTGCTCGATTTCTCTGGTCCCTTTGAAGTGTTAAGCACTGCAAAGCGACTAGCGAACAAGGATTGGAATATCTTTTTAGTCTCTGAAAGCGATAACTTAGTACAAGCACGTGGTGGTTTTCCGGTAAAAGCGCATTATTCATTTGAGGATCACCCAAGTATTGATCTCTTGATTGTTGTTGGCGGTGTGCACACTGAAGAAGTAAAAAAAACCAAGGTCATCAACTGGGTTGCTAGCATTGCTAGTCAATCATCCAAGGTATTATCTGTTTGTACAGGTGCATTCCTGCTAGCTGAGGCTGGGTTGTTAAATGGGTTGAAGGTGACAACGCATTGGGAAGATATTGATGACTTAAGAGATGCATACCCTTTATTGCAAGTGATCACTGGTCAGCGGTGGGTTGCACAAGGGAAATATATCACTTCCGGAGGCATATCTGCTGGTATTGATATGAGTTTGCAGTTAGTGTCTGAGTTGGACTCTTTACCTTTAGCTGAAAAAACGGCTCAGCAAATGGAATACCACTGGCAAAAAACACCATTTATTATTTAATCATCAAATAAGGTACGCAAATGGATATTGTAAATTACTTACCCGAACTACTATCGGTTACTGTTATTGCTATTTTTATGGCAATTAGTCCAGGTGCAGACTTTGTGATGATTACCCGTAATAGCTTATTTCATGGAAGGCAAAGCGGACTTTATTCAGCACTAGGGATAGGGTTAGCAATCTGGATACATGTTGCCTATTCTATTGCTGGTTTAGCGATTATTATCTCTAAATCTATTCTGTTATTTTCATTGATTAAATATCTCGGTGCGGCTTACCTGATCTATATCGGTTATAAAACCTTGACTGCTAAAAGCAAACTTAATGACCTACAACAAACTGATAATAAACCATTATCAAATTTTTCGGCGTTAAAATTAGGCTTTATTACTAATGCGTTAAATCCGAAAACGACTTTATTCTTCCTCAGTTTATTCACTCAAGTCGTTAACCCCTCTACGCCTGTTTCAATACAATTATTATATGGTCTGATTATTTGCTTAGCACATATTGTTTGGTTTTCAATGGTGTCTGTATTCTTTAGTCACCCAGCCTTGGTGAGTCAGTTTAATGTCCACAAACAAAAAATAGAAAAGGTCGTAGGCTCTGTGTTGATTGGTTTTGGCATAAAGGTAGCGATCACTAGTCAAGGTTAATTACCTTTCCTTGGAGTTAAATCAGCGCTATTTGAGCTGAAACCTTAGTGATGCATTTGACAGGATTAATCTTGTGAATGTATCACCCACCTTACTTTTTACCTTTGTTATTTTATATCATCCCCCATTACCTCAAATAATAACAATAACTTTCGAATCAAGTTGTTTTCACATCAATAAATCTAATTCACTTATGCATGTAAATTTAAGGGATTGATATTAAAGTTAAATTATTTTTTCACTCTCAATGCGCTCACTAAGTACCTATTTTTATTTCGGTTATTTTTTAGTAAATATGTTGTTAAAAAATATTTACTTAGCCTGCTAACTAATGTTAAGGTGCGCGCCTTTAGTTAGCAGGCTAAGTATATTTGGAGATAATGATGGATAAAGAAGTTCCTTTTTACGAAACGCTCGACTTAACCCTGATCGGTAGTATGGGGCGGGTAAACCGTTTATGCCGTGAAGCTGTGACTCACGCGGTTGAACCTTTAGGGTTAACGCAATCGCGTTGGACGACTTTGATGCATATAAAAATGTTATCAGAAGGGGTGACGCAGTTAGAGATTGCACATAGCTTATCTATTGAAATGCCATCTTTAACTCGTACATTAAAGCAGTTAGAAGAACAATCCTTGATTATTCGTTGTGTTGATGAGCAGGATAAACGTAGCAAAAAAATTTATTTCACTGAGCAAGGTCGCCAAATATTAAGCACCTTGCAAGAGGAGGTAGATGAGATAACGCAACAAATTTACAGTGGGTTAAATCAGCAACAGCTTGATGCCATGGCGCATACTTTAATTAAGTTAGAGCAAAATGCACAAACATCTATTAAACAGCAAGTGAAAAAGAAAGGTTAAGAAATGACACCAGAAGAAAAGTTTACACATTACGTTAGATATTCAGTCATTGGGTTTATCTGCGTATTTATCTATTACTTAATTGCTGATGTATTTTTACCTGTTACACCACAGGCGCGTGTATACCATTCAGTAGTACAAATTTCCCCACAAATTAGCGGCCGAATTGTGAATGTTGCTGTTGATAATAACCAAATGGTAAAAGCTGGGGATACATTATTTGAGATTGATTCAGGACCTTATCAATTAGCGTTACATCAAGCACAGTTAACACTGGCTGATGCGCGTCTGCAGAACAAACGCTATGACAGTAATATCAAAGCAATCCAAGCTAAAATCGCTGCATCTAAGGCCACGCTTCATCAGCAAAAGCTATTGAAGGAGAGAGGCGAAAAGCTATTTAAGCAGAGAACCGTATCCCAACAGGATGTAGAAAGCTTGCTTGCTAATTATGAAGTGAGTAAGGCTAATCAGGCTGCCTTAGAAGCACAGTTATCAGAAGCAGTACTAGCACGTGGTGATAAGGGTGAAGATAATCTAGCGATTCGTCACGCTCTTAACCAAGTATCACAGGCTGAACTCAACTTATCTTATACTAAAGTAAGTGCCTTGAGTGATGGGGTTGTGACTAACCTACAATTATTAGATGGGGCTTATGCGACTGCAGGACAACCATTATTAGCAGTGGTCTCTAAAAAAGCGGATTTAGTGGCAGACTTTAGAGAGAAGTCGTTGATGAATATGCATAAAAATTCCTTAGCTCGCGTAGTATTTGATAGCCGTCCCGGAGAAGTGTATGAAGCGAAGATAAGTAGTATTGAAGCAGGGGTGAGCAGTGGTCAATTAAGTGCGAATGGTTTACTGAGCACAACAGAGACTAGTACACGTTGGGTGAGAGATGCGCAGCGTCAGCGTCTTCACTTTACTGTACTTGGGGATAATCAATTCCTATCATTAATGCCAAGTGGTGCGCGTGCAACGGTGCAATTATTACCCGATAACCTTATTGGTCAGTGGTTTGGTGCGTTGCAAATTCGCTTAATTAGTTGGTTACATTACATCTATTAAGGGGAGGCATTATGACACAAGAAATTAAAGCAAAGCCACCTGAGTTAGATGGGAATGGGTTACGTCAAGCATTAAGGGTTGCTGGTGGTTGTACTATTGGCTTTACTATTTGTAAGTTGATGGAATGGCCTTACGGGATCTTTTTCACGGTTTATCCAATGTTGATACTTGGTTTGGTCCCAACCATCAGCAAAAGTGTGATCGGGCAGTTTTTTGGCTCATCTATATACTGTGCTTTTGTTGTATTAGTGTTGCAAGGGCTGTTCTCTCACTTACCGATAGTGATGACCGGACTCGCTTTTTTAAGTTTTTGTGTGCTGTTTTTTGTAATGAGTAATGGCCGGGCTTTTTTATTTGGCGCATTGGGCGTAGTGAGTCTGTCGATTCAACTACATTATTCTAGCTATGCTGATCAAACAAGCAGCATTTATCCATTAATTGTCAGTAATATAATAGCTATTGCATTAACCGTGTTGATAGGGTTAATGATGCATGTTATTTTTCCTGATGTCAGCCCTCGTGCGGCGAGGAGTCTACCGAGTAAAAGTAAAGAGAGTATTCGTCACGAAGTTTTATTATGTTCAAGTGTGGCTACATTATCATTTGTTGCTTTTCAAATATTTGATTTAAATGATTCTATTTCTGCACAGGCCTCATCAGTTTTAATCCTTTTTTCCCTGTGTTGGAATGCGGTTGGAACGGCAAGTTGGCGAAGAGCAATAGGGACTTTTATTGGTTGTAATATCGCCATAGCGTCGCAATTGCTTTTATATAATCACGCTGATGTTTTATTATTTTCTGTTTTTATATTATGGTTGTTATCTTTTATCTTTGCTCGTTTTCATATTGTAGGAGGCGGGGCACCAGGTGTTGGTTTTGGTGTGTTAACGACTCTGGGTATTTTATTTGGTCAGTATTTAGGGCCAGACAAGACATTTTTTTACAGCTCTCTATACCGTTTCAGTTCTGTTTCAGTGGCTATCGTAGTGAGTTTAAGTGCTGTTTATATTATGCATCTTATCCTGAATCGTTTTAGCGTTACACGCCACCATACCTACCTATAAATTTCAGGGACAGATCATGGTATTAATTACTTTTAATCATGGCACTGTATTGAACTATATTGAGTAAAAACCATGAAAAACATAATTATTATTCTGATCTTTTTGGCCTTTGGTTTATACCAATGGATAAGCCAAAAGAGTAAAAACAATAGTACTGCACAACATAAAAAAGAGAATGCTGAACTTACCGTCAAAACGGATTTGAGTGATGATATTGAAACAGCCTTTCAAGCTAAAAAACGTGAAACCCAAGTAACAGGAAGTGGTATCGTTGTTAAGTTATTAAAGGATGACAACGAAGGATCTCGCCATCAAAAGTTCATTTTAAGGCTAACCTCTGGTCAAACTATCTTATTTGCTCATAATATCGACCTAGCGCCGCGTATTAATACTATTGCTCGTGGTGACCGTATTGAGTTTTATGGGCAATATGAATGGAATGCACAGGGGGGAGTGGTACATTGGACACATAAAGATCCTAAAGGAAAACACCTGGCTGGTTGGTTAAAGCATAAAGGCGAAATATACCAATAAATTCGTCGTGTTTACTCTATGGGTTCTCAGGTAAAATAGCCTTTAATTGTTAATGTAGGAGGTGAAATGTCGAGTATTTCTGGTAGCTGTTTATGTGGTAAAGTTTATTTTGAAAGTGACAATAACTTTAATGAGTTTCATTTATGCCATTGTATTCAATGCCAAAAAGTAACTGGCTCAGCGCATGCGGCTAATATTTTCACTCAGCCTAGCAACATTAAATGGCTTAGTGGTGAAAGCCTAGTTAAGCGTTTTGATGTCCCTGGGCGAGCAATTTCAACTGCATTTTGTGAAGA
This sequence comes from Psychromonas sp. B3M02, assembly GCF_003318165.1. Taxonomy (GTDB): domain Bacteria; phylum Pseudomonadota; class Gammaproteobacteria; order Enterobacterales; family Psychromonadaceae; genus Psychromonas. The sequence goes on from NZ_QOCB01000140.1 coordinate 37,673, forward strand.
ATGTGGCGCTCCCGTTCCTTACCTTTCCCGTAATAAAAAAGATTTAATCATTCCTGTAGGTTGCCTTAATGGCGTACCTAATATCACTCCTCAAGATAATATTTTTTGTTCAGAAAAAGCCGAGTGGTATGAGCAAGGCCTTAAGGCTAAATCCTTCGATAAATTCCCTGATTGATAGTCACTCATCGTTTAATTAAATTCTATGACGGGCTAAAAAGACTTATATTTTGTAGATACACCAATCACACTAATTAACCAAGTTAAACTTCGAAAGGCTCTAATTGCGCTTTAAACTAAGCTATTTTTCCTACGCAAATTTTAGCGCTCTTATTTATTGTAATTAGTATTAGCCCCTTTTCTCAACGGCCTCAATTTTTACAACTTTCAATTTGCTAATGATAATTATTATTAAATGTGTTGAATTTTCCAGTTATTTGTTGATAATGATTATTATTACTTTATTGTTGATTGAGTGAGGGAATCAATGCATAGCTGGGAAATTTTAACTAAACGCGCAAATAAAGCTTATTCAAGCAATGACTTCTCCGATGCAGTTTTTTTAAACCAACAAGCACTAAGCATGTTAGAAACCACTTTCCATGATAACTTTTTGCTTGATGCTGAATCCTATATATCAGCGGCTGCAGTGAGCTTCTTGAATCTTGCTGATGCCTATAACGCATTAAATAATTCATTATTAGCAAATAGCCACTATGAGAACGCCATTAACTTTTTACAGGCGGTGCTTTCTCGTGCAGATGTTGACGATCGACACTATTGTTTAGTGATGCACACGGTCACCCGCATTCGCTGTGAATGGGAAATGTTTAATGAACAACAAGCTCAACAGCAATCTGTACAAGATCAAAAGTCGTTCAGCACATTTGTGAACCATGTGCCTTATGCTGAACATATCACCCACCACTAACTCTCTGCCTCTATAGAGGTCTTTTATGTTTACCAAAAAGGAAGTAAAGATGAAAAAACTAGTAAAAAGCTCAATGGCGTTAAGTGCACTTATGGCTGTTAGCCAAGTCGCACAAGCTCACCCTGGACACGATCATTCTCATTGGGCAAGTAATTCTATTCATTTATTAACAGTGCTTGCTGTTGTAGCGGTTGTTGTCGTTGGTGTCGCTTATAAAAAAAGTCGTGGTAAAAATACAGCAAAAAAAGGAGAGCAGGCATGATTCATCGTCTTATTAAATCTATCGATAAAGCAGTTAACTTTAAAACAGTAAAAGCACACTGTGATATTCCATGTAAAATTTATGATCCAGCAACAGCACAACTTGCTGCATTAAGCTGTGTACGCTTAATGGACCTAATTAAAGAAGTAGAAGATAAAGGTACGTTAGGTGTCGCTGATTATGCTCAAGTAGCGCGTTTAGTAAGTGAAAAAGAGTCTGCAAGTACAGAAGTGAAGGAAGCCATACGTATCATCTGGGGTGATTACTTTAAAGCACCTCAGTTTGAACAACTACCTAATGCGCATCAACTAACGCATAGCATTATGTTACAAGCTTCAAAATGTAAGCAAAGCATTGCCCGTGAAGAAGGCGAAAAATTAGTTGAGCTAGTTAATGAATTTGCTGCTGCATTCTGGTTAACAAAAGGTGTGCAAACTTACACGGCAGCTTGCCCTTACCCACCTGCATTACCAGTTGTTTACCCGGATCTAAAAGGGTAAATATGTTGCACTTTATTAAGTGGACAGAATAATGCTCAGCGTGGTTAAAGTTAAAGGTATGAGCATGGCTCCTCGTTTAGTAGACGGGGACTATGTGTTTGTTAGTCGTTTTCACAGACGGTTAAAGGTAGGTCACCTTGTAGTGGTTAACCACGCTACTTATCAATCTATTATTAAACGAGTTCAAAAAATTAACGCTAATGGTTCTTTATGGTTAACCGGTGAGAATGACTCCAGTGTTCAGCCTGAAGAGATGGGCTGGGTGCCTCGTGCCCGAGTATTAGGTAAAGTTATTTTCTGTGTGTGCGCTATCCCTAAAAAATAAAAGCATCGCTTATTAAACCCTTATCTGCTTTTATTCTTCACAATCTCTTCAATTATTCTGCTAAATATTAGATTTAATTCAGTAAGTTGATCATTTATTTGATGTAATTGCTATAATCATAGTTATATTATTTGTAATAAAGAAATCCAGCAGATCAACAAGTAGAACGGTGATAGGTGACAAGCTAGATCGTATTGATTCACTCTATAGAAAAGAAAAGCGATCTTTAGATTGCTCAAGGAAAAGTAATCAATCACAATGCACGACTATTGGCTTTTTGATAAATAAGAGCCTCTTTATTCGATATAATCGATACCCTCTAAACAACTATAAATGGATGACATAGTGAAAAAGAATTTTACAAGGTTATTAATCTCAGGGATTTTGATGTTAACACCGGCATTAGCTGCTGCCGAACAAGAAAAATTAACAATTTATACCTATAGCTCATTTGCTTCTGAATGGGGACCAGGCCCAAAGATTGAAGCATCATTTGAAGCCTTTTGTGATTGTGATTTAGAGTTTATTGCCTTAGATGATGGTGTGACAATTCTTAACCGTCTTCGCCTAGAAGGTGATAGTAGTGAAGCTGACATTTTACTGGGTTTAGATGATAGCTTGATGGCAACCGCCAAAAAAACAGGTTTATTAGCAAAACATAATATTGATTTGATGCCTGTAAATGTTGAAGACGGCTGGAAGGACGATACCTTTGTTCCTTTTGATTACGGTTATTTTGCCTTTATTTACAACAGCGAAACATTAAAAAATCCTCCTAAGAGTATGAAAGAGTTAGTGGAAGAGCGAGATGATCTGAAAGTGATTTATCAAGATCCACGTACCTCTACCCCTGGTTCAGGTTTAATGCTGTGGATGAAAACAATTTATGGTGACCAAGCGCCAGAGGCTTGGAAAAAGCTAGCTGAAAAAACCGTAACAGTGACCAAAGGCTGGTCTGAATCCTATAGCATGTTCTTAAAAGGTGAAGCAGACATGGTACTGTCGTACACCACTTCTCCGGCATACCATATGATTGCCGAAGGTAAGCAACAATATGTTGCTGCTAGTTTTAGTGAAGGTCATTACCGTCAAGTGGAAGTGGCTGCTATTGTCAAAAATAGCAAACACAAGCAACTAGCCACTACCTTTATGAACTTTATGTTAAGTGATGCTTTCCAGTCTGAGATCCCTACAGGAAACTGGATGTACCCGGTGACTAATGTGTTATTACCTAATGAATTCGAACAGCTTACTTTGCCGGTTAAAATGCTAACCTGCGATAGTAATGAAGTAGATAAATACCGTAAAGCATGGACTAGAGAGTGGTTAACTTCTCTAACGGATTAATCGCCTAACAAAAGGTGTGAGAGTGATAATTAAGCAAATTAAAAAAGTTCAGATTCCTGGGTTATTGCTCTCACTTGGCATTTTTGTGTTTGTATCGATGGCAGTGGGGACGCTATTAACCCATTCATCTGATCTAGATATAAGTGTAGTCTGGTCAGACCCTTACTATCAGCACATTACTAAATTCAGTTTATATCAGGCATTTTTGTCTACTCTGTTAAGTGTGCTGCTGGCTATTCCTATTAGTCATGCTCTCTCTAGACGTTCATTTTGGGGGAAAAGCTTTTTATTAAAGCTGTTAGCCACTACCTTAGTATTACCCGTGCTTGTCGCTGTTTTTGGTTTGCTTGCTATCTATGGTAACAGTGGTTTGATTGCTAACCTGTTTGCTTACTTTGAGATGAAATTACCCTTTTCTATTTTTGGGTTAAATGGCATTTTATTAGCGCATGTCTTTTTTAACCTTCCCTTTGCTTGCCGTCTTTTTTTACAAGGCTTAAGCTCGATTCCAGAGCAGCAGCATCAGTTAGCCAGTCATCTTGGTTTAAAACATTGGAATAAGTTTCGGTTTGTTGAGTGGCCTTATATTGCAGGGCAAATTCCTCACACAGCAGGGTTAATCTTTATGCTGTGTTTTACTAGCTTTGCCACTGTCATGGCATTAGGTGGTGGACCCAAATCGACCACTATTGAACTCGCTATCTATCAAGCAATTAAATTTGATTTTGATTTACAGGCAGGTGCTTTACTAGCGTTATGGCAAATCTGTTTATGTGCTATTTTAGCTATCTTAATTCAAAAGGTAGCGCGTCCGGCTTTATTAACAACCAACTTTCAAGGTATCGATAATACCTTCCCTCATGACACGCTCTTGTCTAAGTGTTGGGATCTCTTTTGGATAGCAATGATCACCCTATTAGTGGTTCCTCCTTTAGCTATGGTGGTGTTCTCTGGTATTAATCATAAATTATGGATGGTGTTTAACGACCTTGGTTTTTGGATGGCATTTAAGAACTCAATTGTGATTGCGGCTTTTGCTGGGATGATTGCGGTTATTTTTGCCTTCTTTATTCTGTTAGCCAGTCGCCAATGGCGTTTAGTAGGGTTAAACAATAGAGCTGATAAAGTAGAGATGTTAGCCACGATTATTTTAGTGACTCCAGGGTTGGTTATTAGCACTGGGTTGTTTTTACTATTACGAGAGTTCTCAAGTTTGTCTTCTCTCTCCTTATATATTGTGATTGCTGTGAATGCCTTGATGGCATTACCTTTTACACTTAAAAGTTTAGCTGTGCCTATGTTACAAAATGCGCAAAAATATGAATTACTGTGCAATAGTTTAGGTATCTTTTCATTACATCGTATTTATTGGGTGGAGTGGAAATCATTAAAAAGGCCTATCTTGCAGGCTATGTCTCTGAGTTTTGTTCTATCCATTGGTGATTTAAGTGCGATAGCGCTATTTGGTAGCCATTCTTTTAGCACTTTACCTTTATATCTATTTCAACTTCTTGGGAGTTATCAGTTAGAATCTGCTGCCGTTGTTTCCTTGGTTTTATTATTATTAAGTGTGGGGACTTTTATGGTCATCGAAAGCCTATTTAAAGAAACACAACCCCATATAAAAAGAGCAAAGCATGATTGATTTTTCACAGGTCCAATATCACTATCATCAACAAAACTTTACCTTTGACTTACAAGTTGAAGAAGGCAGTATCGTTGCTATATTAGGGCCAAGCGGTGCAGGGAAAAGCACTTTATTGAATTTGTTGACGGGTTTTATTACCCCGAGCAAAGGGGATATTAAGATCCATGGAAAGTCGGTATTAAACCGTGCTCCACATCAACGTCCTTTGTCTATTTTATTTCAAAATAATAACCTATTTAGCCACTTGTCTGCCTTTGATAATATTGGGCTAGGTTTACACCCTGGGTTAAAGCTCAATGAGAAACATAAGAGGCGTTTACAAACTGCTGCATTACAAGTAGGGGTGGAGGATTTGTTAGACCGTCTGCCATCGCAGTTGTCTGGTGGTGAGCAACAACGTGTTGCATTGGCGCGCTGTTTTGTTCAACACAAGCCTATATTATTATTAGATGAGCCATTTTCAGCGTTAGACCCTGTATTACGTGTTTCTATGTTAGAGCATGTTAAATCTTTAGCTGACTCTGAAGGCGTGACCATCTTAATGGTGACACACCATATTGGTGATGCTCGTGCAGTCGCATCTGATTTTATATTTGTTGACCAAGGTAAAGCGCTCGCAGTAGATAACATTGCCAACTTAACGACTCAGCACGCAAATAAACGTTTAAGATACTTTTTAAGTGCGGAAGAAAACCAATAAACAGTATCTTTTATTAAAGATCATGACTGTTTTGACGTATGACTATTTTCCTTGGAATTAACTCAACACCAGTTTGATAGCGTTTTGCTGATGCATTCAGTGCGAGCGCTAATGCACTGTCTGCAATTAACTCAAACTGTTGTGGTAGGGAGTTTATCTTTATTGGTAGAAAGTCTAACAAACGATTATCACCAAATGTGCCTAGCTTCAGTTTATCCATTAGTGCAGGTTGCTCAATTAACACATCCAAAATACCTTCCAATAAAGTATAGGAGGTGACAATAATGGCATCTGGTAGTTTATTTTCGGCTATCCACGCACTAAAAATCGCTTTTCCCGACTCACTATTAAAATTGTCTCCATAATCACTAATGGCGATTAAACCTTGTTCTTTTACTTGGGCTTCAAAGCCTGCATGACGTTGCCGAGAAATATTAAGGTTAGGCAGAGCACCGATTAAACCAACAGATTTAACCTGATCGGAAATTAAAGACGCAGTTAGTTCATAAGCACCATCAAAATCTTCACTGATCACACAACTAAAATGTTCATCATCTAAAGCGCGGTCAATGGCAATGATCGGCGTACCTTGTTGCTGGATAGGCAGGTAGTAATCACTGCTATCGGTTAATGAGCTAGCTACAAATAGCGCATCAATACGGCGGCTTAATAAAGCTTTAACCAAGTTTCTTTCGGTTTCTGGATCATCATCCGAACAGCCTATTAATATTTGATAGCCCGCTTGACGTGAGTTTGACTCTAGTAACTTAGCAAGTTTGGTATAACTGCTGTTTTCAAGATCTGGAATAATTAAACCAAAAGAACGACTACTTCCAGCACGTAATGATGAAGCGGCATGGTCAGGACTATAATTATGCTCATTAACCACAGCCATCACTTTTAATTGGGTCTTTTCACTAATGCGGTACTTTTTCGCTTTACCGTTAATAACATAACTTGCAGTGGTTTTTGATACACCGGCTAACTGTGCAATTTTATCTAATGTCATGCTGAAAGATCCTTTTTTGTCGATGAGATCATATTAATGACGATCTCTTTTACTTACAGGTTGCATTATAAGCTGAATCGATTCACTATTAAAGCTGAAACGATTCAGTAACGTTATTAGCCTAATAAATACTCATAGGTATTCTTTTAAAAGTGGCTAAATAGAGGGGCTGAATTTTTTTGACTTAATAGCTGAATCGATTCAGTTGTTAAAGTTAAAGGCTAATTTTTATTAATAAAGAGGTTCAGGTTGATGCTGAAACTAACCAACGATGACATCACAATGGCACAAGCCGCAAAAGATAAAATAGCGGCGATTACCACAATTGCAGAACAACTAAATGAGCGAGGTTTAGTCACCAGTGAATATGTGACTGGCATGCTTAATCGCGAATTACAAAACTCTACCTACTTAGGCAATGGTATTGCTATTCCTCACGGTACAACAGATACACGTGATTTGGTTAATGAAACTGGAGTAGTCATTCATCACTTTCCTGATGGAGTGAACTGGGGGGATAACAATCTCGTCTATGTGGCGATTGGTATTGCCGCTAAGTCAGATGAGCATTTAGGTATTTTAAAGCAGTTAACTAAAGTCTTGTCTGTGGATGGCGTTGAAGAGAAGTTAAAAGCAGCAACCACTGAACAAGACATTATCACGCTATTAAATGGTGATGTGCAATTTGAAGCGGATTTTAACCAGCAGCTGATGCAATTAAATTTCCCTGCGACGGATATGATTCAAATGGCTGCCGTAGCGGGTGGTTGTTTAAAAAATCAAGACTGTGTAGCGCAACAATTTGTTGCTGAATTAGTCGTTAAAGCACCTACGCATTTAGGTAATGGCTTATGGTTGATTAGTGGTGACAAAGCAGTGAATCGTTCTGCGATGGCATTTGTTACTACCAGTGAACATTGTGAGTTTAATGGGGAAGTGGTGAAGGGGCTGATTGTGATTGCCGCTTGTAATGATACTCACCATGGTTTTCTTAAGACTCTTAGCCATTGCATATTCGAACAACAACAAGGTGAGTTGCTGATTGCTTCTAAAGATAAATTAATTGCTTACTTTACCAATCATGAAGAAGACGACATAAGCAGTGACTCAGCTTTAACAGAGACATTTAGAATTAATAATACGCATGGTTTACACGCAAGGCCGAGTGCAATGTTAGTGGCAACAATTAAGCCATTTAGCGCCAACATTATGGTTAAAAACCTCGATGGAGAAGATAAAACAGTGAATGCTAAAAGCTTAATGAAAGTGATCGGCTTAGGCGTTAAGTATGGCGATAGATTACAGTTTATTGCTGATGGTGACGATGCGAAACAAGCGCTTGCTGCGATTAGTGAAGCCATTGTTTCTGGGTTGAGTGAGGGATAAAAATGAGAGATATAAATAATAAAGTAGTCACTATCACTTTAAACCCTGCATTAGACCTCACCGGCAGTGTTGGAAAGTTGAATTTAGGCTCAGTCAATTTAGCAGAGGAAGGTTCCTTGCATGCGGCAGGTAAAGGGGTAAATGTTGCGAGAGTACTTTCTGACTTAGGGGCGGAGGTAACAGTAACAGGCTTTTTAGGGCGAGATAACGATGCACTATTCAGTACACTTTTTTCTGATATGAGTGCTGATGATCAATTTATTCGCGTGGACGGTGCAACACGAATCAACGTGAAGCTAGTTGAAGAAAATGGCCAAGTCAGCGATATCAACTTCCCTGGTGTACATGTTTCTGAACAAGCGATTAAAGCCTTTGAATCTAAGTTGTGGGCATTAGCTGAAACACATCAGTTTTTTGTACTCGCTGGAAGCCTTCCAACAGGTATTACGCCTGAATTGTGTGCAAGTTGGATTAAAAAACTACATGAAATGGGCAAAAAAGTCATTTTTGATAGTAGCCGTGCTGCGTTAGTCGCTGGCTTAACTGCACAGCCTTGGTTAATTAAACCTAATGATGAAGAGTTATCTGAACTCGTTGGAACAAAACTGACTTCCGCACAGGCTTGCCAGCAAGCTGCAGAGGGTTTAGCTGCGAAAGGGATCGATAATGTGGTGGTCTCATTGGGCGAAAAAGGCGTGATGTGGCTAGCTAAAGATCAGCAACAGCAAACTCAATGGTATTTCTCTCAACCACCTAAAATGACAGTAGTTAGTACTGTGGGTGCTGGAGATACCTTAGTTGCTGGCTTATGTTGGGGTCACATGCAAGGCTGGCAAGCTGAACATATTTTATCCTTTGCCACTGCACTTTCAGCATTAGCTGTATCGCAGGTTGGTGTGGGTGTTGAGAGTCTCGAAAGCGTTACTGAATTACAACAAAAAGTAACGCTGAATAACCTTTTTTAATCGTTTTAGAAATTGAGTGAAGGATTGATTATGAAAAATATAGTGATGGTAACTGCCTGCCCAAGCGGTGTTGCAAATAGCATTATTGCCGCTGGTTTATTGAAAAAAGCAGCACAAGCCTTAAACCTAGAAGCCGTTATTGAGTGCCAATCAAGTGTATTACCAGTGGATACGTTAACTGAGCAACAAATTGCAGATGCTGATGCGGTATTGATTGTAAGTAATGGTGCAGTCGATAACAGTCGTTTTGTTGGTAAAAAAGTATATCAAGGTGATATCTCTGAATGTACTAGCGACCCAAAAGTGTGGTTAGAAACAGCGTTAACTAAACTAACCGTATTAGATGCAACTCAAGTGACTGAGGTATCTTTGTCTAAAGCTTCTGAAGCTGGTAATGAAAAGCATATTGTTGCTATCACTGCTTGCCCAACTGGGGTTGCGCATACTTTTATGGCGGCGGAAGCATTAGAAGCGGAAGCTGAACGTCAAGGTTATACCATCAAAGTGGAAACTCGTGGCTCAGTGGGAGCAAAAAATCAATTAACCGATCAAGATATTAGTTCTGCTGATTTAGTGATTATTGCTGCTGACATTGAAGTGTCATTAGATCGTTTTAATGGCAAACGCTTATATAAAACCAGTACAGGCCTTGCGTTAAAGAAAACCCAAAAAGAAATTGACAAAGCCTTTGCTGAAGCGAGTATTTATCAAGGAACTGGAAAAATAAATAGCGCTCCTAGTGAAGAGAAAAAGGGCGCTTATAAGCACCTTATGACGGGTGTATCACATATGTTACCCGTGGTGATTGCAGGTGGTTTATTAATTGCCTTGTCCTTTGTTTTTGGTATTGAAGCCTTTAAAGAGGAGGGCACCTTAGCGGCCACCTTAATGGATATCGGTGGTGGTGCGGCCTTTGCGTTAATGATTCCAGTTTTAGCAGGATTCATTGCCTTTTCTATTGCAGACCGACCTGGGTTAGCCCCTGGTTTAATTGGCGGCATGTTAGCAAGTCAATTAGGTGCTGGTTTTCTTGGGGGGATTGCCGCTGGTTTTATTGCGGGTTACGCAGCTAAGTTTATTGCTGACAAAGTATCACTACCGCAATCAATGGAAGCATTAAAACCTATTTTAATTATTCCGTTTTTAGCGAGTTTAGTGACCGGTCTAGTGATGATCTACATTGTAGGTGGTCCGGTGGCAGCAATTATGGCGGCATTAACAGAGTTTCTAACCAATATGGGATCAACCAATGCCGTGTTACTCGGAATAGTGTTAGGTTGTATGATGTGTTTTGACCTTGGTGGTCCAGTTAATAAAGCGGCATATACCTTTGGTGTTGGTTTACTAGCATCTCAATCATACGGTCCAATGGCTGCGATTATGGCGGCAGGTATGGTACCGGCATTAGGCATGGGCTTAGCGACTTTCTTAGCTAAACAAAAGTTTATTGCAACAGAGCAGGAAGCGGGTAAAGCCTCTTTTGTATTAGGCTTATGTTTTATCTCTGAAGGTGCGATCCCATTTGCAGCAAAAGATCCAATGCGTGTCATTCCAAGCTGTATGTTAGGTGGTGCAATCACAGGCGGTTTATCTATGTTATTTGGTGCGCAGTTATTAGCACCTCATGGTGGATTGTTTGTTCTGCTTATTCCAAACGCAATTACGCCGGTATTAATGTACCTAGTTGCAATTGCAGCCGGGACGCTAGTGACTGGTTTCACTTACGCTTTCTTAAAAAATAAAGCAGATGTACAAGCAGCTAGCGCTTAAGTATGACCGCTATAAACTAGATTGCTAAAACTAAAAAGGGGATAACGATTTAATCGTTATCCCCTTTTTTTAATCACTCTGATTAAGCGTAATTAATCAGATGCTTCGTGCTCTAATACCGCGATATTTTTATCTGATACTAGTGGGCCTGTTTGATGATGAGCATCAGTTTCATCTTCAGTAATATAGTTAAGTAAGCAACTACTGTAGTTAGCTTCCGCTTTAGCTACATGTTTACCGTCATCACTGCGGATTAAAATTGTATCACCGGCAGAGAACTCACCATGAACTTCAAGGATTTCATTACTCGTTAGTTGATCACAGTGTTCATCTAATGGATATTCAAAGCCATCTTCAATAACTACTTCACCTTGTGCTTTAGATGTATGTGTCATCCAATGTAAGTCTTCTTCCATTGGTTTTGCATAAGGGGCAAAAATAGTACCTGGGTTTTTACCTAAAATTAATTGCTCAAATGAGTGTTCTTTGAAGCCATTAATAATATAAGTTGTTAGACCATGTGATGTTGCTTTTTCTGCAGCTTCAATTTTAGTCTGCATACCACCCGTGCCGACACTGCTGTGTGCGCCACCGGCCATATCGAAAATACTTTGGTCGATAGTATTTACGTTTTTAATCATTACCGCATCGTCATTGGTGTGCGGGTTTTTGTCGTATAGGCCATCAATATCAGAACAGATAATTAACGCATCTGCATCCGCCGCTGCGGCTACCATGGCAGATAGGTTATCGTTATCGCCTACTTTTAATGCATCGGTTGTTACTACATCATTTTCGTTTACAACCGGTAAAATACCATGGTCAAGTAATGCGAAGATTGTTTCACGTACACTGTCGTAACGCTCTCTATCTTGGAAATCACCATGGGTTAATAAAATTTGTGCAGATGGGAAATCAAAGAAGCGATCCCAAGCAGCCATCATTTCGTTTTGACCGGCTGCGGCCATTGCCTTTTTAATAGGTAATGAAGGCTTATCGATGTTACCAAAGAAGTGAGCGCCTGCTGCTACTGAGCCTGAAGAAACCAGAATCACCTCTGTGCCTCTGTCTCTACATTGTAAAATAAATTTGGCGATATGTAATAGGTAACGAGAACTACAGCCTTTTCTTTCTGGGGCTATTAATGCACTACCAACTTTTAATACAATTCGATTCCACTTATGATTTTTCATATTTTCTCTTTTAGCTTTTTTACTGCATTACTCTTTATTCTGATGTAGACGATTAATCGCAAGAGTAAGAAGCGATTAACTGCTTTAGATAACTATGTTATGTCGGCAATTTCATAGCTCTATTCGGATAATAATATTGTTAGATTGTGTTTTAGGAACGGATGGAACTTGGAGGGGGAAGGTTTGTTGATATACGATAATTTCTCATGAGAGCCATTATTTTATGTCCTGCCTTACTAGGTTGATTCAAAGATTAATTACATAAAAAAAAAGGTCTTAAATATGTAATTGCATCTAGTGTAACATATTTATAACAATTTTTTGTTTAAATTTTAGTCACAGAGAATAGACTCGTTAAATAGTCGAAAGTTCACGCTTTCTTATAAACCCACTTTTACTTACGGTACTTTTATTTTATAATTTAACGCCAATTGTCACAAACCTGTCATATGGCTGCAAGAAACAAAAAATAGTCATTGGCTATTAAACTCATTGAAACTAACAATTTTACCTATTGCGACTTTTGTCACATAATGCACCTCATGGACTCGGGGAACGAGTTCAAATAGTAAATAACCCAAACTTAATAGGAATATCAAAATGATCAATACTAAATTGAAACCATTCAACGCAAGTGCTTTTAAATCTGGTGAGTTCGTAGAAATCTCAGAGCAAGACGTACTAGGTAAATGGTCTATCTTTTTCTTCTACCCTGCTGACTTCACTTTTGTATGTCCTACTGAATTAGGTGACGTTGCTGATCACTACGAAGAGCTACAAAAACGTGGTGTTGAAGTTTTCTCTGTATCTACTGATACTCACTTCACTCACAAAGCATGGCACGACAGTTCAGACACTATCGGTAAAATCAACTACTTCATGGTTGGTGACCAATCAGGTAACATCACAAATAACTTCAACGTTATGCGTGAAGGTCAAGGCCTTGCAGACCGTGCTACATTCCTAATCGATCCAGAAGGTACAATCCAAGCAATGGAAATCACTGCTGAAGGTATTGGCCGTGATGCTGAAGACCTACTACGTAAAGTTAAAGCTGCACAATACGTAGCTGCTCACCCAGGTGAAGTATGTCCAGCTAAATGGAAAGAAGGTGAAGAAACACTAGCTCCTTCTCTAGACCTAGTAGGTAAAATCTAAGTCTAAAAAGCTAAGCAATTTTATTATTGCTTAGCACTAAATAGACCTTAGTCAGCAAGGCTGAGGTCATTTAAAAATAGATTTTTATAAAGCATTATTGACGAGAGAGTCGATTTTTAAATTAAACCAATTTGCTTATTCACGTTTTTTATTAAACGTGCACAAACACAGCTATCAAAATTAAAAGGGTGGAATTATGTTAGACCAAAATATGAAGGCGCAATTAAAAGCGTACTTAGATAACTTAAAAACAGAAGTGAAACTTGTTCTTAGTCTTGATGATAGTGAAACAGCTAAAAAGCTTAAAACACTAGCTACTGATATTGCATCACTGCATGATAAAGTATCTGTAGTAGAAGATCAATCAGCAAGTACTCGTAAACCAATCATGCAAGTGGTTAACCCAACTAAAAATACCGCTATCGGTTTTGCTGGCTTACCAATGGGTCACGAATTTACATCATTAGTATTAGCATTATTGCATACTGGTGGTCACCCAATGAAAATTGATGCTGAAGTGATTGAACAAGTACGTAACCTTGAAGGTGATTTTAACTTTGAAGTGTTCATCTCTTTAAGCTGTCAGAACTGTCCAGATGTTGTACAAGCATTAAATATGATGGCTGCGATTAACCCAAGCATCAAAGCAACTATGATTGATGGTGGTGCGTTCCAAGATGAAGTTGCAGATCGTAACATCATGGCGGTACCAAGCGTTTATTTAAACGGTGAAGTCTTCACACAAGGTCGTATCACATTAACTGAAATTTTAAGTAAAGTTGATACTGGCGCTGTGAAAAAACAAGCTGCAGCACTAAACGAAAAAGAACCCTATGAAGTATTAGTTGTTGGTGGTGGCCCAGCGGGTGCATCTGCAGCAATCTATGCAGCGCGTAAAGGTATCCGTACTGGTGTTGTTGCTGAACGTTTCGGCGGACAAGTAATGGATACAATGGCCATTGAAAACTTTATCTCTGTTAAAGAGACGCAAGGTCCTAAATTAGCTGCTGCTCTTGAAGAACACGTAAAAGAATATGATGTAGATATCATGAACGAACAGCGTGCTGATTCAGTCGTTGCTGCAGAAAAAACTGAAGATGGTTACATCCACGTTTCTTTAGAGAGCGGTGCAACATTAAAAAGCCGTAGCGTTATCTTATCAACAGGTGCTCGTTGGAGAAAAATGAACGTACCTGGTGAGCAAGAGTACAGCAACAAAGGTGTTGCTTACTGTCCTCACTGTGACGGGCCATTATTCAAAGGTAAAAAAGTTGCGGTAATTGGTGGTGGTAACTCAGGCATTGAAGCGGCAATAGACTTAGCTGGTATCGTAGCTCACGTAACTGTTTTAGAGTTCGCTGACACACTACGTGCTGACCAAGTACTAGTAGATAAAGCAAACAGTATCGCTAATATCGATATCATTAAAAGCGCACAAACTACTGAAGTAATTGGTGATGGTACACGTGTTACTTCACTTAAATACCTTGACCGTGTAAGTAATGAAGAAAGTGAAATTGAACTTTCAGGTATCTTTGTACAAATCGGCCTAATGCCAAACAGTGATTTCTTAAAAGACAGCGGTGTTACTTTATCACCACGTGGCGAAATCGAAGTAAATGCAAAAGGTGAAACATCACTACCAGGTGTATTTGCTGCAGGTGATGTAACAACCGTTCCTTACAAGCAAATCATCATTGCAATGGGTGAAGGTTCTAAAGCAAGTCTAAGTGCATTTGACCACTTAATTAGAACACCAGCACCAGTAGCAAAAGTAGCTAACGTAGCTTAATTTGCAATAACAGTTTTTGTTATGGCCATTCACTAAGTGGCTAATTATAACAACAGGCCAAATACCCATGTATTTGGCCTTTTTTGTTTTTAGTTCCCTACCATTCTACTTTTGTTAACACATCATCTTATAGTCTCTTGTAAACATAATATTAGTCTGGATATATAACCTGTTGTGAACTCGCTAGTTTATTCAATAACTAATACCAATTGTATTAAATAACTGATCTAAATTTTGCGCCGGAAAAATGGCTTAGTTTGAGGCGTAAGTTGATGTAAATGGTTGTTCCCTATACGAAACTTACAACGAAAAAATAAGTTGTTTTAACAAGTAAAATAGATCAGTTACTTACTATGATTGGTATTATTCAAC
>NZ_QOCB01000119.1 GCF_003318165.1 Psychromonas sp. B3M02
ACTATGATTGGTATTATACCAATTACTGACCATTAACCGGATCAATAAAAGGCACTTCAGTACTAAATTTAACCATTTTTTTACTGTAAGGATGTTGAATCGTTATTTCACTGGCATGTAATAACAAACGTGGAGATAAATTTAACGCATCGGGATCGGCATAAAAATCATCACCTAATATAGGATGACCTATTGCCATCATATGTAAACGCAGTTGATGTGTACGCCCTGTAACCGGCATCAGTTTAACTAAGGTACTTTGCTCAGCGTAGCTAATCACCTCATAAAAAGTTTTACACTGTTTTCCTGCTTGATGATCAACGCGATGGCGCGGCGGATTATCAATATCTTTACCAAGCGGCACATCAATGCAGCCCTGCTTATCTTTAATATGTCCAAACACACGCGCATAATAAATCTTCTTGGTCTCTCGCTCTTGAAACTGCATTTTTAAGGCACGCTCTGCATCTTTTCTCAATGCAAAAATAATCACGCCTGAAGTCGCAAGATCTAATCTATGCACAGTATGACTATTCGGGTGTTTCTCTAATAAACGGCTATACATACTGTCATGACGTTCAATATCACGCCCCGGTACTGATAAAATTCCCGCTGGTTTGTTAAACACAATCATATCTTTGTCTTTATAAATTGTATCTAACCACGGCTCTGTGGGCGGGTTATATATAAAGTCTTGCATAGCAACGCTCTCTACTTCTCATAGATTTGATTATTAGGCAGCACCTTATTAAAAAGGATTAGATACAAAAAAGGCTGAAATCCGTTAGGAAATCAGCCTTTTTCAGTAGGTGGTGGAGATGGGGGGAGTCGAACCCCCGTCCGAAAAGCCTACGTCCTCGGTACTACATGCTTAGTCTATCTTTAGGTTAACTCTCGACACTCCGACAGACAGGATTGCAAAGAGCGAGTTCGATACTATTTCGCGGTTCACCCTCGAACAAGGTTCCCTCGCTATCCAAATGTAAATGACCTTCCGAATCCCTGCCCATAGGAGAAACGTGGGTGGAAGGCTAGCTAGCCTAAGCTGCTAGAGCGTAGTTATCGTCGTTTGCAACTATAACTTTGACGGCTTTTTACGAGGCCAGCCGTCACCTCGGCATGCACCTTGGGTTTCATGAATCTCGTCGAGTCCTAAATCATCCCCAGATGGTTAGTAATAAATTACCAACATGTTGAGTCTAACAAAGCTATTTGCATCAAGATAGTATTATCTAACAAATAGCGTGCCAGTTGCTCATTTATCGAGCGTCATGCTTCATCATGCGCTCTTTTTGTACTTTCCACTCACGATCTTTAACATCATTACGCTTATCGTGATCCTGTTTACCTTTTGCTAATGCAAAGGAGATTTTAACCCAGGCTTTTTTCCAGTACAGCGAAATAGGGATAATTGAATAACCCTGACGCTCTACTTTACCCACTAAGTTATCAAGCTCTCGACGCTTAAGTAGCAATTTACGGTAACGTAAAGGATCGCAAACAACATGAGATGATGCTGCAATCAGTGGTGGAAATGTTGCGTTAAGTAACCAAGCTTCTCCATTTTTTAAGAAGATGTAGCTATCAGCAATATTTGCTTTACCTGCACGTAACGTTTTAACTTCCCAACCTTGTAGCTCAAGTCCCGCTTCAAAACGTTCCTCTAAGTGATACTCATGGGAAGCACGTTTATTGCGTGCAATCGTATTATCGTTATTTTTTGATTTTGAATTTTTTTTAGCCATAGACTGCATTATAAAGTTTGTTTTTTTAAATGGCTATTTGATTTGTTGAAAAGTCACTCATTTACAAGCATTTTATGCTATTTTTTTTCAGTTCAAGCTGTGCATCGTGTAAGATGCTAATTTTTAAACGAGGTAAAACATGGCTCAAGTATCACGAAGCGCACTGTTGATGTATAGCGCACAAGAAATGTATCAATTAGTGAATGATGTGAATGCTTATCCTGAGTTTTTACCTGGTTGTAGTGCCACCGAAGTGTTAGTAGATGAAACAAACTTAATGAAGGCATCAATTAAAGTCTCTAAGGCGGGGATTGGGCAAACCTTTATCACGGAAAATCAACTTATTCCTGGTAAATCTATCAGCATGAACTTGGTAGAAGGCCCCTTTAAGCATCTAACAGGTGGTTGGACTTTCACTGCTTTAGACGATCAAGCTTGTAAAGTTAGTTTAGATTTACAATTTGAATTCAGTAGTTCTATTATAGAGCTTGCCTTTGGGCGTGTATTTCATGAATTAGTTGGCTCTATGGTTAAATCATTTTCTAACAGAGCAAAAACCGTTTACGGAAACCGTTAAGTATTAAGGTAGAGTATTTCAATGAATGAGTTAATCGATATCGAAGTCGTTTATGGATTGCCACATAAGCAAGTATTATTATCTTTAAAAGTGCCTACTGGTACCACTATTGAACAGGCTATTAAGTTATCAGGCATTGTTAAACACTTCCCGGAAATTTTGCCTAGTGAAGCAGTAGTAGGTATTTTTAGTAAACCAGATAAGCTAGACAGCACTGTCAAGCAAGGTGATCGTATTGAAATATACCGCCCGCTGATTGCTGATCCGAAAGAGATGCGTAAATTACGTGCAGAAAGAGCGCTAAAATCGAATAAAAGCTAGCGAAATACATAGATTAAAAAGCACTTAACTGAACGTCAACAGTTACATGACGTTTAAGCAAGTGCTTTTTATTGGCAAAACCTAAAACTGATGACTATATTGTAAAGCAATTAAGATAGCATTCGCTTGCGTTGTGCCTGTCACTGACGATACACCATCGATTTCTTCAACCACATCAACGGTTTTACCTAATAAGTAAGTTCCACCAAGATCAACATTTGTATCTTCAGATAAATGATAAGTCACCCCTGCTGAAAACCATTGTCTATCGGAATCAGGCACAGAAATAGAAGTCACTTCATCTTGCGCGCTTTGGTCATATAAATAACCAGTACGTAAAGTCCAAGTTTCATTTAAGTAATAAGTGCCACCAATGGCAAAGTGCATCGCATCTTTCCATTGATAATTACTGATAGTACCGTAAGCATCTGACTCTAAGGTATCGAATGAAGACCAGCCAATCCATTGAACACTATAATGGACTGCGTATTTTGTATCTTTGATACGGTGATAACCAGAAAACTCAGCCATATCAGGTAGACCTAAGGTTAAAGTATCATCTTCAGTGGTTGAACCATTATAAGTCACTTCACCTTTTACTTTTAAGTCTGGGCTGTAGCGATAAGATAAACCAAAACGATTATTCTCGTTAAGCTCATAGACAACACCCACATTAAACCCTAAACCAAAGCCGTTTACATCAGCATCTAACACTTCACTTGTTGCTAACGTACTACCATCAGCTGGTGAATAAACATTCAAATCTCTTTCTAACTTGCCTATCCCGTAAATCACATCCAAACCGGATCCGACACTCCACTGATTATTAATACGGTAGGAGATGGCAAAGCCTAAATTAATACTTTCGACGTCGGTATAACCGCCATATTCACTTGCAGTAAATGAGTCATCAAAATCGGTTCTCGTGCCGAAGTTGGTATATAAATTAACACCTACAGCAAATTTTTCATTTAAAGGAAAAATAGCATGAATATTAGGGATAAATGATAATCCACCTGCATCGCTATAATTTGAACTGCCACTATAACCTGTAAGGTCACTAGAGTAAGTGCCATCTTCCACACTAATATCTGTTTCTAAAACGTTAACACCCAGTGATAAAGCGGTTCTATCGAACAATGCCATCGCAGCCGCATTTCGCGCCATCGCAGATGCATTATCAGCAATCACGGCATCACCAGAAAAAGCACGTCCTAATCCAGTTGCTGATTGTGTATTTAACTGAAAACCAGCGGCATTTACTTGTATTGCAGTGGCAGATAAACATCCCATTAATAATGTTTTTTTAAAAAGTTGGTTGCAGTTAGTCCTGCTGCTCATATTTTCTTCCTTGCTGTTATAAACTGATCATCACGCCTAAACTTGCCGCTAAGCTTAATTGAAATAACACGGCTAAATTAAGAAAGCCCTAAAAATCGTGATCAAATGCAAATGCTAGTGATAATAATTGTTAAATAATTGAGTTAAGTTGGGGTTTTATCATTACTCTACCCCTACCAAATCAATACATTACACTTATTAATATGGTATGAGTGGCGATCAAGCGATTAATAAACTAGGTGTACTAATTTATTATTCGACAAATAGGTATCATCAGTTAACCCCAATTTGTTATAACTGATTAAGGAACGTAAGCCATCAATATAAGCTTGACCCCGTTCAGAATATTTAATTAATGTGCCTGCCAATAAAGTCCCTGAATAGGTATTACCCGCAGCAACCTCTTTTGCTCTTAAATCACGTAATGATTGATAAGCAGAGGTAGAGTTAATATTTAACATGTACCCTTCTACTGAAGCTAATGGGCTATCAAAACGTGCAATACCATAATTACCTAACTCTTTACGCTGCTGTTTTGGCTTAATGCCATTACCACTAAAATCCCACTGCCCAAAAAAGGCATTACCTTCAAGTGCAAAACGCGAGGTACCCCAAGCACTTTCCTCTGCAGCTTGTGCTAACGCTAACGATGGAGGAATAGTATTAACGCGTGATAACAGATCTTGTTTCTGTTGTTCCGTTAAACTACTCGCGCCTTCATCTACCGCTTTATATTTCACAGCAATCGCAATCAATTCTGCTGAATTCAATTTGGCAGACTTAACGACTTCACGCTCTTGTAAAATACGCTCATTTGAGACCAGCACTAAAGGTAACATTAGGCGTAAAAATATCATTTTCTTGTTTTTAACAGGCATATTGTCAGAGATTTCTTGCCACTTAGGGTTTACTTTCTCAAAGGTTAACCTGGGTACTTCTTTATTGCCGTTTTCCCAATCTGCTTGCGTATAATGAAACTGTGTAAACACTTCATCTAAGTCCGATAACGAAGTGATTTTCACTTCTTCAGGATTAGACATCAGTTTATCTGCTGGTGATGTTTTCTCTGAGCAAGCAGAAATAAAAAACAATGTCACTAATATGAGCGTCAGTAATTTTTTCATAATTAACGTTTCCAAAATAAGTACGCTAACTCAATACGCAACAGCATATAGAAACGATCAAGTCGTCAATCTAAATGAGTAGGCGAGTGTAATATTTGAGGTAGACGAAATAATGAAGTGAATTAATACAATGTGTCTATTAATTAAAGGGCGGAGATTACTTGAAAACAAACCAGGTAACAAATAAATTTAAGATGTTACCTAGCTCAACTTTTTATAAAAACAGCATTATGCGCCACTATTGATAACACCAACAAGTGTTAATAAGTGAACCACTGGTAACATCAGCATACATATTAGTGCCAACCACATTAACCAACCAATAAAGCCATTACTTCTCATGGTTTTTAAAACGCCATCACCATGAATTTTACCTACATAAAAAAGCAGACAATATTGAATAAGCATAATTCCCAACACCACAGGTAAAGCTGGTAACCCTAGTGCTTGTATAACAGGAGGTAATGTTAAAACTGACATATAAGCAACCGCAATAATAATCACGAATGCTTTAGGCATAAAGCCCGTTAACTCACGTAATACTGAATCACCAGGTTTAGAACCATTACTATCCATATTGACCTCTATATAAAAAATGAATAAATAAGTAGATAACGCAGGGATATACCCCATCATTAACCATCACTATAAATAACAGTATAATACGCTAATAATAGATAAATACTCCGAACTTCATAAGATAGTGTGATAGCCATACTTTGATGTTTGAAAATCATACAAATAAAACTCAGAACGAATAAATGGCACTTTTGTTCTTCAATTAAACATTAAATTAGTTAGCGCACTTCTTACTTCACAGATTAATGGTTAATAACCGAGTTATGTAACTGCGTTTACATGTGATGATTAAACGATCAAAAAACAACAAGGTGAGCACTCTTTAAGCAATTGGCACCTGAATTGCTTAATTTATTTAAATAACGCTTGCAATATAATGTGATCTCTATATCATTCGCCGCACTTAAACGGACGCGAGATGGAGCAGCTTGGTAGCTCGTCGGGCTCATAACCCGAAGGTCGTAGGTTCAAATCCTGCTCTCGCAACCAACTTTTTATAAAAGTTAATTGCGTTTAAGTATAAATATCGGACGCGAGATGGAGCAGCTTGGTAGCTCGTCGGGCTCATAACCCGAAGGTCGTAGGTTCAAATCCTGCTCTCGCAACCAACTTTTGTTTAAAGAAAGAAAAGCCCATCGGGCTCAACTCTTTATAAACAATGGCGAAGGTCGCAGATTTAAACCCTGCTATCGCAACCAATATTTAACGAAGTAAAACAATGACGGACGCGAGATGGAGCAGCTTGGTAGCTCGTCGGGCTCATAACCCGAAGGTCGTAGGTTCAAATCCTGCTCTCGCAACCAACTTTTCAGTTGTAAAATGAAACATCAATATCGGACGCGAGATGGAGCAGCTTGGTAGCTCGTCGGGCTCATAACCCGAAGGTCGTAGGTTCAAATCCTGCTCTCGCAACCACTTCTAGATTAACACCCTTTTCTATTTGAATACCCTTTACAATAATCAAAAACCTATAACTTATGAAAAATTATATTTCGTTATAAACTCGTAAATTTCATAGATATAGCAGCTTGGTAGCCCGTCGGACTCAACTCTCTAAAAACAATGGCGAAAGTCGTAGATTAAAATCCTGCTCTCGCAACCACTTCTAGATTAACACTCTTTCCTATTTGAATACCTTTTACAATCATCAAAAACCAAAAACCTATAACTTATGAAAAATTATATTTCGTTATAAATTCGTAAATTTCATAGATATAGCAGCTTGGTAGCCCATCGGACTCAACTCTCTATGAACAATGGCGAAGTTCGTAGATTAACACCCAGCTCTCGCAACCACTTCTTATTTATCCCCCTTTCTTTAAGAACTCCCAAATAATTAATTATCTATATATTTTGATTTAATAAATTTAAAATCCAATTTAAGATCCATCAGCTAGTAGCTCAGCTCTCTATAAACAATGCCGAAGCTTTAGGTTCAGTCCCCCTCTCTTAACCACTATCTATTTGATAATACTTTTATAATGATCTGTAATGTTCTCAACTACGCATTATCCGCTTTAATATTTGTAATATAACAACAACTCCACTTGCACCCACACTCTAAAAAAAATTATACTAATAATAATTATCATTACTATCAATTTGAAGGTGTTATGAATATCAAAAAAACATTATTACTACTTTTGTGTGTAGCGAGTTTAAGTGCAATCGCGGGAACCGTTTCGGTGAAACACAGTTTAGGAACAACAACAGTGGATCATATACCTCAACGTGTTGTCGTCATTGGTATCGGGCCTTTAGATACGCTAGATTATTTTGGTATCAAACCAATTGCAGTGACAAAAGGAACGACGTTTCCCCCTTACTTAGCACAATATGATCAGGATGACATCGCGTCCTCAGGTGCATTATTTGAACCGGACTTCGAAGCGATTTATAACCTTAAACCCGATTTAATTATTGTTGGGCCACGCAGTGCCCAGTCTTACCAAGAGCTATCTGAAATTGCCCCTACATTACTTTATGTATTAGATGGAAAAAAAACCTACTGGGAAAGCACTCAAACGCAATGGAGAAATATTGGTAAGCTCTTTGATATTTCCACAAAAGTAGAACAAACCATTACACGACTTGATGCGCAAATTAATGCCATTAAATCACATAATGAACAACATAAAGTTGACGCATTAACGATCATGAGTTCTGGTGGTAATATCTCAGCCTTTGGTGAAAAATCTCGATTTTCAGCTATCTATAATGAATTTGGATACCAAGATACCATTAAAAATATTAAAAATAGTCGTCATGGGGATTTAGTGTCCTATGAATTCATTCGTGATGCACAACCGACTAATTTATTTGTGCTTGATAGAGATGTACTAGTCAATAAGGGTAAAAGTGAAATTCGTCAACAATTCGAAAATGACTTAATTAAAGCAACGCCTGCCTATCAAAACAAACGCATGATATTTTTAGATATTAATGCCTGGTACCTCACCATAGGCGGTGTAACAGCGACGCAGCAAATGATTACTGATATGTCTCACTAATCCTCTTCTTTTAGCCCATCAAATGGATGGGCAATTTATTATCGGAACAATACTGTGAAGTGGTTATTTCTTTCGCTATGCTTACTCAGTCTAGGCTCGCTGTTTGTGGGTGTGAGCCAGCTGTCTATTATCTCTTTGATCACTCTCGATCCTGCCGCCTGGGATTTGCTTATTACTAGTCGCCTTCCTCGGTTATTAGCTATTTTACTGGCAGGAGCAGGCTTAAGTATCGCAGGCTTAGTAATGCAGCAAATTAGTCAAAATAAATTTGCAGCGCCTTCTACCTCAGGCACCATAGAGTGTGCCATGCTCGGCTATATGTTAAGTCTATTAATATTTGGTGATGGTGAAGCATTATGGCTGATCTTCTTAACCGCTATTATTGGTACCTTAGCTTTTGTTAAATTAATACAATCAATTCAATTTAAAAATGCCATTTTTGTCCCGTTAATCGGAATAATATTCGGTAATATTATCGAGTCAGTGGTGACCTTCATTGCTTATAAGTTTGATGCCTTACAAAACCTGTCGAACTGGAGCCTAGCTAACTTTTCTAATATTTTACAAGGTGACTTCGAGTTGCTTTATATCGCGGTACCTTGCGCTATTATCACCTATTTGTACGCCAACCAAATTTCTGCCGTAGGGATTGGTAAAAGCTTTGCCACCAACTTAGGCTTAAAATATGGACAAATTGTCACAATAGGCGTCATTTTGGTCTCAATAATGGCCGCCACTGTGGTAATGATTGTCGGTGAGTTACCTTTCTTAGGCTTAATCGTGCCTAATATTATTAGTTATTATCAAGGTGATAATTTAAAGAAAAATTTACCCAACACCGCTTTATTAGGCGCATGTGTAGTGCTGGTTTGTGATTTAATCAGCCGAATTATTATTTTCCCTTACGAATTACCTGTATCTATGTTTATCAGCATTATTGGTGGCTTAGTCTTTATTATTTTATTGTTAAAGAGAGAAGCCAATGACAGATAAATCTAAATTATTTCTGCTATTAATATTGATTATAGGGTTTGCAGTATTTTTACTGGGCCATGGGCTAACAATGGATAATTATCAGTACTTTTTGTCTAAACGTACCCCAAAAGTACTTGCGATGATCTTAGCCAGTGTCGCTATTGCCTTATCTTCTTTTGCATTTCAAACCATCACCCATAATCGGATTTTAACCCCCAGTATCATGGGCTTTGATGCTTTATATTTATTAATACAAGTTAGCATTGTGTTTGTCGCTGGTAGCTTAAGTGTTGTCGCGCTTAACCCTTATATTAACTTCTCTATTTCAGCGTTTATTATGGTCGGCTTCTCTACCCTACTCTTCCACTTTTACTTTGGTTCTGGAAGACGCAATATCATTGTGTTGTTGTTGGTCGGAGTGGTACTTAGCCAGTTGCTTTTTAATATGGCTAATATGTTAGTGATGATGTTAGATCCTAATGAATATGCTGCAGTACAAGCCAATATGTTTGCTAGTTTTGGCAAGGTCTCGAAGCCATTAATTTACCTTTGCATACCAATCATTCTGTTAGCTGCAATCGCACTCTTTAAACATGCTAATGTGCTCAATGTGTTATGGCTAGAAAATGACAATGCCACCAGCTTAGGTGTAGATGTGCCAATCGTCACTAAACGTATTTTATTACTCAGTGCTTTATTAATTGCTGTTTCCACTGCATTAGTTGGCCCGGTCTTATTTTTAGGACTTTTAGTGACTAATTTGACTCGAGAATGGTTCAATACCTACCAACATAAAACACTCTTTATAGGCTGTAGTTTAATCTCCATGTTGGCATTACTCAGTGGTCAAGTCATTGTTGAGCATGTCTTTGCGTTGCAAACCACGTTAAGTGTGGTGATTAATTTTATTGGCGGGCTGTATTTCTTAAGAATGCTGCTTAAGAACCAAATTGTCTAAACATAGTAATAGGTAAGTAGACAGATGATAAAAGTAGAAAATATTAACAAACAATATGCAGGTAAATTGGTTGCGAGCAATATCAATGTTGCCTTTGAAAAAGGCAAAGTCACCTCCATTATTGGTCCGAATGGGGCAGGAAAAAGTACTTTACTATCAATCATGAGCCGTTTACTTAATAAAGATTCGGGTAATGTCTATGTGGATGGTACTGAACTAGAAAAATGGGCAACTAACACTTTAGCTAAAAGGTTAGCTGTATTAAAACAATCGAATAATTTAAACATGCGCTTTACTGTTAAGGAGCTCATCGCATTTGGACGCTTCCCCCATTCACAAGGTAAATTAACAGACACCGATCATCAGGTGATACAACATGCCATTGAATATTTAGACTTAGTCGCGATTCAAGATAAGTATCTTGATAATTTAAGTGGCGGGCAAAAACAATTAGCTTTTATTGCGATGGTAATGGCGCAGGATACAGATTACGTATTACTGGACGAACCACTCAATAATCTAGATATCAAACATTCACTGCAAATTATGAAAAACATTCGTCGTTTAGCGCATGAAATGAACAAAGCAGTGGTGATTGTCATCCATGATATTAACTTTGCTTCCTGCTATTCAGATAATATTATCGCCATGAAAAATGGTGAAATTGCTATTGCAGGAAATGTCGACCAAGTTATTCAAGCCTCCGTTTTAGAAAGTGTTTATGATACGCCTTTTAAAGTGGTTACTTTAGATAATCAACATGTCTGTGTGTATTATTGATCTCTAGCGATTAATGTTTAGCTATTTTTCAATGACTGAGTCGGTGAAAAACCAAATTGTTTTTTAAAGGCATTAGTAAAGTTTGAAGGGTGACGATAACCCGCATTATAAGCCGCTTCTGTTATTGATACCGCACCTCTCGCTAGCTGCTGTTTTGCTATATCCAAACGGCGACGACGAATATAAGTATTAACACTACACCCTAATGTGCTTTTAAATTTTCGCTGTAAACTAGAAGCACTCATCGCGGATACTTGTGACAAGGTTTGTATTGAAATAGGATCATTGAGATGTGCTTCAATATAGACCATTAAAGGGTCTAGGCGATGATCAAAACGGTTCTCTAACTGAGCAACCTTTGGCGTTTCTGACGCATGTAATCCAACAATATCAGTACTCTTGAACTGCTTAAAGATAGCCATAAACAGCTGCAACGTTAACGATTCAACTTGCATTCTTTGCATAAAATTAACTGGAGAGCTTAAGTTAATCAGTTCCTGACTTAATGCTAATACTGACGCGTCTAACCTGAGTTTAAAATGGGCAAGGTGCTCTGAAAGAAAGACACGGAAAGGGTCATTGTTATCACAGCGGCTTTCCAACCAATCAATGGGTAAAGCGATATTAAGTTTTGTGACATAATTATCCGTATACAATTGACGATGGAAACTGGCTGGTTTATTCAAATTAACCAACACCGCATTATAGGCAGCATCGGCATCTAATGTGAAATTAAGCGAGTCATAACCAAAATCTAATTTACCCTCCAACAAAATGACCATCATTACCGACTTTTGGGCTGTTGATAACACTTGAAAATCGATTAATTCATGTGTCCTTCCCCCCTGAATGGTAAAACTATTTTGTACTTGATGGGAGATAAATTTCCCTTCCGATAAAGCGATAGGTGGTGCTTTTTGTGATGATGATATATGACGAGAATAGTTTTCAGAAATAACAGTTTGCAGGTCATGTTGCTCTAAACAACGTGTCCCACACCCTTTTAGGGTATATTTATTCATCTCTTCCATGTGCACCTTCCTCATAACATAATGGTTATTTTGCATAATAGATTAAGCTGTTCTGTCTCCATCAACTCTCTTATTATAAACGCGAATAAATATCATTACTAATTATAATTTAAGGGAAGTAAATGGAATTCAAGGCAGTTAGAAATAAAGTGTGTGTTGCTGTGTTATTGGGGCTTAGTACCCAAGTTATTGCAGATGATTCACAAGTGATGGATGAAATAGTGGTATGGGGAACTAGCGTATCAAGTAGTTCAGAGAACCTAGGTGACCAAGATATTTCATTAAAGCAAGCAGACCATATGTCGGATCTACTTCGTGATATTCCAGGTGTTGATGTGGGTGGAACACACTCATTAACACAACGTATTAATGTACGTAGTTTAGGCGAAAGTGACTTAGATATTCGATTAGATGGTGCATCACAGCATGCAAATATGTTCCATCATATTGGTAACCTGACGTTAAACCCAGATATCCTTAAATCAGTGGATATCGAGGTAGGTAATAACTCTGTGACGCAATCAGGTTTAGGCGGCACAGTGCTATTCGAAACTAAAGATGGTAAAGATTTACTGCGAAATGGAGAACGTGTTGGTGCGCGTATTTATGGTGGTTATGCAACCAATGATAATCAACAAGGATCGTTAACCGTTTACGGTATGTTAAGCGATAAAGTGGACGCGATGATCTACGGTAATATCGTAGACCGCGATAACTTCGAAGACGGCGATGGCACTGAAACTTATGGTTCCGCGGGTAAAGTATCAAATATTTTATTTAAAGTAGGTTATGAACCTTCTGCTAAACATCGATTTGAACTAAGTTATGATATGTATCGAGATAGCGGTGACTACAATCCTCGTCCAGATATGTCTGGTGATGCCAATGTAGGGTTAAGTGGCGATTTACTCATTCCTACGGATTACGACCGCGACACATTCACCGCTTCTTACCAGCTAAAAGGCAACAAACACAGCGGCAAAACCAGTGTTTACATTAGTACCACTGAAATTACGCGTGATGAGACAGTTATGGAAGGCGTATGGCCAACCAACCGTGTTTCAGTGAATACCGCTGAAAACCAAAATATCGGTGCTAACGCCCTGTTTGAATCTAACCTAGTGATCGCTAATTTCGATAACCAATTCAGCTATGGTATCGATTTTGTTCACCAAAACAGTAGCAGTACTTATGGTGATACTGATTACATGGATGAAAATGCCATTTCTAGCGATAT
The DNA here is from genome assembly GCF_003318165.1 of Psychromonas sp. B3M02. GTDB lineage: Bacteria > Pseudomonadota > Gammaproteobacteria > Enterobacterales > Psychromonadaceae > Psychromonas. Next base: position 13,179 of record NZ_QOCB01000119.1, read on the forward strand.
TTTCATTGAAGATCGCTTTTACTTCACCGATGACTTCTCTGTGACAGCCGGCCTTCGTTACGATAATTTCCGTCGTGATGCTGAAACCAGTGACAAAACATTTGATGATGTTACTTGGGGCTTAGGTGTTGATTGGGATGTGACTGACTCTGTTAGTTTATTTGCGAGTGCGCGTAGCTTGTTTAAGGGCCCAGAGTTACTTGAAACCTTTATTCAGTACCAAGACGTTGCTTATTTAGATGATGATATTAAAGCAGAAACTGGTTTAAACAGTGAAGTGGGCATACGCTACTCGGAGTTCTTTGGTGAACATTCAGTAAGTGCGAGTGCGACTGTCTTCCAAACGAATATTGATGATTACATTACAGAAACTTATCAAGATGATGGTTCGTACTTAATCGAGAATATTGGTGACGCTGAAATCAAAGGTTTTGAGTTAAGTACAAGCTATGGTTATGACGCGTTCTTCACTAAGGTATCTTACTCTCGCTCAGATTCAGACAATACAACGACTGGTGGCCCTTTATTAGATGCCAATGGCCGTAGTATGGATATTGGAGACAGTATCTCATTATCCTTAGATTATGAATTATCATCGATTGATTTATTAGTGGGTTGGACATCAAACTTTGTCTTAGAAGAGGATAACGTTGAAGATGATAGTGCGGTTAAAGAAGCTTACAACACACATGATCTTTATGCTCAATGGACTCCATCAAGCATTGAAGGGCTACAATTAACCTTTGGTATAGATAACGTGACAGACGAGTTATACACCTCTCACGCATCAAGAACTGGCTCTGCACGAGGTTACACACTAGATGATTATGAACCAGGCCGTAATTTTAAATTATCAGCGGCTTATCAATTTTAATATTCTTTAAATATCAACTAAAAGAGAGCCTTAGGCTCTCTTTTTTATACCAATTATACTCAATAAGCCCCCTCACTTTTAGATCGTTAAAAGTAACTTGTTATAGCAAGTACGCCGGCCCTTAATGACTGAGATTGGTATTATTATGGACAAAGTGACATGCACAATAGTAAAACATTAATAAAGTCAGAACATGCAGGACGTTATTTACAGACGCTTTGCAAACATTTCTCACGTAAGGTTCCCGCAGAGTGGGATCAGCAAGCAGGAAAAGTTAATTTCGCAATGGGAGAGTGTAAATTAACCTATTTAAAAGAGGCTAATGCATTAGCCCTATATTGCAGTGCTGATTCACAAGACAAACTGTCTACAATACAACGCATTTTAGAGCAGCATGTCACCATGCTGTCACGAAGAGAAACCATCAGTATGGTTTGGTCAAACACATAATTCACCACATCAAGTGCTTCTTCATCCCTGTGAAGAAGCACTCCTCCCCACATCAATTCGCCATACTTAATGCTATTTCATCTTTAAACGCTAGCGTAATGTCTGTAAATGCTTTAACAATAGCACTCTTGTTATTACACGCATGCTGTAATTGCACATTAATCTCAGTGTTTACCTTATTCAATTTAATAAAATGACACCCTTCGCTATACAACTTTCGAATGCAATAAGGGGCAATGGCGACACCTAAGCCTGCAGCAACTTCTGTCACTAAGGTTTGCATATGCCGGGGCTGACTGACAATATTAGGAGAAAAACCAGCTTGTTTACATTGCGTGATCGTTTCGTCAAACAACCCTAATGCTTCATCACGATTAAAAATAATAAAGGGGTCGTGCTTTAATTGCGATAAATCCAGTTGCCCTTGATTTGCAAGGGCATGATCTTGATTCACAATCGCCACCAGTTGATCACTATAAATCACATGATCTGTAAAGTCAGCGGCAATAGTACTCGGTAAAGGGCGAGAAAACGCAATTTCGATCTGCCCTGATTGTAATGCATCAATTTGCTCCGTTGCAGTCATTTCCAATAACACCACATGTACCTGCGGATATTGATGCTTATATTGACGAACTAATTTAGCCATAAAAGTTAAACAAGCGGAGCTTAAGTGAGCAATTCGTAATGTCCCTATTTCGCCATTTTCTGCACGTTTGACCTGTGTTTTAGCTTGCTCTGTCATCGCCAAAATAGCATTGGCGTCCACCAGCAGCTGTTTGCCCGCTTCAGTAATACTCACTTCTCTTGAAGTACGATGAAATAATGTTACCGCTAACTCCGCCTCCAAAGCAGAAATATGACGACTAATTGCAGGTTGTACCGTATGCAATTCCCGCGCAGCTTCAGAAAAACTTTTATGTTTAGCGACCACAACAAAACTTTTTAAAGATTTAATATCCATATTTCGCTCCTTAGTGCCCCTCCATATACAAAAATTGTATAGATTCTATAAAATATTAACATTTTTGTTATTAACAATTTCACTTTATTCTCTGTTTATATTTAATAATCAAAGAGCGAACATGCCCACACATAATCCCCCTCACTCCTTAAGTCGGTTTACCCTACTATTAATGACTACTGCGATAGCAGCAACAGCAGCCAATCTGTATTATAACCAACCTATTTTGCCTTTACTTGCACAGGAATTTAAACTGACGAGTGGCCAATTAGGCAACATTCCAGCATTAACTCAATTTGGTTACGCCTTTGCATTATTATTTATCTCCCCCCTCGGAGACGCACTGCCTAGACGTCGTTTAATTGGTTTTTTATCATGCTTACTCGTAGCTGCTTGTTTACTAGCAATTGCTTCCCCTAATTTTCCTCTATTATTAATTGCGGTTTTTTTAATTGGTGTCAGCGCGAATATCACCCAACAATTAATCCCGTTTGCTGCGTCAATGGTGTCTCCGGCAAATAAAGGAGCGACCTTAAGTACATTAATGATGGGATTAACCTTAGGTATATTATTATCAAGAACCTTGAGTGGTTATGTAGGTGAGCAATTTGGTTGGCGTGCCGTGTTCATTATGTCAGCAGGTATATCCGCAATATTTGGCGTGTTGTTATTTACTTTTTTACCATCGAATAAACCACACAGTCAATTAGGTTATTGGGCATTAATTAACAGTACTTTAAGCTTATTTGTAAAACACAAATCACTGCAGAAATATACTTTCTCAGGTGCATGTTGGTTTGCTTCATTTAACGTATTATGGGCTACATTGGCCATCTATGTCAGCGATGCTCCTTTTAATTACAATGCACAACAAGCTGGTTTATTTGGTGTTATTGCACTAGCTGGTGTGATTGGAGCAAAATTAGCAGGAAGATGGGTCAATAAACTAGGATCTAAAAATGTAGTAATGCTTGCTTTAGTATTGATTGCATTAGGTTTTGTGATTACAGGTTTATTTGCAGGAAATCTTATCGCTTTAGTTGTCGGTATTATCCTGATCGATTTCGGTATTTTTAGTGCTCAAGTCGCAAACCAAGTGCGTGTATTTAGTATTGATCCCACTGCGCAAAGCCGTATTAATGGTATCTATATGCTCGGTTATTACTTAGGCGGTGCAATAGGCTCTATGGTTGGATTAAAAGCCTTTGCATTATATCAATGGCCTGGGGTCATTGCGGTGAGTATACTCTTTTTAGTTGCTAGTGGATGTTTTAACGCATTAGCCAAAAGAACCTAATCATTAAAATCGATGCATCTTAATGCATCGATTTCGTTTAATGCTGACCAACTAGCCCTGTCTTGCTTTAAAGCGCGGGTTAGTTTTACAAATAACGTAAGACTTGCCCTTTCTTCTCACTATTTGACAATCAGGGTGACGTGTTTTAGCACTTTTTAATGAACTTAATACTTTCATATCACCTCCTAAGACTTTAACTTACCAAAGCGATGATTAAACATAGCGACACGACCATCCTGAGTAACAACCGTCTGTTTACCTGTGTAATAAGGATGCGATTCACTTGACACCTCAATCGCATAATAAGGATAAGTTTCCCCATCTATCTCAACCGTTTTAGTAGGCTGTAACGTTGAGCCAACAATAAAATACTTATCAACCGATGTGTCGTGAAAAGCTACTTTTTGATATTTAGGGTGAATACTCGCTTTCATAATAAACCTCTAATTAAAATAAAATGTTATAACATAACGATTTATTAAAAACGGGGAGTTTATGCAAGATATTTTTGATAATAGTTATCATTAACTTGTTTTAAGGCTTTACTAACTAGGTATATTGGAGAATAAACTTATGATAGTAAGCTTATTCTAATAAGTTTAAACTGGTTTAAGAGTGGGGAGTTATTATTTATATAAATAGTAAATAAGGTGAAAATAGCTTATAAATTAGCTACCTTCATCTCATATTTATTATGAATCTAATGGCAATGGTAATTACCTGTTTTACTGTTTCTATGACATCCAGCTGAATCAGTGCCGCCAGAGTGAGCCAAAACTCCACCTATAAAACTAAATGTTATAAATACAACAAATATTACTTTTTTCATTTTAACTTCCATATATATAATAAATTTCATACCTAAATTTATTAGGTTAATGAGATATTAACACCAAACGTCAAAATAATATAAACTAATTGAAAAATAATGAACATGATTATAACTCTATTATTAAATGTTGTGATTATAATAGGAGTACTTATATTTTACTTTACTTCCATATACGCTCTCCAACCACCAAACTCAGTAATGTCTTTCGCTGATTCAATAGCATAACCTTCACAGATAAAACTGGTCACCCAACTACCATCATCAAGTTCTACTTTGCCGAGCCCTAATGGCTCTGGGATACCCACTAAAAAGCTACCCAGAGTGTTTTCTGGTAAACGCCATACTTCAATGTCAATGGCTGCACCTTGTTCTGCGACTCTGATTAAACCGGGACGAAATGGGGGACCGCCCGCTAACGCATAAAAACGATAATCTGCTGACGTTTTAGTGCTTTTTACCAGATATCCACCACGTTCGGTTAATTGATGATTAAGCGGAAAACCAGATAAGTGCGCACCACAAACAGCAATATCAACCAAACCAGGTGCTACTTCTTCACTAGTTGTTGTTACTTGCTTAATTAACTTATGTTGTGAAGCACCTAATGTGAAATCTGTTGATGATTGCCATTGTGCACCAACACTTAATAATAAACGATCACTAAAAGCAGGGCCAAATAGCGTAATACCAAAGGGTAAACCAGAAGATAAAAAACCTGCAGGCAACGCAATTGCGGCATAATCTAATAGGTTCATAAAGTTGGTGTAATAACCGAGATTTGAATTAAGTTGAATCGGATCAGCTTCAACCTCTTTAATGCGGTATGCCGTGCCTGCTGTCGGCGTTAAGACACAATCTAATTCCGCTAAAATGGCATCACACTGTACTTTAAAAGCTTGTAAACGATACATTGCCTTGAAAGTATCTACAGCTGAATGTGCCGTTGCACCACCCACAATAGTTTGTATTACTGGTAAACACTGGGTTGGATCGGCTTTGAAAAATGCTTCAATAGCGGCATATCGCTCTGCTACCCAAGGGCCTTCATACAAGAGTCTTGCAGCATCTAAAAACGGTTGGAAGTTAATCGTAATAATCTCTGCACCAGCGGCTTTTAAGCGCTCTACACTGTTTTCAAATAATGCCTGAGCGTCATGGTCACCAAAAAAGCTTAGCTGAGATGCTTCCGGTAAACCGACTTTTAACCCTGACAGTGACTTGTTTGTATCATAATGCGCAGCACTGTTGGTGAGTAGGTTATCACGTGAGTAACAATCATCGGTATCTAACTCTGCTGCGATATCTAATACGAGGTTTACTTCACTAGTGCTATTAGCAAAAATAGTGACACAATCTAAGCTTTTACACGCAGGCACTACGCCAGTACAACTGATTAATCCTTTTGTTGCTTTCATCCCAACAATGTTATTTAACGCCGCAGGTACACGACCAGATCCCGCTGTATCAGTGCCTAAAGAGAAACTAACTTGTCCTGTTGCAACTGCCACTGCGCTACCAGAACTTGAACCACCAGAAACATACTCAGGATCAAAGCTATTATTTACCGCCCCCCAAGGGCTTCGTACTCCTACTAAGCCCGTTGCAAATTGGTCAAGGTTCGTTTTACCTAATGGAATCGCCCCAGCGTCAATCAATAGCTTTACAACACTGGACGACTCAGTTGGTTGAAATGAGTAGGCCTCACAGCCTGCAGTAGTGGGTAACATAGCAAAATCAATATTATCTTTAGCGGCAAAGGGTACACCGTACAAAGGAAGCTCATCGATAGATTTAGACTCAAGGTCCGTTAACATCTGATCGAGCTGTTGCTCAGAAATGGTGCTGATCCAAACATGACTACTATCACTTTTGGCTTGTGCTAACTTAGCTTTTAAGAACGTTTTAACGTCTAGCTCACCACTACGGTAAGCCGCTTTTAACACCTCTATATTCATATTTTGTTGTTGCATTAACTTATCCATTATAGTTTCTCCAAAATCATTAAGCGTTGCCCTGCATGTACCTGTGCGCCCTCTTTTTGCACAATACTCGCTACCTTGCCATCGGCAGGTGCAACCACTTCTATTTCCATTTTCATTGCTTCTAAAATTAATAAGGTTTGCCCTGCTTTTACGGTTTCCCCAGGCTTAACCAGTACTTGCCAAATATTGCCGGCAACATGACTATCCACACCGCGCTGTTGCTCAGTTAGACTAGCGATATCTGTTTCAATTTGCGTCATCTCTTTAGCGACAAAATTAGCCTGACCTGTTTCTTGCCAACGTTGGCGCTCTGCTTCAAACGCTTGTTGTTGCTTTTCTTTGAAGGTCACAATCGATGCTTGGTCTTCACTTAATTGCGCTTGATACTCTGCAAGACTAAAGGTTGTCTCTTCGATTTTTAATGGATAATCACCACGAGGGAAGTCTTTACGGATCTGTGTTAACTCTTCGCTACTCACAGGGTAAAAACGTATTTGGTCGAAAAAGCGTAATAACCACGGTTTTTTAAACTCTTCTGTTTGACGGTAACGATTCCACATTTGTAATGTTCGCCCTACAAACTGATAACCGCCAGGGCCTTCCATGCCATAAACACATAGATAAGCACCACCGATACCCACTGCATTTTCTGGCGTCCAGGTTCTTGCAGGGTTGTATTTTGTCGTCACTAAACGATGACGCGGATCTAACGGTGTTGCCACTGGTGCCCCTAAATACACATCACCTAACCCCATTACAAGGTAACTCGCGTTAAAAACAATCTCTTTCACTTGCTCTACTGAATCAAGACCATTAATACGTCTAATAAACTCGATATTATCAGGGCACCATGGCGCATCTTTACGGACTAATTCGTCATATTTTTTTATGGCTAAACGCGTTGCGTAATCATCCCAAGAAAGAGGAATATTAACGATACGGGATGGCACTGACAGTTGGCTATCATCACCTAAACTCTGTTCAGCCTTCACAACGATGTCGAGTAGCTGATTAAGTGGTAATTGTAAATTATCATAATGTATTTGTAGGGAGCGAATACCAGGTGTTAACTCTTGCATGCCCGATAAATTCAAACTTTGTAATTGCAGCATTAATGCATGAACACGGAAGCGTAATGCCACATCTAATACCTGTTGACCATATTCCACTAACAGATAGTCTTCGCCACTCGCACGAAATACCACTTGCTCATTTAATGCCGTTTTATCTAGCTGTTTTATAATCGCACTTTCTGGTAACACACTAGGTAGCGTTTGAGGTAGATACTGACCTTGCTCGATGGCTGCTAACTGTGCCAGTTCAAACTGTTGGGCATCTTCTATAGAAACAGCTTGGAAGCGAATAGTTGCACCCGCCTTAAGCTGACCTACTTTCCATAAATCTGCTTTAATAATGGTGACCGGACAAACAAAACCACCTAGGCTTGGACCATCTGGGCCTAAAATCACTGGCATATCGCCCGTAAAATCAATGGTACCCACTGCATAGGCGTTATCGTGGATATTCGAAGGATGTAACCCTGCTTCGCCACCATCATTACGCGCCCATTTTGGTTTAGGCCCCATTAAACGGACCCCTGTACGGCTTGAATTAAAGTGTACTTTCCAAGTTGCCTCAAAAAATGCATCGATATCTTCTGGTTGGAAAAAATCAGGCGCACCATGTGGACCGTAAATAACACGGATCGTCCAATCATCGCTAATGTTGGGTAATTGAGTATTTAGTTCATGATTTTTAATTATATTTTGTGATAATTCTTCAATGTGTAACACATCACCAGTACGCAATGCACGACCAGCATGACCACCAAATTGGCCTAGGGTAAAGGTTGATTTACTGCCTAGGTAATCAGGACATTGAATACCACCTTGTACTGATAAATAACTGCGTGCACCTGCACCTTGAATATTACCAAGAGTCAGTGTTTGCCCAGCTTTAACGGTAATAATCTCACCAATTTTTATACTGTCTTGGTCTAACTCAGCTTGAATATTTGCACCCGTTAAAATAAAGCGAGTCGCACTATTGAAGCGAAGTGTAGGGCCACTGACTGTGATCTCTAAACCCGCATCACTTTTGTTATTACCTAACAACGTATTACCTAAGCAAAAGCTCAGGCTGTCCATTGGTCCTGATGGTGGTACACCGACATCCCAGTAACCTTTACGTCCAGGGTAATCTTGAATGGTCGTTTGGGTTCCCCCAGCTAAGACATCAATAGAAGTGGGTAAATAGGTAAACTGGTTTAAGGTTTGTGTTAACAACTCGCCTGCCTCAACGACATCGTTATTAAGTAGTTGTAATAGATAATCTTTATTACTTTCAATACCGTAAACATGGCTTTCGGATAAGGCTTGCTTTAATCCCATTAACGCCTGTGAACGGCTATCACTGTGACAGATGATTTTTGCTAACATAGGGTCAAAGAAAGGCGATACCTCTACACCACTTTCTAACCAATGGTCGATACGCAACTGACCTTGTTCGACTTCAGTTGCCCATTTAACATGACTAATTAACCCCGCGCTTGGTTGGAAGTCTTTATTAGCATCTTCTGCATATAAACGCACCTGAATCGCATGGCCATTAGCCACTAATTTTGGGCTAAAATAAGCTAAAGGCTGCATAGTATTAGCCGCTAAACTGACCATCCAATTCACGATATCAACGCCATATACCATCTCTGTGACACCGTGCTCAACTTGTAAACGCGTATTAACTTCTAAGAAGTAAAATTGTTGTGCTTGTTGGTCGAATACAAATTCCACTGTACCTGCACTGCGGTAATTCACCATCGCCGCGAGTCTTGTTGCAGTTTGATGTAACTCTGCGCGTAATTCATCACTTAAATTTGGGGCTGGACTTTCTTCGATCACTTTTTGGTTACGGCGTTGTGCAGAACAATCTCGTTCTCCTAGGGCAATAGCGCCACCTTGACCATCACCAAATATTTGTACTTCAATATGACGAGCTTGCACAATAAATTTTTCTAAAAATAATGCACTATTACTGAAGTTATTTTCACTTAACCTTTTTACTGAATCGTAAGCTTGGCTCAATTCTTCTGCGCTATTACAGCGCTGCATACCGATACCACCGCCACCAGCAGTACTTTTTAACATCACTGGGTAACCAATCACATCAGCGCGTTGTAACGCATCTTCTACACTGTTTAATAAATCACTACCTGGCAATAATGGAACCTGTGCTTGCTCTGCTAACTCACGTGCTCGGTGTTTTAAACCAAACTGCAACATCTGTTCAGCAGTTGGGCCTAAGAACACTAACCCATTCGCTTCACAGGCAGCAACAAAATCTACATTTTCACTTAAAAATCCATATCCAGGATGAATAGCTTGTGCACCACATTGCTTAGCAATGTTGATCACTTTATCCATATCAAGATAAGTTTGCTTAGCATTACCCTCTCCTAGAGAGAACGCATGGTCAGCTTGTGAAACATGAAGGCTATCAGCATCAGCTTGGCTGTAGATTGATACACTTTCGATGCCCATGGCAGACAGTGTTCTAATAATACGGCAAGCGATAGCACCACGATTGGCAATTAATACTTTAGTAAACATAATAGTGACCTTGTACAGGTCGGGTCGTCCCGAATTAATACTGAGAATAACCAACAAGGTCGTCCTTGTTTTCTCATTATATGTATTGAATTAATATTTTATTTAGCGTCATCCCACACTATCATTTCAACAGGTGTTGGATTGTAGGCATTACACGGGTTATTCAGCTGAGGGCAATTAGATAACAAGACAATGACATCCATGGCTGCTTTCATTTCAACATACTTACCTGCACCACTGATCCCATCTTCAAAGGTTAATCCACCCTCTTTAGTCACAGGTACATTCATGAAAAAATTGATGTTATGAGTAATATCACGCTTGCTTAAACCGTATTGTGGATTTTCAGCCACTGCTAATAACCAACTATCACGACAAGCATGCATGCATTTTTTTTCTAGAGAATAACGCACTGTATTACTTTCCGTTGCACATGCACCACCTAATGTATCGTGACGACCACAGGTATCAGCAGTAATTTCTAGCAGAGTATTACCATCGTTTGATAGCAGTTTGGTGCCCGCTGTTAGGTATACATTACCTTGTTCACGAATGGTATCCATTGCGCTGTAACGTTCGCTTGGGTCATTAGCGTTGTAAAATAAGGTATCAGCAGCTTGGTTACCTTCTAAATCTAAAATGCGTAAGGTTTGACCTGCTTTCACTACTTTCATGTAGTAATCACCTGCAGGAACGATATCGCGACGAACGGCATGTTCAGCTTGTAGTGGACTTTCAGTGATCATAATTATGCTCCTACTGTATGTGTGTGGCCGTGTTGGCATTGGTAACGACGGTTATTTTCAAACCCGCGGCTATTTTCACCACATAGGTTTACACAAAGATCATCATCGGCAACAGGTGCCGCTTTACTGACAGATAACAGAACTGGTAGATTTGGGTATTCACTGCTTGGGTTCATTGGATGTGGACAAGTTGAAATAATCACTAGCGTGTCCATTTCAAAACGTAGACCAACGCTATCGCCTGCTTTACTATGTTGCTCAACAAAGTTTAAATCACCTTGATCATCACTAGCGACTTTACTAAAAATATTGATGTTGGCAGCTAAATCACGTTTACCTAAACCATATTTAGCCACTTCTACTAACAAACTATCGTAACCATTTTGTAACCAGTTATTATGGTCACCTTGATAGTCACGTGCGCCCCATTTATCTAATACTTTTTGCTTGTTAGCTACACCACCAACAGTATCAACCCAACCTGTATCATCACTAACAATAGAGCAGAAGATACGCCCCATATCCGAATATAAGCAGTGCCCTTGTGTGAGTTTGAAAGTGTGTTGACCTTTTAAGGTATCTGGCGCGTTATAACGTTCTAATAAATTATTTGGGTTATAAAACAACATGGATGCATTCGCACCGCCTTCCAAGTCAGTAACAGTCAATAAATGACCTGCTGGCACGACGAGTGACCAGTGACTTGCACCTGGAATATGTTCTTCATAAATCGCATCTGCAACGCGATTATGCTGTTGATTTTTTTGCACATTGTTCTCCTAAACTACCTTTAATAGGCAGCAGTTATTTACACCATCGAAATGAATAACTCAAAATAATGGTTATTCAACATCATCACCTATATTCGTCATTCGAATGAGTTGAAATCCCTCATCACCTTCCTCCCCTTCAGGGTGAATTAACTCTTCTAAACGCTTTTTAGTTGCTAAAAACTCAGGGGATAAAAGTTGTTCAGGGCTTCTTGGTCTTGGAACAGATACTTCTATCAGCTCTTCCACTTCACCGGGGTTAGCTTTAAGCACTAAAATTCTATCGGCAAGGAAAATGGCTTCATCTAAATCATGTGTGATAAACAACACAGTGATATCAATGTTTCGCCATATTTCTAATAAGTTAGTTTGCATTTTTAAGCGTGTTTGTGGATCAAGCGCACCAAATGGCTCATCCATCAATAAAATACGTGGTTGATTTGCTAACGCGCGTGCAATTGCAACACGTTGCTTCATACCACCGGATAGTTGGTGAGGATAAGACTCCGCAAACTTACTTAATCCAACTAAGTCAACCCATTGCATTGCTTCACTTTCTGCAACGACATTGGCCATGCCTTTCATTTGCAAACCAAACATCACATTTTTTTTAATGGTTAACCAAGGAAACAAGGTATAGCCTTGAAATACCATCCCTCTATCAGGGCCGGGTTCTGATTTAGGCTTACCATCAAGCAATACTTGACCTTGTGTTGGGCTTTCTAAGCCTGCAAGGATCCGAATTAAAGTGGACTTACCACAACCTGAAGGTCCAATAACACAAACAAACTCTCTGCGGTGAGTTTTAAAGTTTATATCCTTTAACGCCGTGATATCCCCCTGTGAGGATTCAAAGATTTTGTACAAACCTTGTACTTCAAGAATAGCTTCGCGCTCTTTTAGTTTTTTAAAACGTGCAGCAACGTGCTCTGATTGTTGTAAATAACTAGGTAATGTTAAAGAATTCATTATTTAGCCCTTATTCTTTGAACTTTCCCAAGGGAAAATATGTTGACCAATTTTGGCAAGTATTAGATCTATCACCATTCCTATGATTCCGATCATAATAATGGCAGCAAAAACGTTATCAAAATTCTTATAACGTGCTTGTTGAGTAATGAACCAAGTAATACCTGAACTTGTCCCTATTAGCTCGGCAACAATTAAGTAAGTCCAAGCCCAACCAAGAAGAATACGTAAATCACGATATAGATCAGGAATAATCCCTGGAATAACAATTCTCAACAATAGTTTAGCTTTACTCGCACCTAACGTAAGTCCAGCTTCAAGTAACGAAACATCCAATTTACGTGTGGTATTCGCCACGATTAACACTTGTTGGAAAAAAGTACCGATAAAAATAATGGCTATTTTGGGACCATCATGTATACCTAAAATGGCAACAGCCAGTGCACCAAAAGCAGGTGCAGGTAAATATCTAAAAAACTCGATAAATGGTTCTTGCGACTTAGAAACAACCGCAAAAGTCCCACACAATATCCCTAATGGAACACCAATGATTGATGAAAGTAGAAAGCCCCAGAATATAACGGACATACTATGTAATAAGCTTTCATGGAGCCATTGTTCACTTCGTCGTTTGGGCTCTGTGGTAAATGCCGTATAAAATGCAGTCGCAACTTCATGTGGCGCAGGCAAGTAAACAGGGTTTACTCTATTGCCAATAGGTGCTTCAGTATTTGTTGCAACCGTTTTTTCAACTTCAGTTAAAAAGATTTCACGGTCAATTAGCATACCTTTTTGAAACCACTCGACTCCCCCTTGTTCTACAACTTCCACTTTAGGGTGCCAAATGAAAGGTACATAACTAACTACCGACCATATAAATAAAGGAAGTAAAAACGATAACACAGTCAACGAACGAGCTCGTATGGGGGATAGCGCTTTCCTTACAGTAAACCATGGGGTTTTCTCTTTCATAATCCTTCGCCTCTTAGGTAATTACTTTTAAAGACCTAATGTTATTGACGAATCAATATAACTATCTACAGGTTGACTCTCTTTATAGACTTCATATTTAACATTGAAGTCATCAGCAAATTTAGACGAACCAAATAATGATGTTAGTTCATCACTTTTCTCAAAAACAGCTTTCGCTTCAGATAGGCTTAATATTTTTGTCCCCTCTAATAAAGGAGCATATTCTTCAGGAGATAAACCAACACGAGCAGACATGATAGTTAATGCTTCAGGGCGTGTTTTTGGATCATTTACAAAATCAACGACCTTGTACCAAACTTTTACCACCTTTTCCCAATCACTCTTACGTGTCGCATAAGAGGTAGGCGAAACAACATAAGTATCGTAAATTAAGCCCGGTGCGTCTTTTGAAGTTGTTAATGCTTTTGAACCCGGTGAAGTCACTAAAGCTTGACCAGAGCTAGGTTGCCAAGCGACAATTGCATCTACATCGCCAGATGCTAATACTTGCGGAGTTTCATTTGTTGGTACGTTAACAAGCTCCACATCATTTTCCGTCATCCCAACTTTTTCAAGTGCATCAAGCAACATCAAGTGACTTACGTAACCCACTTCAACTCCAATTTTTTTACCTTTTAATTCTTTCAAAGAGTTGATTCCAGGATTAGCAACGACCATATCGTTACCATTACTGTAGTCATTAACCAATATCATAATGCCTTTAGCACCAGTAGAGCCAATCACTAACGCATCACCATTAGTCATACCTACGGCATCTAATTTACCAGCTGCAAATGCATCTAAAGAAGCAACATAATCAAACCATTCAAACTCAACTTCAACGCCAACTTCTTTAAACCACTCTTTCTCTAACGCGACTTCCCAAGCTACCCAACCAGGCCAATCTGAATAACCAATTTTTAATGGTTCCACAGCGTTAGCAACGAAACTCATGACACTCATCGACGCAATAATCGTACATTTTTTAATTAGATCTTTAATGTTTTTCATAGATGACTCCTTTAGTTTTAAGTTTATAAAAAATAATAAATTGAATAATAAATCTTCACTTTTTATCTTTCGTAGCTCCCTTACTTTCTTTTTAAATTAATAACTGACATTCTCAATGAGCAAACCTATAAAATATCCTCTCATTAAGTTAACTTTTGTAAATAACGTCCGATTGTTTCTTGCTCTGTATCAAACCATTTTTTCGATTTTTCATGCCATTCAGTTGTACCTGAATAAGCAAATTCAGCTTCTATTGTATCGATAGAAAAACGACGTTTTATTTGCTGTACTCCCTCTTTAAAAAATTGAAGCACTTCATTGTTTTCTTCATCAAACTCAAAACCATCAAGCTCAAAAAGAGACTCACCAACGCGCGTTGGCATAGTAGAAAAATTGATGTTAAAGCCCTCTGTCAAATTACCTTTAGCAACCGACGTTTCAAAATTGAAGACTTGTTTTAAAAAAGGAATATCAGCAGAACCCTGTTTAACATGATCTCTTAACTGCGTATGTTTATCTAACTCAAGCTCACTTGAACGCCCTAACACTAAGCCAGCCCAATCACCATTAATGATTAATGCACCACCTTGATGACGTAACTCACCTGTTGTAAGATTCTCTTCGCTGATCAGTTCAAGGCTCAATAAAGCACCTAGTTCACGTGATTTAATGCGCCAATCTTCTATATAAGACTCAAAAGGCGATGCTTCGATCATGCAATCACCCACTCGTGAAAGTATTGCAGGCTCAGGCCAGCGATTATGGATCTGAAATGAAGTCCCGCCAGACCAACTCAGCTGATTACCTTCCCAAGTGCTGTCTGCAGACCAACCTTCATAATTCGCTAATTGATAAAGAGCTTCAGCTGGACATTGTTCCCACGATTGATTAGCCACCATTTCCGATTCAATCGGTAAACGTAAATCGATAGTTAAATTACGACCTTGTAACCAAAATACATGTGTATCAATATCCGTTTCACCACTCGCAAACGAGATACTTCGACGTTTAAAACAACCAATCATCCAATCAGGGATAGAGTTAGTCGCCTGTTGGCTATGTTGCTCAATAAGCGTTTTGATATTCACATCAACCTTCCTTAATTTCTGGTTTTCCAAAAGATAAAAGTGTTCTCGCATTTTCTGGTAAATCGATTTCACCACGCGCTGATTTTTCTTTTAAATAACTGAAGGTTTGTATTGTTTGAGCAAGAAGGTGATCACCACAAATAATGGTTTCATAAGAAGAAGCATAATCGTCCTTTATAAGTGATTCGATTGGAGCAACAATCGTGTCGTAGTCTAAACTTGAAAAGAATGGGAAAGAGTAACGTTCTTCTTTAACTTGCCTCACGCGGTGAGAAGTTGCCACGTATAAACCATTTGAAACTTGCTCCATCATGTCGCCAATGTTAATAACAAAGCAATCATCAACTAAGGGAACATTGATCCATTCATTTGCACCATTCAACACTTGTAACCCAGGAGCAGTAGGCAATAAAATAGTAAAGAATTCGTAATCGGTATGAGCACCAATGCCGGAATCAGTTTCTTTGGCATCAGGATTATCAAAATAATGAATTAAACGAAGTTGGCTTGGCGGAACAGTAAGTTGTTTTGTAAAGGTATCTTCAGGTAAGCCTAACGCCAAAGCAAATCCCTGAAACAATATTCGACTTAACGATAACATTTCATCATAATAGGCTTTAACATGTTCTTTAAACCCTTCATGTTCAGGCCACTGGATATTAACGTCTTTTTCAAATCGCGCCATTAAGCTCGGTGAATCAGGGCCAATATCGTATGCTTCTTTTAAATCTGGTTTTTTAGCCTCTGTACTATAAAAGCCTTCTTCTCCGATAGGCACATAACCTGAATGATTTTTTGATAAACCGATGTAATTTGCCATTTTACTATCTACATCTTGTTCAAAATATTCCTTAACCACTTGTTTTAGATTAGTTATTAGTTCAGGTTTTATTTGATGCCCTTTTAAATATAAAAAACCGACATCTCTAGCAGCTTTATCTAACTTCTGTGCGGCCTTAAGACGGTCCTCTAATTGTTCAGAGAATAATAATGAAATATCGACAACAGGTAGCGCTGTAAAAGCTTTATGTGCTCCATTTTCAGATGTTGGCATTTTGCTAAACTCCTCTACAAGCATAGTTTGATGCTGGTCGTCCAGAATCTATCAGTAATATTTAATTACTGTTCGGGTCGTCCCGAAATTACTAAATAAATCTAATAACTGATGTTGATAATTTAGAGGAAACCAATTAAAGAAGAAATGAGCAATCAGATATGATTATTCATGGTTACGTTTCAAAGGGTTTTCTAAATTAAAAGCATGAGAGACATTGTTCTTGTCATCTCCCGGGCTTTTATCCCTCCGTGTAACCTTAGAAAAAGGTCGACAACTCTCGGACCAGTCACTGCATACAGCCGGAACCCTAGATGTCTATTTTTATATTGTATATTGGCAACACTACGACTGCGACCAATGTCTCTCATACGAGCATTTTAACATTCTAATAACAGCAATCACTGTGCCAAAAATTAAATTCGTTTATTTTCAATAATTTAAAGTTTTTCAAAAATAAATTTAAAATAAGAGCGCACCAATAGTAATCATATAATGCACCAACAACAAACAAAAATTGAGTGATTAGGTCTTTATAAAAATAAAAAGTAGAATAGAGAAACTAATGATAATGATTATATTCATCAATTATAAATAAAATATTATAAACATATGTGATTAATGGGTTTATCTATCAGATGCGAGTATAAATAATAGCAACTATTAGTTAATATATACCTCTAAAGATATCAATTCATTCATATCGATACTGAAATGGAAACGCATTTTGAATAAACAAAGACATGTAGTTATTGTTGATGACCAGTCAACGGGCAGAATGATTTTACAAAAGGTTATTTTACAAATCGCAAATGACATTAAAGTCATTGATTTTGCAGACCCTTATGATGCCTTACAATGGTTGAGCAAAAATCCAGCCGATCTCATTGTAACTGATTACAGAATGCCTGGTTTAAATGGTATTGAGTTTATTCAAGAAGTACGAAAATTAAATCATGGTGAACATGTTCCAATCATGATGATTACCGTGGTCAGTGAAAAAGCCATTCGCTATAAAGCATTAGATGCCGGTGTTACGGCATTTTTAACTCGCCCTATTGATCAAATAGAATGCCGTACCACATGTAGAAATCTACTTAAGCTTCATCAGCAGCATGTCATTATTCAAAATAGAGCGGATTGGCTTGCACAACAAGTTGAACTAGCCACTGAACAAATTTTACAACGAGAAAAAGAAACCATCTTAAAATTAGCTAAAGCCGGTGAATACCGAGATGAAGAAACCGGTAACCACGTTATTAGGATGGCTAAATATTCCAAAGAGATTGCCTGTGAAATGGGATTAACAGAAGCGGAATGCAGTGACTTAGAGCATGCGGCACAAATGCACGATATAGGTAAAATAGGCATCCCAGATAAAATCTTACTCAAACCAGGTAAATTTGAACCCGATGAATGGACAATAATGCAAACTCATGCGGCTATTGGATCTGAAATATTATCAGGCAGTGAATCAAAGTATATGCAAATGGGGGCGATTATCGCACTTAATCACCATGAACGCTTTGATGGAAGCGGTTACCCCAATAAACTCGCAGGTGAAAATATTCCTCTTATTGCGCGTATCGTGTCAGTTGCAGATGTATTTGATGCGTTAATTTCTGTGAGACCGTATAAAAAAGCATGGCCAATTCAAGATGCTATAGACTTTATTATAGCTAATTCCGGAACACAATTTGATCCGCAATGTGTTGACGCTTTTAAAGCGTGTTTGCCAAGCATTTTAAAAATACAGAGTGAATACCCAGATAGTTAACTAATACTAATCACACTATATAACTGATCTATTTAGCTTGTTAAACTAACTTCTTTTCTCGTTCATTCTTTGACAGATCATTACCGAAAATAGTCTTCGGAGTTAAAACTTGGGCTTTTAACTGAGTCGCTTAACTACTTAACAGTTAAATCATTTATTGACTACAATTACTATAAAATAATTATTAACACAGGCTACATCTATTAATGAATGTCATTTGTAAAAGAATTTATGCGGTAAAAAAGTACCTACGAAAACATAACGACCCTGAAATAGAGCAAGCATTAGTGCGTGTGTTTATAGAGTTATCATTAAGCTTTTATGTTGTCATTTCTTGGAGCTCAACTAATAATTTTATTAACATTTTAAAATCCCCAGTAAATATAGTTATATTATCAACAACTTTACTAGCAATAATAACTTTTCTTTCTATCTGTATAAATCCAAAAATCAGTCCATTTAGAAGAGTTTATGGTATATTTTTAGATCTTATACCTTTATCTATCCTATTGGGAATCGCAGGCGAACAAGCTATATATTTATTTGTATTTTATTTATGGGTCATCTTAGGA
>NZ_QOCB01000037.1:0-965 GCF_003318165.1 Psychromonas sp. B3M02
ATCGCTCGCGGTAACGGTAACGGTAATAACCGTTTCACCATCATCCAGTGCCGGTAAGGTATTATCCGCGAGTGTCCAGGTGCCATCGGTATTGTTAGTGGCGCTGTATTCAACCCCGTTCACCGTCACAAATACTGATGCTGTGCTATCGTCGACACTCCCTGTCAAAGTAGGCGTGCTATCCGTGGTGATCGTTGAATTAATACTGACGACAGGCGCTGTGGTATCAATCTCTATTATTTTTGAATTAGTAGCACTATTACTTAAATCATCCTCAGCGGTAACAAAAACTTCAACGTTACCTTCGGCTAATTCAGGTAAGGTGTCAGCGGCTAAGCTCCAAGTCCCATCACCATTGTTTACCGCGGTGTAATCAATCTCGTTCACCGTCACAATCACGGTCGCGGTAGGGTCATCGATGCTACCGCTTAACGCTGGTGAGGTCTCATTGGTGACTAACGCATCGATACTCACGTTTAAGCCGGTGGTATCCACTTCAACGGTGCCCGTGTTCGTGGCGCTATTGCCCGCCGCATCGCTGGCGGTAACGGTAATAACCGTTTCACCGTCATCCAGTGCCGGTAACGTATTATCCGCTAATGTCCAGGTGCCATCGGCATTGTTAGTCGCTTGATACTCAACGCCATTAACTATGACCGTAATAGAAGCTGTTGAATCGTTTACGGTTCCTGTTAACTCAGGAGTAGTATCATTCGTAGAAAGTGAATCAATACCTACTAATGGTGCCGTACTATCAACTTCTATAGTAGTCGTTGCGCTATCGGTATGACCGGCTTCATCGCTCGCCGATACGCTGATCTCAACCTCACCTTCGGCTAACTCAGGTAAGGTGTCCGCGGCTAAGCTCCAAGTCCCATCACCATTGTTTACCGCGGTGTAGTCAATCTCGTTCACCGTCACAATCACGGTCGCGGTAGGGTCATCGATGCTTCCGCTTAACGCTG
>NZ_QOCB01000037.1:1241-1374 GCF_003318165.1 Psychromonas sp. B3M02
GTGGTATCCACTTCAACGGTACCCGTGTTCGTGGCGCTATTGCCCGCCGCATCGCTGGCGGTAACGGTAATAACCGTTTCACCGTCATCCAGTGCCGGTAAGGTATTATCCGCGAGTGTCCAGGTGCCATCGG
>NZ_QOCB01000134.1 GCF_003318165.1 Psychromonas sp. B3M02
GTATTAAATAACTGATCTAAATTTTGCGCCGGAAAAATGGCTTAGTTTGAGGCGTAAGTTGATGTAAATGGTTGTTCCCTATACGAAACTTACAACGAAAAAATAAGTTGTTTTAACAAGTAAAATAGATCAGTTACTTACTATGATTGGTATCAGCTATCGGAGAGGCCTATTTTGCAGAGCGTTTACCAGCGGACTTTTTAATTAACCACTTTCTAAAATAAACAATGCAAAGGCACAAATTCAAATTTCGTGCCTTTGCATTTATTCATTAATAAAACGTTACTTTAATGAGTTGTTTTTCATTAACTCAATATCAACACCTTTTAGCTTCATTTCATCCATAATAAAATTAACGGTATTCAATAAACGCTGTTCACCGGTTGGTATTAAGTAACCGAACTGGCTTTTGGTGAAGGGGTTTTCTTCACGTACTGCCTGTAGTTTTTTGTTAATGGTTTGATAATAAAGGGCTTCTGGCGTTTCTGTCACCATTACATCCACGTCTCCATTGGCAACCGCTTTAGGGACATCTAAATTATTTTCATATTTAACTAAAGTTGCATTATTTAAGAACTGTTCAGCAAACTTCTCATTGGTACCACCAATGTTTACCCCAACTTTTACGCTTGGCAGATTCACTTCCGCTAGGGTATCAAACTGCTCTTCTTTGCCATTCTCCACGAGAAATAACTTACCAAATGTCATATAGCCTTGAGATTGCTCTGCAGCTAATTGACGAGAGATGCGACGCGTAATTCCGCCCATCGCAACATCATATTTACCTGCTTGTAGGTTAGGAACAAGATCTTTCCATGTTGTTTGTACAAACTGCACTTTTACACCTAGCTGTTCGCCAAGATGTTTAGCAACGTCAATATCGTAACCAGAGTAGTTTGTACCATCATAATAAGAGAAAGGTTTGTAATCCCCCGTTGTGCCAACAGTAATAACGCCCTTTTCTTGGATATCATCGAGTAAGTCAGCTTGCGCATTAAAAGTTAACGCAGCGAATGAAAGTAAAGTAATTTGAGAGAGTTTCATAAATATCCTTATAAGAAGTAGATGGAATTGTTTCTATTAAAGATGAAACTAACTTAATGTCAATGGCTTATAAGGCAGCGTAACTCAATACTAAGTGGAATGATTGTTTACTATGAAGATGGAAATTAACCGTATCTTACATGAATTAATGGCTTCGAAAATGAGTAATACAGCCTCTAGAAAGCTGCATTACTCCCAAATACGCACCTATTTAGCAGCAGCGCGAGTTAATGCACTCAACACATTAGTTACCTTAGAAAATACCGCATCACATCCAGTTACCTGGTGACGTTGCTTCAGGTACTCAGGGTTATTGTAAGATATCCACACTTTACCATTAGCATCTTTAGCAATGAGCACTTTCTGTGGTAAGTCGATTGCAGCTTGTTGCTCACACTGCATGATTGGAGTGCCTACTTTAGGGTTACCAAAAATCAGAACTTCTGTATCTCGTAATTCGAGGTCAACATTTTCCGCATTTTTTTTATGATCAATACGCGCAAAAAGCGTTAAGCCTTTTTCAGATAATATATCGACAAATCGGTCTGCTGTTTCTTTTACTGAATGGTGACTCTCAACAGAAGTAACCCCCTCTGAGGCATAGCTATGACTTGTTACAAAAAAAGATAAAAATAGTAATGGGATAAGCTTTTTCATGATTATTTCTCTCGGTTTAGGTTTTTATGACGGTAAAAATAAAACAGAATTCAAAGTAACACCTTATTTTTTAACAAGCTACTTTACTTTATAGGTATTCAGTCTAGGTAAGTATTCACTATTTTACAGTGCTCACATATTAGCCTTAAATAAGCGAAGACAGTGCTTTTTCTAAACGTGGTAGGTTTGATGATTCCGTTAAACCAAATCGAAGTGCATTTTGCTCGTCAGTTAGCCTTACATATACTGCTTGGCTACATAATTTCTCATAAATATCAGACGCATCATTTAAAAACACAGTAATAAACAAAGCATTCGCTTCAATATGCGCATTCAACAGGTATGATTTGAGTAAGGCTTGCATTGCTTCACTCTGTTGATTAAGTCGGACCTTCTGTGAAAGTTGCCACTGTGTATCCTGTAGCGCTTGCTCAGCAATAAATAACGCAGGACCATTAATTGACCAAGGGCCAATACTTTCTTTGATAATGTCTAGCCATTGTTGTGTGGTACAAGCAAAACCAATACGGATTCCGGCCAAACCAAAAAATTTACCAAAAGAGCGTAAAACAATTAGATTGTCATGTTGATTGTCATTGATGATATGCGGCACAAAGCTGAACTCAGGTTCAAATATATCTGCAAAAGCTTCATCAATAATCAATAAAGCTTGTTGCTGTTGGCAGTGTGTTTTTAATTGCGTTAACTGAGTAATGGAAAAAGTATCTGTAAGTGGATTGTTTGGATTGATCACCACCACGACACTGTTTTTTTCAATATTATCGGGTAATGTTTGTTGATAAAAATGCAACTGATAACCAGCTAAAAACCAAGCTTGTTGATGCTCTTTATAACCGACTTTGGGCAAGTAAGCGTGCTTCATTTCACCTGTATTCACTGATCGATTTTTATCATTCCAAAGTGTAGGTAGCTTTTCGATTAACTGCTGACTTCCCGCTACTGGCCAACAATAATCTGCTTGATAATAATGTTCAGCAGCTTTAATTAAAGACTCAGAAATAGTGGGAAGATCCTGCCACACTTTTGCAGGGATAGTAGGAATCGCATAACTAAAAGGAGCAATACCCGTAGACAGGTCTAACCAATCCTGTTCAGGAATAGCATACTTTTTTGCCACTTTACTCAGCTGCCCACCATGTACAATCGCCATTATTTCAATAAACCTTGTTTAATTTTTTTGAGAAGTAAAAATATAAATATCACAACATGCTTTGCAATAGCGCAACCATCAATAACCACAGTAATACAGCTTGTTTGACTAAGGTTAAGCTCGCTGCAATGTGTTTGCTTTGCACTGTTTCACCTTCGCCTAGTTGTGGTGAAACCACGGTTTTACCGAAATAGACTGCACTACCGCCTAAACATGCTTGCATTACGGTGGCGCCAGAAGCCATCACCCAGCCACCATTATGGCTTTTATAATCCTTACTCTGATGATAAGCGTTGATTAATGCACGCTTAGCCGTACCATTAAAGAGACCAATCACCGAAAACAATACCGCGGTTATTTTCGCACTGACAAAACCTAATAAGTCATCCATGCGAGCGCTACATTTACCGAAGTAGTTATATTGCTCGTTTCGGTATCCCCACATAGCATCTAATGTATTAC
This sequence comes from Psychromonas sp. B3M02, assembly GCF_003318165.1. Taxonomy (GTDB): domain Bacteria; phylum Pseudomonadota; class Gammaproteobacteria; order Enterobacterales; family Psychromonadaceae; genus Psychromonas. Next base: position 3,335 of record NZ_QOCB01000134.1, read on the forward strand.
TCAATCGATGGATGATAACCAGCGGAGCCCCACCGATAACAAAATAAATTAAGGTGGCGGTTACCCCATCGTGACCATTTTCTAACATAGATTCTGTAGTCGCACGACTGATGGCTTGAGCATCCAATTCACTGGTGTCTCGACTAACAATGTAAGAGCAAAAGTGTTGTGCCTTTGCTAAATCACCTTGACGTAAAGGTTGATATATTTGCATGCCGTGTTGATTCAAACTATTTAGTGCCACAGCCCAATAAACAATGTAGATGTTGATTAACATTATGAGGTAAACAGGTAAGATCCACATTAACAACAAATAAAGTAAAGGCAGTGGTAACACTAAAATAGCCCAGCCAAGCACACCGTTAATGAAGCGTTGCTGTGGCGTACCTTTATTTAATTTTTTTTCAAGAATATTGGCTAAATTGCCAAATAAAACCAGTGGATGATAACGGTTAGGTTCGCCAATAATGTGATCTATAACCAAGGCAAACACAAGAGTAATAAAAACTATCATAGACTGCTAAAAACACCGGTCTCTTGATCGTAACTTAATGCAATCAGTTCTGCATTTTTATAATCATATCCAGTACTTGCGTTATTCTGAGTACCTGAATTGGGAGTTAGGTGAGGAATAAACTGCGCCATAAAACAACGTAAAATATCGCCATGGATAACAATTAAACTGACCTCTTTTGCTGCATTTTCGAGTTCATCTCTTAATGTACTTTCAAAACGGGCTAATAGTTGTTTTGAGCTTTCACCCTGCATAGGTTTACAGTCGGTGATCTGAGAAGTGATTTCATCATAATCGCTTAAGGTATTAACTTGATAAGTAAACTTACCTTGCCAATCACCAAAATGACGCTCTTCAAATCCTTTGATTGGAATAGGAATAAGGCCTAAAGCTTGCCCACAAATATCCGCAGTCTGAATCGCTCGACCCAATGGAGAAGTCAAAATTTGCGTAATATTTAACGGACGACATTGCTCTGCTAATAATGCAGCTTGTTGTTTGCCTTGAGCTGTAAGAGGACTATCGAGTTGACCTTGAATACGCTGTGCAACATTCCATTCCGTCTGTCCGTGACGGGCAAGATAAAAAGTAGTTTGGTTATTCAATGTACGCTCTTAAATTGGTAAAAGTGAAAAGTATACTTACTGTAATACCAATCATAGTAAGTAACTGATCTATTTTACTTGTTAAAACAACTTATTTTTTCGTTGTAAGTTTCGTATAGGGAACAACCATTTACATCAACTTACGCCTCAAACTAAGCCATTTTTCCGGCGCAAAATTTAGATCAGTTATTTAATAC
>NZ_QOCB01000085.1 GCF_003318165.1 Psychromonas sp. B3M02
TTTTCGCCCTGTCGGCGACACCCTTTCTTTTGCCAGAAAAGAAAGGATGCAAAGAAACTGGCCACCGGATCGCTTTCTTATCCAAACGCTCATTGCCTTTCTTAACGCACCAGCTCATACAGCACATCCATGTGCTGAATGAGCTTACAGCAAACGTCCTGTTTGCTGTTGCTAAAAGTCATTGAACGTTTGGGAAAGCTCAACGGTGGGGGAGTCGTAGCCGCATTGGGGAGCGTTTTTATGAGGGGGAAATGTTTGGATGTCCCATACTTTGACCTGGTATAACACGGAGCACAAGCATAGCAGGATTAAGTTCATTACACCTAGTGAACGCCATGATGGTTTAGATACAGACATACTAAATAAGAGAAAAATTGTATTACTAGATGCTAGGGCTAAAAAACCACTGCGTTGGTCTGGTGAGGTTCAAGACTGTAATGCAATTGGAGCTGTCACATTAAATCCAGATACTCCTAAAAAAGAAGCAGCATAAAAATTAGCTAATGAGTGCCAACTGTCTTGAAAAACACCGATAAGGTAAATTCTCTTGGACCAATTTTGCGTATATTGGAGCAAAAGACTTTTGAATTAATGATAACTTAATTTCATTGTCTACTTTTAAACTGAACAATTGAAACTCCTTAAAAATAACACTACTCTGAGCAGACTAATACAAGCTAATAATAATTTAAGATGGGGGTCTTTGTTATTTCTTTATTATAAATCAACTTTTACCTGAGAAAGCAGCTTTACAGCTAGCCTTGTTATTCGAAAATTTCGATTTCCTTGGGGGCTATGATCAAAAATTAGCAATCCGGTATTAACAAGCTGATTTAAGTCATCTTCGATGAATCTTGGTTCAGTAATTTCAATACTCCCTGATGCATCCATGATATAAAAGGTCGTGCCAGCTAACATGTTAAGCTCTTGAAAAAAGCTGCCACCTGAATTATCTAGTTGGTAAAGTATCGATATTGCTTGTTCTGAAAGTTCGGAGTAAGGAGCGATAGCGTTAGATATTTCCTTAAAACCATCAATAGAAGAGGATAACATAAGAAGTGTTTCATCTAGCGCTGATAGCTTTTGTAAAACGACATCGTGATTTTGACTTAAAAGGGATTTAATACCTAAGCCAAGCAAGTGATTTGATGTAATTTCATCAAGTAAACTTTTATATCTTTTATCACTTAGCCATTGAACAAATTCTTGATATTCATCATCAGAAGCTGACTTTCTCTCAGATTTAAAATTACTAAGCAAACCAACTATTGATGCAAATGTAGTTGCAGCAGTTAATGCTTCCACCGAACTCTCCTTGATTTATAACGAGGCTGTAGAATTTCTCTATTTAATTGAAAACAAAGCCAATTATTTTTAATAATTGGCTTTAAAAAATTATAATTTAAGAATTATAATTTTACATTTTTTTGTAATAAGCGAGTTATTCTACAACCTCAGCGTCTACATTAAGCGGCTAAACTGTTTTAGCTCCGTTTAAATTGACTTGTTTGCTTGTATATGGCCTATAACTAATAAGCCTAGTGTACTAGCGACAAAAATCTTTTTGTATATCTTCCCTTTCATCGCACTTAGGGCAATAATCTTTACTTCTATCTGGTCTTTTAACATAAGTTCGTATTCCACTGGAAACCCACCTTATGTTATTACTTAAACTTTGTTTGCTCTCTATTAACACTTCAAGTTTTGGTTTACAGAGTTTCAATATATGCATAAGCATATCAACTTTTGACTTCTCAGCTCTTCCACCAAACCTTACTGATTTGATAGTTATTGGCAAAAATTTTTTTTCTCCAACAATTAAACATCGACTTTCAGCTTCATATTTCCAAGGCTTTTCTTTATACAGTAGAATTTCTTTTGCCTTATCTATTGTTATATTCTTTTCTGTTATTGAAGGTTTTTTTAAATATGAGACTTTATGAAAAGTTTGGTTTTCTAATAATTGAAATTCAACAACACAACCTCTAGCACCATCGGCATAATGTGACCACATTAGAGGGCTGTCTTTATCTCTACTGAAGCAGACAATTCTGAATTTTTTTATTAATTCTTCCCACTCTTGTTCTTTTTTTTGAGGAATAGTGCCATCTATCTTTACAACACCTTCCATAGGATCATTAAGTTCATGATGACTTGCTGCATATATTCTTTCTTTGAGAATCAAATCAAGTAGAAATTCAAAATTATCAAGAGATTTATATTTATAGAAGGTTTGTAATTTCTGCACGGCAGCTCCAATTCTAAGTTTCCAGCTAACGCTTTGTTATACGTTTATTCGCCACTGTTAATTTCGTAATGTCTTTCTACATTCTTAGTTATATCACCCCAATTAGATGAACTAACTCTTGCTTGGTGATAATCAAACGCTTCTTGACTCACAAACTCTTCGTAAACACTAAACTTATTAGGATTTATTTTATCCGGTGTGACTATAAAAATTAAACAACCTGACTCTTTCAGAGTAAGGTTTTTATGGGTGTTTAACTCACTTTTAACAATCTCAAGTTCTGAATCTGGTATGACTATAAACCCTTGCAATATAACTTTAGCCAACACTAAACTCCAGAAACGTATAACACTTATTAAACCGAAAAATTCCATATTTACGCTGGAAATACGTAATATGTTTATTTGTTAAAAGTGCATTAATAATACGCTAGAAAAACCTTAAAACAATCATTTAAAGGTATTTGTCAAAATTTTATGATCTGGAAAGGTGGCGTTATTCCGTATTAACAACGGAAAGGCAGAGTAGTTTTTGTTTACTTAAATGTGCCTGATTTTAATCACGGAAAGTATGGAAGAGGAAGTAAAGTCGCCGATAGTGCGAAACAGCAAGTAAATAATAATCAAACTGCTTAAATGAGCGCAGACGAACCAATACTCATTATGCCTACAACTTTCCAACCTTGAGCTTTCCCAGCAATCAATGCATTTTAGCAAAGCCAAATAGGGAGAGATTAACTAAAGCTAGAGCGTTCATGTAAGTCCAAAATGGTATGTTTAAAACGATAACTTTAAAGGAATATTGCTTTAGCGAACTTATAAAAATTAGAATTCTCAACCCGGCTACATCAACTCCCCGTTATATTTTTATGAATCAATGATTACCTTTAGCAGGTTAGGCAGGGATGCCGTTGCTAGCGAACTTCGCGGCATGGACGCCGCGTATGAGCGGTGCGTTAAGAAGGTAATCATTTATTCGGATAAAAAAATATCCGGTGTGGCCTTTTCTTTGGTTACTTTCTTTTGGCCACTCAAAAGAAAGTAACACGCCGATAGGGCGGAACACCAAGTCACAATTATTCATTAAGCTACGTTGAGCGTAGACGAACCAACTCTTAAATATCACTGAACAATATAAAAAGCACTCGTTGTTGCGACAACAAAAAAGGCCACCTATATCACTATAGACAGCCCACAAAGCTATAACTCACTTCAGTTTTAGACGTTTTGGCAACCCAAAACTACACCTTAGCTATATATGAATTAGGCTACCTGTTCGGCTTTAATATAATGCACTAAATCATCAATACTCAATACTGGCATATTGTGTTGCTGGGCGAACTTCACCACTTCTGGTAAACGGGCCATTGACCCATCTGCATTGCTTAATTCACAAATAACACCTGCCGGTGCAAACCCGGCTAATGTCGCTAAATCCACGGCTGCTTCGGTATGGCCTCTGCGTACTAATACGCCACCTTCAACGGCTTGTAGCGGGAAGACATGACCTGGTCGTGAGAGGTCTTCCGCTGTTGCGTTTGCTGCAACGGCGGTTTTAATGGTGGTGACGCGATCTGCGGCTGAAACACCTGTGGTTACACCGTGCTTTGCTTCGATACTCACGGTATAAGCAGTGGTATTTTGGCTAGTGTTATGACTGACCATTTGCGGTAGTTGAAGTTTTTGTGTGGTGGATGTTGGCAAACATAAACAGACTATGCCACTGCCTTCACGGATCATCATGGCCATTTGTGGCGTGGTTAATGATTCTGCTGCAAAAATAAAGTCACCTTCATTTTCTCTGTCTTCATCATCTACGACGAGGACACCTGAACCATTTTTGATTGATTGAATGGCATTTGATACACGCGTATGTGCATCACCGAATAAACTTAATAGAGACTGACTCATGGTATTTCCTTTGAATAGTTACCAGAATCAGGGCATTGAGAGTTACACCACCTAATTTTTAGGTCATGTAAATTAGCCCTGCAACATGCAGTGCTTTGGTTTCTCTTTCATCCGGACTTTAACCGTCGGCTCTGGAGTTACACCAGATCTGCTGACCTTTATTATGAGGTTGAATCATTAATAAAGCGCTCGCGGGCTTACCTGTAAGGCTTACCGCCGGTGGGGAATTTCGCCCCGCCCTGAGAATTGCTAAGTTAAATTAGCGTGCGGATTTTAACGCTTACTTAACGAGGAAGATAGTTGAAATTGCAGAGAAATCTTTAAATTTATGCCTCTTTTTATAGTTATGAATTGTCTTGCTGAGTTGGGCATTAGAAGAAGATACATAAGAGTTTGCACTTTTTGAGTCGTTTACAGCTTGCGTCGTTGCCTATTTTTGTACTTTATTGGCCATGGTAATGAGTGTTTGGTAAGTCATAAACGTAATGCGAGTAGATATACCGACTATGCCCATTTAATGCCATAAATAATAGACTTTCAGAATACAAACGCTGCGTTATTCTTTTTTATTGATGCTTATATACCAACATTGTTAATGCTTAATTCGTCATGTGGGGTTATTGCTGGGTTTGGATTATTGCTGGGTTTGGATTATGTCTGGGTTTGGATTATGTCTGAGTTTGTATTGAGTTGGGTTAATCCCAAAAAACTTCTTAAAGCTGCGACTAAAGTGGCTCGTGCTTAAGTAACCGGTGGCAAAGCAGACTTGGGTTACTGAGTTATTTTTCTGCAATAGATCTGCTGCTTTTTTAAGGCGTAATTGAAATAAAAAGTCTTGAGGTGTACAGCCGATAGTCCGTTTAAATTCAGAGAAGAATTTAGTGCGACTCATACAGGATATTTTAATTAATGCTTCAATATTAATAGCCTCTGCTAAGTGCTTATATAGGTAGGCTACCACTGAGTTAATACCGTTATGCTCTGGATCGTTAAGGCTGTGACAAATAATAAAATCTCGAGTTTGCTCTCTTAATAAACGCGTAATAAGTTCACTTACCGCGAGATCCACCATAAAGTTTCTATCCGGATGATTCTCAGTAAAAATATTGATCATACGCCCTAACAAGGTTTGGGTTTCGGCATTATGGTGTGTGTGCATTAGTTTATTATCATACTGCCATTCTTGCTGATAACTTGATAAAGGTGCATTGGCATTGAGTTTATCGCATATCTTTTTAACGCGATTATGACTAATTTCAATAGCGATACAGCTGGTTGGGGAAGCTAGTGTGGCATCGGGGAAATCAATCTGAATTGGGCGGTTTGGTGCCATAATAAAGGATTCATGTGGGAAGAACTCCGTTTCAAACCGTCTGTGTAAACTATGCATTATTTTTTTACCGGATAGCATACCGCAAAACATTAATTGGTCAGACGCAAGTTTGATATTAGAAGCAGATTCAAAAGTGTCATAAATACTCAATTCAGCATCCTCTCCAGCAAAAGAGGTTTTGTTCTCTACCAAAACTTGAGGCTTATTTCTTTGATCTTGAACATGTTGAGTTATCATTTTTACCACGCTCCCTACTATTTGAAACTAACAGTCAATATTTTTGGATTATCAGTCATGCATTTAAAAAACGCATAGATAGGATGAATATCACATAGAGGCATACAAATAACTGAGAGGTGTTTATGATTTATCCAAATCCAGGTTCTTCGGAGTCACAAATTACGTTTAAATCACGTTACGATAATTACATTAATGGGCAATGGGTTACCCCTGTAAATGGACAATATTTCACTAATAAAAGCCCTGTCACAGGGGAAGATATTTGTGAAGTCGCTCGCTCAGATCAACAAGATATTGACCTTGCTTTAGATGCTGCACATGGCGCGAAACAAGCCTGGGCGAATACTTCTGTTACTGAACGCTCTAATATTCTGCTTAAAATAGCAGATAAGATTGAAGAGAATTTAGAGCTTCTTGCTTTGGTTGAAACTTGGGATAATGGTAAATGTATCCGAGAAACCATGGGGGCAGATGTGCCTTTAGCTGTTGACCATTTTAGATACTTTGCTGGTTGTATTCGCGCTCAAGAGGGATCATTAGGTGAAATAGACCACAATACAGTGGCTTACCATTTTTATGAGCCATTAGGTGTTGTTGGACAAATCATCCCTTGGAATTTCCCACTATTGATGGCCGCTTGGAAAATTCCACCTGCGTTAGCAACAGGGAACTGCATCGTTCTTAAACCTGCCGAACAAACCCCTTTATCCATTTTATTTTTAATGGAGATTATTGGTGATCTATTACCTGCAGGTGTTTTAAATATTGTAAACGGTTTTGGTGAAGAAGCGGGACAGGCATTAGCGACTTCTACACGTATTGCTAAAATTGCCTTTACTGGCTCTAGTCCAATTGGTAAGCGTATTTTGCATTGTGCTGCAGACAATATGATCCCTTCAACGGTAGAATTAGGTGGTAAATCGCCTAATATTTTCTTTGCCGATGTGATGAATCATGAGGATACATATATAGATAAATGTTTAGAGGGGGCGGCGTTAGCATTCTTTAATCAAGGGGAAGTGTGTACTTGTCCATCACGTTTATTAGTACAGGAGTCGATCGCCGATGAGTTTATTGAGCGGTTGATTAAGCGTACAAAAAGTATTGTTCAAGGCAACCCGTTTGACACTGATAGCCAAGTGGGAGCACAAGTGTCAAAAGTACAATATGACAAAATTCTATCCTATATTGAGATTGGTAAAGAGGAGGGCGCTGAAGTATTAACCGGCGGTGCTATTGAGAATGTAGATGGGGCTGATGATGGTTACTATATTCAACCTACCTTGTTAAAAGGTAGCAACCATATGCGTGTTTTCCAAGAGGAGATCTTTGGTCCAGTTATTAGTGTCACGACCTTTAAAGATGAAGCTGATGCTTTAAGGATTGCTAATGATAGTGAGTTTGGCTTAGGTGCAGGCTTATGGACGAGAGACAGTAATATTGCATATCGTATGGGACGTGGTATTCAAGCGGGGCGTGTATGGACAAATTGTTATCACCTGTACCCTGCACACGCTGCATTTGGCGGATATAAGCAATCAGGTATTGGACGTGAAAACCATAAGATGATGTTAGCGCATTATCAACAAACGAAGAATATGCTGGTCAGCTACGATATTAACCCGATGGGGTTCTTTTAATTTGAATGTTAATCTATAAATAAGAAAGCCGCTTATGATAAGCGGCTTTCTAGTATTGGCTGTTTTATAAATAAGCCTTTTAGTGAAGGCTAAGTTAAAGCTCAATCACTACATCTTCACCATCGATAGTCAGGGTTAAGCTTGTGTCAGTGAGGTTGTACGACACCTCTGTTTTAGGGCCGTTGACTTTACTTGGTACTAATAAAGTGAGGATGTTGTGTTCTTTCTTCGCTTTAAATTTCGCTTCAACATGGCGGTGGATCTCAAGATCTTTATATTCACTTGGGTCAACTTCACCAAAGCCTTCAACATTTTCAATGCTTAGTAAATTATCCGTCGCTTCATTGATAAATGACACATCTAATAGTGCATTGTCACCAATAATTTGGAATGAGTCCTTAGCTGTTTCTGTTTTGAAAGTGGTGTGTAATAACCAAGTTAAGTCTTGTTCGCTTTTAAGAGTCGCCAGATCGCGCATCACAAAGACTTTACCTTTAGCAAACCAGATTTTACGTTTGTAAGATTCTAAATCTGGATTGTGGAATTGGTAAGAGGTTGATGCATCACCTTCAACGAATAATAGATCTGATTCTGTATCGAAGTCTGTGATTTTACCACCCGCTTCAACACAGTAGCGATCTTGGTGTTCGCCTTCAAAGTTGGTTGTTGTGTTTTCTGCATACTGACCTTTACCACCAAATAAAGGTAAGTTTTTAGAGAAAGTACGACGACGCCATTTGATGTGCATATCTACACCGAAACCACCGTAGTAACCTGTGATAGCCGCTAACGTATCGCCAAATGCATGTAATGTGTAAGCATTTTGGTCGCCGTGTGAATGGCTGATAGAACCGAATGGGCTACATTTGTAAACCATATGAATATGTTCATCACGGTTTGTCATATTGCTGTGGAAACCTGCCCAACCTGTGATTGGGAAGACTTTAAGCTGTGGCTCATCTGAAGGTTTAACTTCAGGCATATCGTTCCACAGGTAATCAAAACGTAAATCATCGTAACCAAAGTCCCACCAACCGAAGTTGTAGAATTTAGTATGCGCTTCTGTATCGCGTGCTTTCAGTTGGTTGTAGTACCAAATGTATTCAGGTTTGTTGTTTACACCTGCAAAATGTTTGATGTTGTAAGCCAGTTTTAACCCTGGGAAGTCACCAATACTTGATTGGTCACAGAAGCTTGCACGTTTTGAGTGAACAGGCATACAGTACATGATGAAATCACCAGTATTTTTGTAGAACTCTTTATTAAACATGTTGATAGAGGTGTAGCTTTTCAGTAAGTCAAAAGATTCACCTAGGAATGCCATTTGCGTGTTCCAGTAATCTGGACCTTCAGCCCATGCGCCATCTTTTCCACCCCATGGTGGGTAATGTACCGCATAGTATTCGATGCCGTATTCAATGTATTCACGTGCTTTAGGGTATTCATTGTATAGCGCGATACAGGTTGGGATCACCGCAGATGAAATTGAACGCACACCGTGACTATTCAATGGGTTAGCTAATAGGTCAACGGTTACTTGTAGATGATGCATGATCTCTTCTAAACGTACGATCAATGCTTGTTTTACTGTTTCACGCTCTTGCTCTGAAAAGTAAGCATGTAGCCAGTCATAACCCCAAGCCATGGCTGCAATAACACGGAAAGCAGCTTCATCATTATAACCACGTGAGGTGACACCTTCTGGATCGTAAGAGGCGAGTTGTAATGTCCACGCTTTGGCTTTAGCGATGATTGCGTCATCTTCTAATACTATACCGGCAATGGATAGGTTACGTGTTGCGTTAAAGGCTTCTTGGCAACTTACATACATTTGACGCCAGTAAGGACGCCATAGTGAGGCTTTACCAACGGTTTCTTCTGGGTACGCTTGTGGCTCATCGTAAGGCGCGACGTCTAAAAATTTATTAGTAGAGTTATTCATAAAAGCATCGAATTTACAATACCCAGCATCGGCTTTTAGGTTTGCTCTAAAAGCCGCTAGGTCTTTGCTTTGCACTAATAAACGAGGATGTTCAACACTTAGGTTATCTAGGAAAGAAAGATCAATATCAGCCTTTTGTACTTGCACTGGCATCACATCAAGAAGATTACCAGCAGATTTGTCGTTTTCTAATTTGATCGCTTTGATCGCATCAAAAGATTTGTTAGACATTTAAACCTCTACTTATGAAATTAATAAATTTATACCAGCCCAGTAATGCTAAGTTACTCAACTGCAAGGAATGTTAATGAAATATCAGGTTATAAAGCGGTTCAAGGGGGATCCCTTAAACTAAAATCAACATAAGCTACGCCGATTTACTGTTTGTATTAAACCTTTTTAATGATCATTTTATATCATTTGTATTACTTAATTACAAAAAAGTAAGGACTGCGCTTTTCTAATACGAGTACTAGGTCACAGGATTAAAAGTCGATATTTAAAATACTGTTTATGACGAGGCAAACTGAAGATATAAAAAAACGAACAATGATGTTCGTTTTTAAAGTAGAAGTTAATGCTGTTGTTTTATTCAGTTTATTGTAGCTTGTCTAACTTACCTTCAATCTCTTGGATTTTATTATCCACAACCGACTGTAAGTGTTTTAAGTCTGATAATACCTGTTGTTTTAGCTCTTTTTCGGTGCTGACTTGTAAACTTAAGCTATCTAGCTCTTTAATGATTTTATGCAAGGTAGGATTAATTTCTGATAACTCAGTAGTACCTTGAATATGTTGAACGTGCTGACCACCGCTGACGGTTTTAATTTGACGTTGGAATTTATATTTACTACTACGCCCGATTAACATGGCTCCGGTCTTACGGAAATATACTTTTAAAATATCCTTATCGCCCTCTTTGCGTAATGAGTAGCGTTTGATATTTTCTGGGTTACGGATCCCGATGTCTCTAAGGTTTGGATACATTACTTCTCCTTAAGTATATTGTCGAAAGTGGTGGATACAAATCTACATTAAATAGTTGTGCAGGTTAAAGTCTATTTTGTTGTTAGTTTTATCTAGAAACTTATTTTTAACTTATACCTTTATGTGTCCATTGAATGGGCAACTAAAGCACAGCTTGCTTTAATGCAAATAGTGATATTGCCTTTAGTTTGAACTATCACAAAAAAAGATCAATGAATATTGTACTGAATTTGCTGTTTTTTTAGGCTTATTTATGAATGAAAAGAAGGTATTGGAGAGTTTAGAAGAGCTGAAAGTAATAGACCTTACAAGATTCATCCATTGTGATCTTGTAAGGTCTATCGAGGATGCTTTATGTTACTTTTTAGCTTCCCAAACACCAGGCTCTATTTTTTTATCTAGCTCTGGTAGTTTAGTTCGGTCAAAAGTAGGCACTTTACCAGCGCTTAATTGCTGGTTGTAATCTTTTGCTAACTTAATCACTTCGTTAGAAAGTAATAGGACAGCAATCAGGTTAACAATCGCCATTAATCCCATAGAGACATCAGCTAAAGACCAGATTACATCGTTGCTTTGTGTTGCACCGAAAAGGATCATTGCTAACACTGCGATACGTAATACGATTAAACCACGTGTATTTTTGTGTTGTAAAAATACTAGGTTAGTTTCAGCGTAAGAGTAGTTAGCGATAATAGAAGTGAAGGCAAAGAAAAGCAGTGCTATTGCAACAAAAGAACCACCCCAGTTACCCACTTGGAAGTCTAATGCACGTTGTGTGATTTCAACACCACCCATACCAGAGAACGAATCTAATCCACCTGATAATAGAATGATAGACGCCGTTGCAGTACAAATGATGATGGTATCAATAAATACACCTAGCATTTGTACATAACCCTGTGATGCTGGGTGAGGTGGGTAAGGAGAGGCTGTTGCAGCTGCGTTTGCTGCACTACCCATACCTGCTTCATTTGAGAATAAACCACGTTGAACACCGGTCATAATCATTGCACCAAATGCACCACCAGCGGCTTCTTGCCAACCAAAAGCAGAATTAAAGATTAAGCGAATAACACCAGGTAGTTCTGTTACATTGATGACTACAACAAACGCTGCAATCACTAAGTACACCAATGCCATTGCTGGAACAATTCGTTCTGCTACTTTAGCGATACCACGGATACCAGTGAAAATAACAGCACCTGATATAAGCGCAAGGATAATACCAACAGTTAGTTTATCAAAGTTGAATGACTCATTTAATGCGGCAGTAATAGAGTTTGCTTGAACGGCGTTAAATACTAAACCAAATGCAATAATCAGAAAGATTGCAAATAGGCTACCCATCCAACGTGCATTTAAACCACGTTCCATATAATAAGCAGGGCCACCACGGAAATTACCTTCTTCATCATGTACTTTATAAGCTTGTGCAAGTGTACTTTCTGCAAAGCTGGTTGCCATTCCTAATAGGGCGATTAACCACATCCAGAAGATTGCACCAGGGCCACCGACTGTAATTGCAATAGCAACACCGGCAAGGTTACCTGTACCAACTCGTGCGGCTAAACTGGTGGAGAGAGCTTGGAAAGAAGAGATACCCTCTTTATCTGATTTGCGACTGCCTTTCATGACAGTAAATGTATGGAAGAAATGACGGAATTGAATGAAGCCTAAACGTACGGTGAAATAAACCCCTGTTCCTATTAACAAATAAACAAGAATTTGCCCCCACAATAAACCATTCAAAGCATTAAGTACTGTTAACATAAAGATACCTTTTAGTAGATTGCGCGAGTCCCTTTAAAATCAATTAAAACGCAATTTGATTATGAACAAGGCCGCGATACTAGCAAATCTTCAAGGGGTTTGCTTAGGTTTATAAAGTTGCTGTCAATTCGTACTAACTGTGGTTGTTTGGTGTTCTTTATGTGATGTTTTTATATACGTTATTAACTTGTAAGTGTGATTTTTATTAACTTTAGATTTATTTATAGACCGATGTCATTGTTTTATCTGATTAAAAAAATAATATTTAAAGCGTGAAAGGACATTTATTAAATTCACTTAAATTAACTA
>NZ_QOCB01000110.1 GCF_003318165.1 Psychromonas sp. B3M02
GCTTAATAAGTGTAGTAATAAAAGATCTTTAAAGATCTATATATAATACTAATACTATTCTTTTGCTATAAAATCAGCTTCTCGCTTTCCTTTATTTTTTAAAAGGGTAAAATCCAGCTTTAATTTTATATAGCTGTATTTGGATTATTATGATTTACCATGAACATTTTGACGTTATCGTAGTTGGCGGTGGCCATGCTGGTACTGAAGCTGCTGCTGCACCTGCTCGAATGGGATTAAAAACCCTATTATTGACTCACAATATTGAGACGTTAGGTCAGATGTCATGTAACCCTGCCATTGGTGGTATTGGTAAAGGACATCTTGTAAAAGAGATTGATGCTTTAGGTGGTTTAATGGCTAACGCTATTGATCAGGGTGGTATTCAATTTAGAACGTTGAACTCAAGTAAAGGTCCTGCTGTACGTGCAACACGAGCACAAGCAGATCGTTTATTATACAAAGCAGCTATACGAGAAAAACTAGAAAACCAAGAAAATTTGAAGATTTTCCAACAAGAAGTGGAAGATTTGATCATTGAAAATGATCGAGTGACTGGTGTCATTACCAAAATGGGTGTGCGCTTTTCTGCTAAAACAGTGGTGTTAACTGTAGGTACATTCTTAAATGGTTTAATTCATATCGGAATGAAAAATTACAGTGGCGGTCGCGCTGGTGATCCAGCTTCTGTTACTTTATCAGACCGTTTAAAAGAGATGCCTTTGAGAATGGGCCGTCTTAAAACGGGTACACCTGCACGTATTGATGCTCGTAGTATCGATTTTTCTGGTTTAGAAGTACAACATGGTGATAATCCAACACCTGTATTTTCTTTCTTAGGTAATCGAGAACAACATCCACGCCAAATTCCTTGTTATATCACTCATACCAATGAGAAAACTCACGATATCATTCGTGAAAACCTAGATAGAAGCCCTATGTATTCGGGTGTTATTGAAGGTGTAGGACCACGATACTGCCCTTCGATTGAAGATAAAATCATGCGTTTTGCAGATAAAAATTCGCATCAAATTTTTGTTGAGCCAGAAGGTTTAACAACGCATGAAGTTTATCCAAATGGTATTTCTACTAGTTTACCTTTTGATGTTCAGCTTAAGTTTATCCAGTCGATGAAAGGTTTTGAAAATGCTTTTGTTACACGACCTGGTTATGCCATTGAGTATGATTACTTCGATCCTCGCGATCTTAAATCAACATTAGAAAGCAAATATATCGATGGTTTGTTCTTTGCTGGTCAAATCAATGGTACAACTGGTTATGAAGAAGCCGGTGCACAAGGTTTATTAGCTGGTATGAATGCTGGTTTACAAGTACAAGATAAAGAAGCATGGGCTCCGCGTCGTGACCAAGCATATATGGGTGTTTTAGTTGATGATCTATCTACCTTAGGCACAAAAGAACCTTACCGTATGTTCACTAGCCGTGCTGAATACCGTTTATTGTTACGTGAAGATAATGCTGATACGCGTTTAACTGAAAAAGGCCGTGAATTAGGGCTGGTTGATGACGTTCGTTGGAAAGCATTCAGTGAAAAGCAAGAATCGGTAGAAAAAGAGTTACAACGTTTAAAAACTCATTGGGTAAACCCAGGTTCAACCAATGCAGAGCAGATTAACTCACTTTTGAAGACACCAATGCAACGTGAAAGTACGTTAGAAGCTATGATACGTCGTCCTGAAGTGGATTATGAAACATTAATGAAAGTAGAGGGTCTTGGTCCTGCTATCGAAGATCCAATCGCTGCTGAACAAGTTGAAATTAAGATCAAATATCAAGGTTATATTGATCGCCAGTTAGATGAAATTGCTAAACTGAAGCGTCATGAAGATACGGTATTACCGCGCGATCTTGATTATTCAGAGATCAAAGGCTTATCGAATGAAGTAACTACTAAGTTAAATGATATTAAACCTGAAAGTATCGGTCAGGCGTCACGAGTGTCAGGTATTACACCGGCTGCTATCTCAATACTCTTGATTCATTTGAAAAAGAGCGGCGTGCGTCGTAAGGCAGTTTAATGAGTTTACGTTCTGAATTAGATGCTTTATTAGCACAAACAAGTTTAAACATCACTGAGCAACAAACAATACAATTAGTTGAACTCGTTGAGTTATTGACCAAGTGGAATAAGGCTTATAATCTAACGTCTGTACGTGATCCCTCACAAATGTTGGTGAAACATATTATGGATAGCATTGTCGTATCTCCGCATTTATCGGGTAATAGTTTTATTGATGTTGGAACTGGCCCAGGTTTACCGGGTCTACCTTTGGCTATTTTAAATCCAGATAAACAGTTTGTGTTGTTAGATAGTTTAGGAAAAAGATTGCGTTTTATAAGACAAGCGATATTAAGCTTAGGTCTTAAAAATGTTGAGATAGTGCAAAGTCGAGTTGAAGAGTTTCAACCTGAGCAAGGGTTTGACTGTGTGTTAAGTCGTGCTTTTGCATCATTAGAAGATATGTTGTCTTGGTGCCATCATTTACCCAATGAAAATGGGCATTTTTTAGCGCTAAAAGGACAATACCCTGAATCTGAGATCACTCATTTAGATTCTAAATTTGAATTTATAGAGTCAGTTACCTTACAAGTCCCACAATTAGATGGTGAACGCTGTTTAGTGAAAGTTAAGCGTGTATCGTAGTGACTATAATTTTTTAGGTAGGTATTTGTGGGTAAAATAATTGCAATTGCAAATCAAAAAGGTGGCGTAGGTAAAACAACTACGTGCGTCAATTTAGCTGCCTCAATGGCGGCGACTAAACGTAAAGTATTGATTATCGACCTAGACCCGCAAGGTAATGCAACCATGGGTAGTGGTATCGATAAATATGAAGTTGCCCATACTGCTTATGATCTATTGATCGACGAACTGCCTTTAGCTGATGTAGTTGAAACTGAAACCAGTGGTGGTTTTCACTTGGTAGCTGCAAATAGTGATGTAACGGCAGCTGAAGTTAAGTTAATGACTTTTTTCGCCCGTGAAACTCGTTTAAGAACCGCTTTAGAAGGTGCTAGAGACGTTTATGATTATATTTTCATAGACTGCCCTCCTTCGTTGAATATGTTAACAGTGAATGCGATGACTGCCGCTGATTCAGTGTTAGTACCTATGCAATGTGAATACTACGCTTTAGAAGGTTTAACGGCGCTGATTGATACGATCAGTAAATTAACCGCCGTGGTTAATGCGGATCTTAAAGTAGAAGGGATCTTACGTACCATGTACGATCCTCGTAATCGCTTATCAAGTGATGTATCAGATCAGCTTAAGAAACATTTTGGCGATAAAGTTTACAGAACAATCATCCCTCGTAATATTCGTCTTGCTGAAGCACCAAGTTTTAGTAAACCAGTGATGTTTTATGATAAAAGTTCAACTGGAGCAAGAGCTTACCTATCTTTAGCAGGTGAAATATTAAGACGAGAAGAGCAATCTATTAGTACAGATCAGGAAGTCATTGAAGATGCTAAGTAAAAAAAGAGGCTTAGGTAAAGGATTAGATTCTTTGTTAAGTAGCAGTACTGTTACACGTAATAAACAAGTGTCACATGATATCCATGCCCAAAAAACACAACAACTGGTAAGTGATGAACAAGGTGCGTTACAGGATCTTAATATCAATCAGTTACAAGTGGGCAAATACCAGCCTCGTCGTGATATGGCATCAGATGCATTACAAGAACTTGCTAATTCGATTCATGCGCAAGGGATTATTCAACCTTTAGTAGTTCGTGAGACCGGTCATCAAAAATATGAGATTATTGCCGGTGAGAGACGTTGGCGTGCAGCTAAAATTGTTGGCTTAACTTCAATCCCTTGTTTAATAAAAAACGTTGAAGATGATGCGGCTATTGCGATTGCATTAATTGAAAATATTCAACGTGAAAACCTAAATGCCATGGAAGAAGCGATTGCTTTAAAGCGAATCGTTGATGAGTTTGAGCTGACCCATCAAGAAGTGGCGAAAGCGGTAGGTAAGTCTCGTACAGCAGTGAGTAACTTATTGCGCTTAAATCATCTTAATTCAGATGTACAGGTACTGTTAGAGCATGGTGACCTAGAAATGGGGCATGCCAGAGCATTATTAGCCTGTGAAGGTGAACTACAATCTGAGTTAGCCAGTATTGTTGTGAGCAAAGCATTAAGCGTTCGTGATACTGAAAAATTAGTGAAACAAGCGCACAAGCCAGAAAAACAGAAAATATCTCCTCCAGTTTGTTCTAAAACTGAGTCATTAGTTACAACTTTAGAAAATAAATTTGGTCTCAAAGCTACGGCTAAAAATAGTCAAAATGGACGTGGCAAGTTGGTTATAGATTACACTTCTATTACAGACTTAGATGCATTGATCACATTAATTGAAAAAAGTTAATCGATCTTAGCAACTATTAATCTGAATCAAACCCCGATTAAGCGTTTTATTACTAATATATGCCACTAAACTAGCAGACCTGTTGTCTTCTTCTTTAATGGTTATATTGCATTGAATAGCTTTGTCGGTATAATTTACGCAGGTTTTAGCTTGTAGGAAAAGTCTGGTCGAATAAACCATTTTTCTATACTTCAAGTTAGCTAGTAAAGGGAAATC
Source organism: Psychromonas sp. B3M02 (assembly GCF_003318165.1). Lineage (GTDB taxonomy): Bacteria > Pseudomonadota > Gammaproteobacteria > Enterobacterales > Psychromonadaceae > Psychromonas. The sequence goes on from NZ_QOCB01000110.1 coordinate 4,614, forward strand.
AAAGTGGTTGATAAACTAGCAAAAAAAAGTCAGATTTCTGGATTGAAATTGGTGGCTTTTCAATTTTTATTAGTGCTATTTTTTGCATTGATTTCAACAGTGTTTTTTTCGAATAAAGCAGGGTATTCAGCATTATTTGGAGGAGTCACTTTTTTACTTCCTAATCTCATTTTTGTACTGTTAGCATTCGCTCACGCGGGCGCTAGGCAGGCTAAAAAGGTGCTTAGGGGGTTTTACGCAGGGGAGGCTATAAAACTCTTTTTAACTGTGTTGTTACTTGTGGTGTTTTTGAAATATGGAGCGTTATCTTTAACCGCTTATTATATCTCATTTGCATTATTAGTAGTGTCGCAGTGGTTAGCGCCTTTCTTTTTTTATAACAACGATGGGATAAAACATGGCTGGTCAAGGTGAAGCTCTAACATCATCAAGTTATATTCAACATCATTTAACAAACCTTACTTGGAGTGTTGATGGTGGTTGGAATGCACATGATGCTGGTTTTTGGACTTTTCACGTCGATTCTCTACTGATTGCAGTAGGCCTCGGTGTATTATTTCTTTGGTTGTTTCGTAGTGTTGCAAAACGTTCGACTGTCGGTGTACCTGGTAAGTTACAGTGTTTCATTGAAATGGTTATCGATTTTGTAGATGAGAATGTAAAGGATACTTTTCATGGCAAAAATGCCTTGATAGCTCCATTAGCATTGACTATTTTTGTTTGGGTTTTCTTAATGAACCTAATGGATTTAGTTCCTGTTGATTTACTGCCTCACGCTGCGCAAACCATCGGGATACCTTATCTTAAAGTTGTACCTACAACTGATTTAAACGTTACACTTGGTATGTCATTGAGTGTGTTCGCTTTAATCATTTATTACACTGTCAAAGTTAAAGGTGTAGGCGGTTTTGTTAAAGAACTAACTATGCAACCATTTAACCATTGGGCATTTATTCCAGTAAACTTCCTTCTTGAAGCCGTAACGCTATTAGCGAAACCTGTTTCATTAGGTTTACGTTTGTTCGGAAACTTATATGCTGGTGAGTTAATCTTTATATTGATAGCTTTATTGGGTTACTGGCAATTACCACTGTACTTCCCGTGGGCCGTATTCCATATTTTAATTATTGTTCTACAAGCCTTCATCTTTATGATGTTGACGATTGTATATCTCAGCATGGCGCATGAAGATCATTAATTAATTTGGGTATAACATTAATATTTACTTTTTAAGTAATTACTTTTAAACATTAAAACAATTTATTTTATTTTTGGAGAATTTTTCATGGAAACAGTATTAGGTTTTACTGCAATCGCTGTAGCACTTCTAATTGGTTTAGGCGCTGCTGGTACAGCTATCGGTTTTGGTATCTTAGGTGGTAAATTCCTAGAGGGTGCTGCACGTCAACCTGAAATGGCACCTATGTTACAAGTTAAAATGTTCATCGTTGCTGGTCTTATCGATGCAATCGCGATGATCGGTGTTGGTATTGCATTATTCTTCACTTTTGCAAACCCATTTGTAGCTCAACTAGCGGGCTAATAACGGATCCTAATTAACTTAATTAACTAAGGAGCTGTTATGAATATAAATGCAACCCTAATTGGCCAAGCAATCGCATTTGCGATATTTGTTTGGTTCTGCATGAAGTACGTGTGGCCACCACTTTTAGATGCGATTGAAGCGCGTCAAAAGAAAATTGCGGATGGTTTAACTCAAGCTGAGCGTGCAGGAAAAGATCTAGAACTTGCGCAAGCTAAAGCAGCTGAAAAGCTGAAAGAAGCTAAAGCACAAGCGGCAGAAATAATTGATCAAGCTAATAAGCGTCGTACACAAATTGTTGAAGAAGCTAAAAATGAAGGTGAAGCTGAGCGCAGTAAAATTATTGCTCAAGGTGAAGCAGAAGTGGAAGCTGAACGTAACCGTGCTCGTGAAGAGTTACGTCAACAAGTTGCTACGTTAGCGATAGCTGGTGCTGAGAAAATCATTAAGCGTTCTATCGATAAAGAAGCAAACAGCGACATTATTGATAAATTAGTTGCTGAACTATAAGGAGCTCGCTTATGTCTGAATTGACTACTGTAGCTCGTCCTTATGCAAGAGCCGCTTTTGAATTTGCTGTGAGTAATAACAACATTGAAGCCTGGTCTGCAATGCTGTTCTTTGCCTCTGAAGTTGCACAAGATGCAACAATGGCAAATGTATTAACACGCGATAAAGCACCACAAGAGTTAGCTGAACTGTTTATTAATGTTTGTGGCGACCAACTCGATGAGAATGGTCAAAACTTGATTAAAGTATTAGCTGAAAATGGACGTTTGAGTGTTTTGCCTCGCGTTGCACAACTTTTTGCTGATTTAGAAACTGAGTATAAAAAAGAGGTCGACGCTGATGTCGTTTCTGCTTATGCCCTTTCTAAAGAACAACAAAAAGAATTAAGTGTTTCGCTAGAAAAACGTCTCGCACGAAAAGTAAACCTAAATTGTAGTATTGATAAGTCATTAATTGCCGGAATGGTAGTTACTGCTGGAGACTTAGTGATTGATAGCACAGCTAGCGGTCAACTAACTCGTTTATCACATACTTTACAATCTTAATGGGAAGTTAGCATGCAACTGAATTCCACTGAAATTAGCGATCTTATCAAGCAACGAATTGGACAATTCGAAGCGGTAAGCGAAGCGCGAAATGAAGGTACAATCGTTTCTGTAAGCGATGGTATTATTCGCATCAACGGCCTTGCTGAGTGTATGCAAGGTGAGATGATCGAACTACCAAATGGTAGCTTTGCTATGGCACTTAACCTTGAGCGTGACTCGGTAGGTGCGGTAGTAATGGGACCTTACCGTGACCTTAAAGAAGGTGAAAAGGTAAAATCAACTGGTCGTATTCTTGAAGTACCAGTAGGTAAAGGTCTTCTTGGTCGTGTTGTAAACACAATGGGTGAGCCAATTGATGGAAAAGGACCAATCGAAAACGATGGTTACTCTCCAATCGAAGTAATTGCACCAGGTGTAATCGATCGTAAATCAGTTGATCAACCAGTTCAAACGGGCTGGAAATCAATCGATTCAATGATTCCAATCGGTCGTGGTCAACGTGAGCTTATCATCGGTGACCGTCAAGTAGGTAAAACTGCTATTGCAATCGATGCAATCATTAACCAAAAATCAACAGGTTTATACTCAATCTATGTAGCGATTGGCCAAAAAGCGTCAACTATTGCTAACGTAGTACGTAAACTTGAAGAGCACGGCGCATTAGAAAACACTATCGTTGTTGTTGCATCTGCTTCTGAAGCTGCTGCACTACAATACCTAGCACCATATGCTGGTTGTTCAATGGGTGAATACTTCCGTGACCGCGGTGAAGATGCACTGATTGTATATGATGATCTTTCTAAGCAAGCTGTTGCTTACCGTCAAATTTCACTACTGCTTAAACGTCCACCTGGTCGTGAAGCATACCCTGGTGACGTTTTCTACCTTCACTCACGTCTACTTGAGCGTGCTTCTCGTGTAAGCGAGCACTACGTTGAAACATTTACTAAAGGCGCAGTGAAAGGTAAAACTGGTTCATTAACAGCATTACCAATCATCGAAACGCAAGCGGGCGATGTATCTGCATTCGTACCGACTAACGTAATTTCTATTACCGATGGTCAGATCTTCTTAACAACTGAACTATTTAATAATGGTGTTCGTCCAGCTGTTGATCCAGGTATCTCTGTATCGCGTGTTGGTGGTTCTGCTCAGTGTAAAGTCATTAAGAAACTTTCTGGTGGTATCCGTACTGCACTAGCGCAATACCGTGAATTAGCGGCGTTTGCTCAGTTCGCATCTGATCTAGATGAAGCAACTCGTAAACAGCTTGACCATGGTAAAAAAGTAACTGAGTTAATGAAGCAGAAACAATATGCTCCAATGTCAGTTGTTGAACAAGCGTTGTCATTATTTGCTGCAGAGAAAGGCTTCTTAAATGATGTCGATGTTGAAAAAGTATTAGACTTTGAAGCATCTTTAATCTCTTACGCTAAAAATGAGCATGCTGAGTTCTATGCTCAAATTAATGAAACTGGCGCTTACAGCAAAGAAATCGAAGGACAATTCAAGGCTATCTTGGAATCTTTCGTTGCGACGCAAACCTGGTAATTAATTAACAACAATAGTTGTTAATTAAGCATTAATTAGGAGTAAGAAATGGCCGGCGATAAAGAAATTAGAAATAAGATCGCGAGTGTTAAAAACACTCAAAAGATCACTGGTGCGATGGAAATGGTAGCTGCATCTAAGATGCGTCGTGCGCAACAGCGCATGGAAAGCAGTCTTTCTTATGCATCTACTATGCGCAAAGTGATCGGTCATATCGCACTAGGTAACTTGGAATACCACCACCCTTATCTTCAAGAACGTGAAGTTAAGCGTGTTGGTTACATTGTCATTTCAAGTGATCGTGGTTTATGTGGTGGTTTAAACATTAATTTGTTTAAACCGGTTATCCAAGAAATGAAAAAACACAGCGAAGCTGGTGTTGAAGTTGATTTAGCCGTTATCGGTTCTAAAGCAGCTAGTTTCTTTGGTGGCTTAGGCGCTAATATTGTTGCACAAGCAACAAGCTTAGGTGATGCACCAACCGTTGATGATTTAATCGGTTCGGTAAAAATCATGTTAGACGCTTATGATGCAGGAAAACTTGATCGCTTGTACATAGTGAACAATAAATTCGTTAGTACCATGGTACAAGAACCTACTGTCAGTCAATTATTACCTCTGCCAAAAGCAGAAAACGATGATGAAGTAGCTACCCATCACTGGGATTACATTTACGAAGGTGACGCTAAAGATATTTTAGACTCATTATTAGTTCGTTATGTTGAATCTCAAGTGTATCAAGCGGTAGTAGAAAACTTAGCGTGTGAACAAGTTTCACGTATGGTTGCAATGAAAGCTGCAACAGATAACGCAAGTGACTTGATTGATGATTTACAACTTGTTGCCAATAAAGCACGTCAAGCTGCAATTACTCAGGAGCTTTCTGAGATTTGTGGTGGTGCGGCTGCGGTATAATTTTAAAATAAAGATTTTAGAGGATCAGAAATGAGTTCAGGTAAAATCGTACAGATTATCGGTGCTGTTGTGGATGTTGAATTCCCACAAGATAGCGTACCGAATATATACAGTGCACTGATCGTGACTGAAAAGAACCTTACAATGGAAGTACAGCAACAAATTGGCGGCGGCGTTGTACGTTGTATCGCAATGGGTGCTTCAGAAGGTTTAAGTCGTGGTTTAGAAGTTACTGATACTAAACAAGCAATCACAGTACCTGTTGGTACGGCTACACTAGGCCGTATTATGAACGTATTGGGTGAGCCAATTGATGAATGTGGTCCAGTTGTTTCTGATGAGCAATACGAGATCCACCGTGCAGCACCTTCTTATGAAGAGCAGTCGGCATCAGCTGAAACACTAGAAGTTGGTATTAAAGTTATCGACTTAATTTGCCCATTCGCAAAAGGTGGTAAAATCGGCCTATTCGGTGGTGCTGGTGTTGGTAAAACAGTAAACATGATGGAACTTATCAATAACATCGCACTTAAACATTCAGGTTTGTCTGTTTTTGCTGGTGTTGGTGAGCGTACTCGTGAAGGTAACGATTTCTACCATGAGATGCAGGAAGCAGGCGTTGTAAACGTTGAAAAACCTGAAGAATCAAAAGTAGCAATGGTTTACGGTCAAATGAATGAGCCACCAGGAAACCGTTTACGTGTTGCCCTGACTGGTCTTACTATGGCTGAGCGTTTCCGTGATGAAGGTAAAGACGTACTATTATTTGTTGATAACATCTACCGTTACACACTAGCGGGAACAGAAGTATCAGCACTATTAGGTCGTATGCCATCAGCCGTTGGTTACCAACCAACACTTGCTGAAGAGATGGGTGTATTACAAGAGCGTATTACATCAACTAAAGTGGGTTCTATTACATCTATCCAAGCGGTATACGTACCTGCCGATGATTTAACGGATCCATCTCCAGCAACAACCTTTGCTCACTTAGACGCAACTGTTGTACTTAACCGTAATATCGCATCTATGGGTCTTTACCCTGCGATTGACCCGTTAGATTCAACTTCTCGTCAACTGGATCCTTTAGTTGTTGGTCAAGAGCATTACGATATTGCTCGTGGTGTTCAAGGTATTTTACAGCGTTATAAAGAGCTGAAAGATATCATTGCTATCCTAGGTATGGATGAGCTTTCTGAAGAAGATAAGCAAATTGTATCTCGTGCACGTAAAGTTGAGAAATTCTTAACTCAGCCTTACCACGTAGCAGAAGTATTTACAGGTGACCCAGGTATTTACGTACCACTTAAAGACACATTAGCTGGCTTTAAAGGTTTAATCGCTGGTGAATACGACGACATTCCTGAGCAAGCGTTCCTATACGTAGGTGCAATTGAAGAAGCTGTCGAAAACGCTAAAAAAATGTAATAGCTGGAGGTAACTATGGCTAAGGCAATGACCACACATTTAGATGTTGTAAGTGCAGAAAAATCACTGTTTACAGGATTAGTTTCGCATTTATCAGTATCAGGTCAAGAAGGTGAACTAGGCATTATGCATGGTCACACACCATTATTGACGCCAATTAAACCAGGAATGGTTCAATTAGTGAAACAAGATGGTGGCGAAGAAGTCATTTATATCTCAGGTGGTTTTCTTGAAGTACAGCCAGGTGGCGTTACTGTTTTAGCTGATACTGCAATTCGTGGTCAAGATCTTGACCAAGCGAAAGCAGAAGAAGCTAAGCGTGCTGCTGAAGCGCAAATGTCTAGTCCTAATAAGGATATTGATTTTGCATTAGTAACGGCTCAACTTGCGCAAGCGGTTGCTCAGTTACGTGCTATTAAGTTAACACGTAAATAGATATTTACACTTTCATTAAAAAGGCGGCCTATAGGTCGCCTTTTTTTGGCTATTTTTTGGGTTATACCAACTACATCAAATAATGTTATTTAAATTTCTCTCAGGGAAAATGACTTAGTTTAAGGCGTAATTTAAGCTTTGAAGTAGTCGAAAGTTGATTGGTATTAAGAGACTAAGAGTCGTTGATTAACTGGCTTGTTAATAGTGGTCAGGTTTAATGGGGGAGTTGAAGTTTAAAGCAGTCGAAGCGCACTCAAAGAGCCACGCTTCTTTTAATATCGGGGAGATATCAAATATTATTCACCACATGCGCCAATAGCAGCAGGAATAGATAGTTGTGGAACTAGTAAGTAGTCCATTGAACAGTCTTTAGCACTGTTGTAAGTAGTACCAGTACAACCAGCAAGAAGAACAACGGCAACAGCAGCAACTGCGAATTTAGCGATAGATTTCATAATGAGTCCTTATATTATATATGTATATTAACAATCAATGTATTGTCAACTGGACGCAAGATATCACAAAAAAAATTCCGATCAAATAATTAATTTATTTTTATTACTCATTTAATTGATTGTAATTTTTGTTTTTTCTGCCAATCGCTTAATTCTATTTTTCCCTTTTCAGATAAGCTATATAAACCTCGCTGTACTTTATCAAACCAGCCATAATGATTGTTATAGAGAAACTGTGTCGCTTGTGGTTCATCAATGGCTTTATTGATTGAAGAGCCTGAATTTGGTGAGGATATTGATAGGTATTCTGCGATTCGAATTGCACGTTGTCTATATGCTGTTAATCCTGCATTACTATTCGTTGAACCACCCTTTTGAGTGTCGCCCTGGCGTGAATGGAACTCTTTTAACAGGGCTTTTTGTTTGCGTGTATTCTTTTTTGGCGTGTAATATTTAGGGTCATTGATGACCTCTACATACTGTTGTGATTTTTGTATATCAACCACAATTAAACCTAATCCTAGTCGTGCAATCAGTTTTTTAACCTGTTTTTGTTTCTTTTTAAAAATAGTCGCTTGTTTAGGGATCGCTATATACACATTATCAGCTAAGGTAAAGCGCTCTACTGCTTGTAATAACAGTGTGATATTCAATGTTAGTTTTAACTCTATTATTAATAATTGATCATCTTGAATGGCAACAATATCGCAATCTTTGATCTCCCCTTTCACCTGATAACCTAAATTTGTTAAATAGTGTTTAATCGGTAAATAAAGATCGGATTCTTGAAGTTTAGTGGGCATGTTTATCGGCCAATTGGCTAAGATTGATGAGTTTAATAGTAAAAATATAACATAATAATTTATTGTTTTTGGCCTATTAGCATGTAAATGTTTAGTACATCTCTCTTGGATATTTTATGACCTGGATTATTTTCTATATTGACTTACCAAGTTAAGCGATGTAATTGATTGTCATTGGTATAATTGTCGCCAAATGGGTATAATAAATTTTATTTTTTCTAATTAACTCGAAGCCTAAATCATGCAAAAATTCGATACAAAAACATTCCAAGGGCTAATTCTTGCTTTGCAAGACTTCTGGGCTCGTCAAGGTTGTGCCATTGTACAACCACTCGATATGGAAGTTGGGGCTGGCACATTCCACCCTCAAACATTCTTACGTTCAATTGGTCCTGAGCCAATGAGCAGTGCTTACGTTCAACCATGTCGTCGTCCTACAGATGGCCGTTACGGTGAAAACCCTAACCGCTTACAGCACTACTACCAGTTCCAGGTTGTGTTAAAACCATCTCCGAAAAATATTCAAGAATTATACTTACAATCACTAGAAGAGATTGGTGTCGATACGTCGATTCACGATATTCGCTTTGTAGAAGATAACTGGGAATCACCAACGTTAGGTGCTTGGGGTTTAGGCTGGGAAATTTGGCTAAACGGTATGGAAGTAACACAGTTTACTTACTTCCAACAAGTAGGTGGACTTGAATGTTCTCCTGTTACTGGTGAAATTACTTACGGTTTAGAGCGTTTAGCTATGTATATCCAAGGGGTTGATAGTATTTATGACCTAGTATGGACTGATGGCCCAATGGGCAAAGTGACTTACGGTGATATTTTCCACCAAAATGAAGTTGAACAATCAACTTATAACTTTGAACATGCCGATGTTGATGCGCTTTTTGTACAGTTTGATCAATGTGAAAAAGATAGCCAAAAGTTAATTGAAGCAGGTTTACCACTACCAGCTTATGAGCAAGTTATGAAAGCATCACATGTATTTAACTTGTTAGATGCACGCCATGCTATCTCTGTGACAGAACGCCAACGTTACATTCTACGTGTTCGTTCACTTTCAAAAGCAGTTGCAGAAGCTTATTACAGTGCACGTGAAGCGCTTGGTTTCCCACTTTGTAAAAATTTAGATAAATAGAGGCAAGTTTAATGTCACATGAAAATTTATTGATTGAGTTGGGTACTGAAGAGTTACCACCGAAATCACTTCGTAAACTTGCTGAATCATTTGCTAGTAATGTTGAAGCAGAATTAGTTAAAGCTGAACTGGCCTTTGATAAAGTTGAATGGTTAGCTTCTCCAAGACGTTTGGCTGTAGTGGTTACTAACTTAATAGCGGCTCAAGCCGACAAAATCGTAGAAAAACGTGGTCCAGCAGTGAATGTTGCCTTTGACGATACTGGTGTAGCGACTAAAGCTGCACAGGGTTGGGCACGCTCTAACGGTATTAGCGTTGAACAAGCTGAACGTTTAGTGACTGATAAAGGTGAATGGTTATTGTTTAAATCATCGGTTAAAGGTCAAGAAATCAGCGAATTAATCCCTGGGATCGCTGCTACTGCTTTAAGTAAGTTGCCTATTCCTAAACCAATGCGTTGGGGTAGTGAAAGCACGCAATTTATTCGTCCTGTACACACGGTAACTATGCTATTTGGTAGCAAACTAATCCAAGGTGAGCTGTTGGGTGTTGCGTCAGACAGAGTAATCAGAGGTCATCGTTTCCTAGGTGAAGCGGAGCTTACTTTAAACCATGCAGATAATTACCAATCACTACTAGATGATTCAGGTAAAGTGATCGTTGATTATGAGCGTCGTAAAGCTATTATCCGTGAGCAAGTAGAAGCCGTTGCTGCGCATGAAAATGGCGTCGCCGCGATAGATGAAGAGCTACTAGAAGAAGTAACATCATTAGTTGAATGGCCTGTTACACTGGTGGGTTCTTTTGAAGAGAAATTCTTAGACGTTCCTTCTGAAGCGCTTATCTACACAATGAAAGACAACCAAAAATACTTCCCAGTATTAGATAAAGAAGGCAATTTATTACCTCGCTTTATCTTTGTTTCAAACATTGTTAGTCGTGATCCTAAACAGGTTATTTCAGGTAATGAGAAAGTAGTTCGCCCTCGTTTAGCTGATGCTGAGTTCTTCTTTGAAACAGATAAAAAGAAAACATTAGAAAGCCGTTTAGACTCTCTATCAACTGTATTATTCCAAAAACAACTGGGTACATTGAAAGAGAAATCTGAACGTATTAGTAAAGTTGCTGCAAAAGTTGCGGCTAAAATTGATGCTAATACTGAGCATGCACAACGTGCAGGTCTATTATCTAAAGCTGATTTAATGTCTGAAATGGTAATGGAATTCCCTGACGTTCAAGGTGTAATGGGAATGTATTACGCTCGTTTTGATGGTGAACATGAAGATGTTGCTGTTGCATTAAACGAACAATACTTACCACGTTTTGCTGGTGATAAACTACCAACTTCATTAGTTGCTTGTGCCGTATCTTTAGCTGATAAACTAGATACATTAGTGGGTATCTTTGGTATTGGTCAAGCACCTAAAGGTGATAAAGACCCGTTTGCTTTACGTCGTGCAGCTATCGGTTTATTACGTATTATCACGGATAAAGGCTTAGATTTAGATATTGTCGATCTAGTTGAAATCGCTAAAGTACAATACGCTGATAAATTAACTAACGATAATGTGGTTAACGATGTTGTTGATTTCTTATTCGCTCGTTTCCGTGCGACTTACCAAGCTGGTGGTTATTCAGTTGAGTTAATTCAATCTGTTTTAGAGCGTCGTCCTACTAAACCTGTAGACTTCGAAAAACGTATTAAAGCAGTAGCTAAGTTCCAAACTTTACCAGAAGCTGCACCTATTGCTGCTGCAAATAAGCGTATTAGTAATATTCTTGCTAAGGTAAATGATGAAATTAACAGTAAAGTTGATGCAAATTTACTCCAAGAAGACGCTGAAAAAGCACTTTCTGAAATTTTAGAGGCTCTAGAAAGCAAGCTAAGCCCTTTATTTGAAGAAGGAGACTACGAGTCAGCCTTATTCGAGTTAGCTAGCTTAAAATCGCCTGTAGACGATTTTTTCGATAACGTGATGGTAATGGCGGACGATTTGGCTGTAAAAAATAACCGTTTAGCCCTTCTAAACCGTTTACGTAACTTGTTCTTACAAGTTGCTGATGTTTCTGTTTTGTAATTTATCGCAATAAGAAAACATTAATATTAACTAAAAAAGCTCAGTTTTTACTGAGCTTTTTTGTTTCACGTGAAACAGCTCTAAGCCATTTTTTCTTTTATTTAAATTTTTGATGTGAGTGTTTATCTATTTTATAGCGTGACTTATCATTAAAAACCTTATTTATTCTCCTCTGTATTTATGAATATTTGCTCTGTTTATATTGATCAGTAGGATAAAATAAAGGGGTAAAAAATTTAAGGTGAAGCATTTTTATTGCTTATAAGATCAGCGGTAAAAATAGAAAACGAGGTTTCACGTGAAACAAATTCTTTTAAAACTGCATAATTAAAATTTATATTTAGGATTGTTATAAATGCCCTATTCAATTTTTGGAAACAAATTTACACAGCATTCTGGCATCAATGAATTGATGGACGATTTAAATAAAGGTGTAAAAGGCGGCGATGATATTTTAATGTTAGGTGGCGGAAATCCTGCGACTATCCCATCAATTCATCAGCGACTAACTAACTTAATGCAGGAGTTATTAGACCAAGGGAAACTAATGGATACTCTTGGTAATTATGATGGACCACAAGGTAAAGATGCATTTATTAATGCATTAGTAGAATTGTTCAATGATCTATACGATTGGGACTTATCTACAGACAATATCATGTTAACAAATGGTAGCCAAAATGCTTTTTTCTACCTATTTAATTTATTAGCAGGTGATTTTTCACAGGGTAAAAAACGTAAAATTTTATTCCCTCTTGCCCCAGAATATATTGGTTATGCCGATGCCAGTGTCTCTGAAGATACTTTTGTTGCTGTTCGTCCTAAGATAACAGAACTACCAAACCAACAATTTAAGTACCACGTTGATTTTGATGCTTTGAATATAACCGATGATATTGGTGCTATTTGTGTTTCTAGACCCACTAACCCAACGGGTAATGTCTTAACTGATGCAGAGATTGAAAAGTTAGATAAATTAGCTAAACAACATAATATTCCACTGATTATCGATAATGCGTATGGTACTCCTTTTCCAAATATTATCTTTGAAGAGGTAAAACCTCATTTTAACCTTAATACTATTTTATGTTTAAGTTTATCTAAGTTTGGTTTGCCAGGTGCACGTTGTGGGATTGTTATTGCTAATCCAGAAGTGATTAAAGCGATGTCTAATCTGTCAGGTATTATGGCACTTTCTCCAGGTGGTATTGGTCCTGAAATTGTGTTGCCATTAGTTAAAAGCAAAGAGATTATAGAGTTAAGTGATCAGGTTATTCGTCCTTTTTACAAACATAAATCTGAAGTGGCCATTAAATTATTAACTGAAAAAATTAACAGTGAAAACTTTAGGATCCATAAATCAGAAGGTGCGTTATTTCTGTGGCTTTGGTTTAAAGACTTACCAATTACTTCACATGAACTTTATCAGCGATTAAAAGAGAAAGGGTTAATTGTTGTTTCAGGGCACTATTTCTTCCCTGGTTTGGAGCAAGATTGGCAACATACTCACGAATGTATTCGACTTAACTACGCTCAAGATAGTGAAGTTGTAGAGCGTGGCATTACTATTTTAGCTGATTTAGTTAATGAACTTTATGCGTAAACTGTTTAGTTTTTAATTGGACATTGAAGTGTGTTTCACGTGAAACATACTTTATTTTAATCCTTCTTTTTGCTTTTTCTCTAAGACTTAGCTTAGCGTTTTAATTGCGTGATCAACTGATTTAATACTTCACTAATATCTTTAATCACTTCACTTGATTGGTTTATATCTTGTAAATTAGCACTCACCTGTTGAGCATGCTGCTTTATTGTAGAGGTATTACCAACGACCTGTTCGATAGTGGTTGCTTGCTCTTCTGTAGTGGCAGCGATGGTATTATTAAACTGGTAAATATCGTTAATGATATTAGAAACCGATTTTAATTGTTGTTGAGCTTCTAAACTATGTTTTGCACAATCGATGGCCGCATCGCTCTGTTGTAAAACAAACTCATTGGCTTGATTTGCTGTTTCTACTAATTGATTAATAATGCCCTGTATCTCTTCTGTTGAACTAGAGGTGCGAATTGCTAACGCTCTTACTTCATCTGCAACAACTGCAAAGCCCCTTCCTTGTTCTCCAGCTCGAGCAGCTTCAATAGCGGCATTAAGTGCGAGTAAATTAGTTTGGCTTGAGACATTATTAATAACTTCTAAGACGTTGTTGATTGAGTAGGTATCTGCAGTTAACTTTTTAACTATTTTACTCAGCGAAAGAATATTGTCTGACAGTTGTTTGGTTTTTTGCACTTCACTGGCTAATGCAAGATCGGCTTGATTCATTAACTGAACGGCTTTATCTGTATGTTGACTGGTATCCGCTGCATTTTTAGTAATATCATTAAATGAATTGGATAAAGCAATAATAGAGGTATTCACCTGTTCTGTTTGTTGATGTTGCTGTTGGCTGCTCTGTTCCGCTTGTCTCGCACGTTTTTGTAATAAGTTACTAGCATTCAATGCTTGTTCAGATTGAGACTGTAGAGAGCCTGTGAGTTCTTTTAAATAAGCCTGTAAACTCAGACTACGCTTATTAACGATCATAAATTCTGAAAAACGACTTTTAATATTCAGCGCGCTGCCAAAGTCCCCTGCGGTTAATGCATCAAAGAAAGGCAACAATCTACGAATAAATTGTAATGTTTTAAACTGTAAGCTGGCAGATAAGATCACCATTAATAAAAACAGTATTAAAGCGGAAGCACCAATCAAACGGACCTTATAAGTGATTGCTTGTTTTTGTTGATCAACCACACTGGAATAGGCTGTAAAGGTATCGATTAAAATGCCTAGTTTAGTACTTAAGTTCACACGACTTTCAATAACCGATGCAAGCATGACACTGGTATTGGTTAATTCTTTCGGGTAGCGTTTGGTTAAACTATTTAATTCATCGATCGATTCTTGAGTTAAGTCGATGGTTTCAGGCTCATCAAAACTAAATTCATCAACTGCTTCTGTATAAAACAAGTTAAGACTTGGTAACTGATTCAAAGTGGATAGTAGCGTTGAAATATGATCATTTTGTTCAACAAGGTTACTTTTAATGGTGTCACTTTTTTGTTCTAGATAACTTTGTCTTAATACTGCTATTTGATGTAAGTGCTGATTTATATCTAATAAAATTTGGTAGTAATCTTGTTTGATCGCTAAAGCAACGTCGGACTTTTCTACTAAACGTCTTAAGTCAGTAATATAACCTTGGCGTTCTGTTTCATTATTGATCAACAAAATATCTGGGGTCGCTGCTAACTTACCTGCTTCCCTCGCTTCAATAATGGCTGTATCTAAATCATTAACTCCGAGATCAATGGCATTTTGTTGTGATGCATTAAGCCAAGTTATCTGTGTTTCTTTTAAAGCACCTAACTTATTTTCTGCGTTTAATAACTTTTGTGTATCACCTGTCCCTAGATATCGTTCTAAGGAAATAGCAATATCATCTTTTAATGCGGATTTGATGGCATGGTAAGACTGGTTAATTTGATAGGGTTTATCAACTTCCTGCCAAGCCCAAACAATAAATGTAGTGATCAGCATTAATAATGAAGCAATGCAGATAGATATGATTTTAGTAAGTAGATTAATAGACATATTGCGCTCTTTAAACAATTCGACAGCGCATAGTAATTAGAGAATGTGGCAGTAATATTTCTAGATATCTAAAATTAGGTATTATTTTCTAAATTTTAGTCAAAAAAATCCAGCTAAATAAGCTGGATTTTATTAATAACTTTTCATGAATGAATTATGTGTGGTTATTTAGATATCGATATTGCCTACACGTAATGCATTCTTTTCGATAAATTCGCGTCTTGGTTCAACATGGTCACCCATTAATGTTGTAAATAATTGGTCTGCACCAACGGCATCTTCAACAGTAACTTGTAACATATGACGTGTATTAGGATCCATGGTCGTTTCCCATAACTGACTTGGGTTCATTTCACCTAGTCCTTTATAACGTTGGATATATAGGCCACGTTTAGATTCGTGCATTAACCAGTTAACCGCTTCAATGAAGTTTTCTACTGGTTTAGTACGATCGCCACGTCGGATGTAAGCACCCTCTTCAAGTAAGTTTTGAATCTCAGTACCTAGTGTTACTAATGCTTTGTATTCAACCGAACCAAAGAACTCTTCATCAAAGGTATAAATTGTATCTACGCCGTGTTTGCGAACGGTGAAAATAATCTTGTTAGAGATCTCATCATCTGATTTAGCAATGTCTGCCTTATAGATAGTCCCTTCTAACTCTTCACGGTTTAATACTTCGACAATATCTTCAACCCACGATGTCACTTCATCTGTCTTAGCCAAGCTATCAGCGGTTAATTCTGGACGATAAATTAACTTATCAAGGACAACGTTAGGGTAACGGCGAGAAAGCCTTACAATCGTATCCTGAGCGTCACGGTAGCGATCGATCATATCCTGTAATGCGACACCTGTAATACCTGGTGACTCACTATTAACATGTAAAGATGCGCCATCCATTGCTAATGATGTTAAGTAAGCTTGTAAAGCCGGATCATCTTTAATGTAAGTTTCTTGTTTACCTCTTTTTACTTTGTATAGAGGTGGTTGAGCGATGTAGATATAACCATTTTCGATTAATTCCGGCATTTGGCGGTAGAAGAATGTTAACAACAGTGTACGGATGTGAGAACCATCCACGTCGGCATCGGTCATGATAATGATGCGATGGTAACGGGTTTTCTCAGGGTTATATTCATCACGTCCAATACCACAACCCAGTGCGGTGATCAGTGTTGCTACTTCTTGTGAAGATAACATCTTATCGAAACGCGCTTTTTCAACGTTTAGGATTTTACCTTTAAGTGGCAAGATAGCTTGGTTTTTACGAGATCGGCCTTGTTTCGCACTTCCGCCAGCCGAGTCCCCTTCCACTATGTATAGTTCAGAAAGCGCTGGGTCTTTCTCTTGGCAATCTGCTAGTTTACCTGGTAAACCTGCTAAATCTAATGCGCCTTTACGACGTGTCATATCACGGGCTTTACGCGCCGCTTCACGTGCTCTTGCTGCATCAACAATTTTGTTAACAATGATTTTAGCTTCGTTAGGGTTCTCTAATAAGAAATCCTGTAGACGTTCATTCATTGCACCTTCAACAATCGGACGTACTTCCGATGACACTAAACGGTCTTTTGTTTGTGAAGAGAATTTTGGATCAGGTACTTTTACTGAAATAACCGCTGTTAAACCTTCACGAGAATCACCACCTTCAGTGGTTGTTTTGTTCTTATTGTTTTTAACTTTTGCTAACTCTTTTTCAATATAAGAGTTTAAAGTACGGGTTAGAGCACCACGGAAACCTGTTAAGTGGGAGCCACCATCACGTTGTGGAATATTGTTTGTGAAACAATAGATGTTTTCTTGGAAACCATCATTCCACTGCATTGCAACTTCAACTGCTGTGCCATCTTCATGCTCTGTATTAAAATGAAATACTTTATTATGAATAGGTGTTTTGTTTTGATTTAAGTATTCAACAAATGCTTGTATACCACCTTCGTAATGAAAGTGGTCAGATTTATCGTCTTCACGTTTATCAATTAACTTTATTGAAACACCTGAGTTTAAGAAAGATAGTTCACGTAGACGTTTTGCTAAAATGTCGTAATTAAACGTCGTTTTAGAGAAAGTAGATGGGCTTGGCCAAAAACGAATTTCTGTTCCAGTTTGATCTGTATCCCCAATAATTGCTACTGGTGCATCAGGTTCACCAAGAGAGTATGATTGTTGATGAATATGCCCACTACGTTTAATGGTTAAACGTAATTTGTCAGATAAAGCATTTACTACAGAAACACCAACACCGTGTAAACCACCTGATACTTTATAAGAGTTATCATCGAACTTACCACCTGCGTGCAGCACTGTCATAATAACTTCTGCTGCCGATACACCTTCTTCTTCATGGATATCTACTGGGATACCACGACCATCATCTCGTACAGATACACTACCATCACTGTGAATAGTACAAATAATATCGTTACAGTGACCCGCCAAAGCTTCATCGATCGAGTTATCTAACACTTCGAAAACCATGTGATGTAGACCGGTACCATCATCGGTATCACCGATATACATGCCAGGGCGTTTACGAACGGCATCTAACCCTTTTAGTACTTTAATACTTGACGAATCATAACTATTCTCAGCCATAAAACTTTCACCTTTCTACTGTAATTTTGCCCTGTTTCACGTGAAACAGGCTACATTCTGTAAATAAATCATCAATCCCATTTTCCGTAATGGCACTGATAAATACTTGAGCACTAGACTCTTTGATATGTTTTGCTAACACCGCTTGTTTGTTTTTATCTAACTCTGAACTAAAGTCATCTATTAAAAACACACATTGTTTATGATCGACTGCGTTTAGAAACAAACCTTGTGCTAAACGTAATGCATAAACAAGTAACTTTAATTGTCCTCTTGATAACACATCATCAACAGGTAAATTATTGATTTTTAATTTTAAGTCGGCTTTTTGTGGACCGATGCTTGTGTAGCCTAGCTGCTTATCACGATGAAAATTATCGGATAAATAGTCGGCTAACGACTTGTTATTTTTGTCCCATCCACAAAAGAATTTACTGTCGATAGTAAATTCTGGCAAAAAGTCTGCAATAGTTTGTGTGATTAAAGGCTGCAATTTTGCAAAATAATCAGCCCTCTGAGCGCTTATCTGCTCGCTCAAGACACAAAGTTCATTATCCCATACTTGAAGCTCTTTGTAAGCGTTACATTGCTTTAAAGCGGCATTCCTTTGCTTTAAAAGTCTCTTTATGCGAGCCCAGTTGCTATAAAACATAGGATCATGATAAAAAACGCCCCAATCTAAATATGCACGACGATTTTTAGGACTACCTGAGAGTAAAGTATAGCTTTCAGGGGTAATCAATTGCATCGGAATATATTGGGTTAAAGAGGCTAATTTCTTGACGATTTGACCATCAATTTTCAGGGTAGTTTCACCCCCTTTGGATTTTTGTAGTCCAATGGGGAAAACCCGATCTTGATGGTTAATTTCACTAAAGAGTGTGAAATTATGTTGTTCGTATTGAATCACTCGATTGGTTAAATGGGTGCGAAAAGAGCGCCCTAACCCAAGAAAGTAGATTGCTTCTAAGAGTGAAGATTTACCACTGCCATTATCGCCTATGATCAGGTTTACTTTACTATCAAAAGTGAGGGAAGCAGTATCAATATTGCGGAATTGATTAATGATTAATTTCTGTAACGACATTAATCAATTCCTTTAGTCGGGTAGCAAACAGAAGCGGTTTGTAACATTTTGACTATTGCATAAATGGATAAGATATTATTGACTATAAACGCATTGGCATGAGTACATAAAGTGAGTCATCACTATCTAGCGACTCAATTAAAGCACTATGATCTGATGTGCTAAAAGTGATTTTTACTTGTTCGCTTTTAAGGGTGTTCAATACATCCAATACATAACTTACGTTAAACCCAATCTCTAACTCTGCTGACTGGTAATCGACATCAATATACTCTTCTGCTTCTTCACGCTCAGGGTTGTTGGCAGTAATTTTTAATAGATTTTCCGATAAGGTTAAACGTACCCCACGGAATTTCTCATTTGATAAAATAGCTGCTCGACTAAATGCTTGTTTAAGTGTTTCACGACTAGAGATAAGCTCTTTATCACCATTACGTGGAATAACACGGCGGTAATCAGGGAAACGTCCATCAACAAGCTTAGTGGTAAACACAAAACCATCAATCACGGCACGTAAGTTGTTTTTACCTAATTGAATGGTCACATTCGCTTGGTCTTTATCAAGTAGCTTAACTAATTCCAACACACCTTTACGCGGTACGATCACAGATTGCTCTTCGATAGCCTGGTCAATATTAATGGCGCAAGATGCTAAACGATGCCCATCGGTTGAAACACTACGTAAACTATTACCAGAAACTTCAAAGAACATACCATTTAGATAATAACGTACATCCTGGCTAGCCATTGCAAATTGAGTAAATTCAATAAGTTTTTTAAATTCATTCTGCGGCACAGTTAATTCAATCAGGCTCTGCCAAGATTCGATGTTTGGGAAGTCGACAGAGGGCAAGGTTGATAGTAAGTACCTACTACGCCCAGACCTAACTGTAGCTCGCTCATTTTTCACTTCGAAAGTCACTTCACAAGGATCTGACAAGCCTCGACAAATATCTAAAAGTTTACGTGCAGGTACTGTAATTGCACCTTCTTCTGAAGCTTGCTCTAATGGAATTTGTGCCATTAATTCAACTTCTAAATCAGTACCCGTTAAGTTTAAAAAGTTATCTTTTACTTCAATCAGGATATTACCCATGATCGGTAAAGCTGGACGACCACCTGCTACTGAGCCTACAACGAGTTGTAATGGTCTTAATAAGATTTCACGGGAAATAGTAAACTTCATGAGATAAGCCTTTGTTACATCGATAAGGTGCGAATAAGAATTTTATAATCTTCTTGAATGTCGTTATTTTCACGACGTAACTCATCGACTTTACGACAAGCATGTAAAACAGTTGTATGGTCACGACCACCAAACGCTTCACCAATCTCAGGTAAGCTATGTTGGGTTAACTCTTTAGCAAGTGCCATCGCAATTTGGCGAGGACGAGCAACGGTTCGTGTACGTCGTTTTGATGACATATCAGAGATTTTAATACGGTAATGTTCAGCAACTACTTTTTGGATGTTATCTACAGTCGTTTGCTTAGTATGAACTGCTAACATATCACGTAATGCATCTTGTACTAGTGAGATAGTAATATCTTGACCAGTAAATTGCGCTTTTGCTGAAATATTAGCAATGGCACCTTCTAATACACGTACGTCGGTAATGGTTAAACGCTTAGCAATAAAGAAAGCAACATCATCAGGTAATGTTAAACCACGCTCTTCTGCTTTACTGATTAAGATAGCAACACGCGTTTCTAATTCAGGTGGATCGATTGGAATAGATAAACCCCAACCAAAACGAGTTCGTAGTCGTTCATCAATTCCTTCAATCTCTTTAGGAAAACGGTCACTGGTTAAAATAACTTGCTGATGGCCATCTAACATAGAGTTGAATGTTTGGAATAATACTTCCTGTGAACGCTCTTTACCTGCGAAGAAGTGAATATCATCTATTAATAATGCATCTAGCGATGCGTAATATTCTTTAAACTGCTCAATGGTATTGTTACGAATGGCATTGATCATATCCTGTACAAAACGTTCAGAACGAATGTACACCACTTTGCTTTCTGGATTTTCTGAAACAATCGCATTACCCACCGCATGTAATAAATGCGTTTTACCTAAACCTGGGTGAGCATATAAAAAGAGTGGGTTATAAACACCACCTGGATTTTCTGCAATTTGTTGAGTCGTCGCAATAGCAAAATTATTCGATTTACCTTCAACAAAGTTATCAAAGGTATATTTTTTTATTAAATTACTTTTGTGCGCGATATTTAAAGAAGGTGACTCACCTTCCCAAGGTTGATTGGTATTTTGTACTGGTGCTGCTTTTGCGACTGTCGGATTATTAGTGGCAGCATTTGCTGTACCCACTAATAAACGTATTTTAATGCTGAGATTAGGATCAACTTCATGTGCCAAGGTTTGCAATTTAGTTTCAATGATATCCATGTACTTTTCACGTACCCATTCACTAGTGTATTTATTTGGCGAATATAATGACAAGGTATTATTGTCGTATTCTGCCTGTAAAGGGCGTAACCAAGTACTAAAGTCTCCTGCTGATAGCTCGTCTTTTAATTGTGCTAAACATTCTTGCCAAATAGCCAGGGACATTGTGGAACTCCAGTAGATTCATTAGGGCGGATAATTCTACCGATAAGATCGTCATGATGCTATAAGATCAAGCAACAAAAAGAAAAAAAAGATCCTTGAAATTTATCTCATTCAATGGTTAAAGCATCCACAAGGATATAACTAGGTAACATCAAGGGCACAGAGCTTTATCCACAACATACATATTTAACTATTTACAAATCTTAATTTATAAGATCGCGGAAGATCCTTGCTAATTAGTGTCGCTTATATATAATCGCGCCACCCTAACTTTTGAGTTTGGCTCGTAGTGACTATTTATTTATTTCTTATTTAATTTTGAAAAAAATGAATTTAATCTACCAGAAAGAAGCATCTCTGATTGACTTTTAGTCGATCAATCAATAGAATTCGCTCTCTTTTTAATCGGCTGACGCTTTTGATTAATATTGTTTAGTGACTTTTCGAAGTGATTAAGCACTAACAGATTGAAAAAATTAGCTACTGTACAGTACTTAACAATAAGTGGAAAAGAGCATGAAACGTACTTTTCAACCAAGCAACACAAAGCGTAAGCGTTCACACGGTTTTAGAACTCGTATGGCGACTAAGAACGGTCGTGCCGTATTAGCTCGTCGTCGTGCTAAAGGCCGCGCTAGCTTAAGCGCATAATTTACCAGACGTGGTGAATTATTCGTTTTCTCGGGAGTTACGTCTGTTAACTCCCGAAGATTTTCAACCTGTATTTAAAAATGCTATTCCAGCAGTATCCCCGCATTTAACTCTTCTTGCTAGAAAAAATACTTTTGACCATCCTCGTATTGGTATGGCTATTCCTAAAAAGCATATAAAACTTGCTGTAGGTCGTAATCGTATCCGTCGCATAGTAAGAGATCATTTCCGTCTTCAACAACATGAGCTTCCTAACATCGATATCGTCGTTGTTGCTAAAGCTGGTATTGCTGATTTATCAAATCAAGAACTTCATAAGGTATTGGATAAGTTATGGCGAAAATTAGTGCAGCGTTGCAATGGATAGCAATTAAATTCATTCGTGGTTATCAGCTAGTTATAAGTCCCATTCTTGGACCTCGTTGTCGTTTTACGCCAAGTTGTTCACATTATGCGATAGCAGCCATAAAGAGTCATGGTATGATAAAAGGATGTTGGCTAGCCGCTCGTCGTCTTGTAAAATGCCATCCCTTTAATGAAGGAGGATATGATCCTGTACCTCCTTGTTGCGCAACTAAAAATAAACCTAAACCTTAGAGATCAAATACGTTATGGAATCACAACGCAATTTACTTTTCCTCGCACTTTTGTTTGTTAGCTTTTTGCTATATCAAGCATGGGTTACCGAGCAAAACCCTCAGCCAGTTGCTGCAGCGCAAACGACTGAACAAAGCACTTCACAATCATCAGTACCATCGACTAGTAATCATAGCGCTGATATTCCAGCTTCTTCTGAAGATCACGCTTCAGCTGTCGCACAAGTACCAACACAAGCATCAACTAATGCAACAACTGTATTAGAAAATGACCAATTACGTTTAGAAATTACGTTAGTTGGCGGTGACGTTATTGTCGCAGACCTACTTGACCATGACGACGAGTTAGATTCTGGTGTTCCATTCCGTTTATTAGAAAATGCAAATGGCTTTACCTACATTGCACAAAGTGGATTGATTGGCAAACAAGGTCCAGATGCAAACCCTAAAGGTCGCCCTTACTATAGTACAGCTAACACAGAAAACATCTTAGCAGATGGTGAAGACTCTGTGTCTACAGCGCTACGTTACGTAGACCAAGCTGGTAATGTATTTACTAAAACCTTCACTTTAAAACGTGGTGAATACAACGTAAGTGTTGATTACACCATTGAAAATAAGTCTGATAGTGATGTAAATGTACAGCTATACGGTCAGTTAAAAGAGTCGTTAAAAGAGCACTCTACTAACCTAATGATGCCTGTTTACCGTGGTGGTGCATTCTCTACAGATGATACTAAATACAGCAAATACACATTCGACGATATGGTTGAACGTAACCTAAATCAGAACACTCAAGGTGGTTGGGTAGCGATGCTACAACACTACTTCGTGTCTGCTTGGGTACCTAATGCCGATGATAACAACGTGTTATACACTAATGTTATCCAAAACAAAGATGCAACCATCGGTTTTAAATCACCTATCAAAACGATTGCACCTAACAGCACTGAAAAATACTCTACTAACTTATGGATTGGTCCTAAGTTACAAGATGAAATGTCACATGTTGGTGAAAACCTAGACTTAACGGTTGATTACGGTTGGTTATGGTGGCTTGCACAACCATTATTTAAATTACTGTTATTCTTCCAAGGTATTGTGGGTAACTGGGGTGTTGCAATCATCTTAATTACATTCACTGTAAAAGGTCTTTTATACCCACTGACAAAAGCACAATACACGTCAATGGCTAAAATGCGTTTATTACAACCTAAGATACAAGCATTACGTGAGCGCTACGGAGAAGACCGTCAGAAAGTATCAAAAGCAATGATGGAAATGTACAAAGAAGAGAAAGTAAACCCATTAGGTGGTTGTTTCCCTATCTTATTACAGATGCCTATCTTCATCGCTTTATACTGGTCGTTAATGGAAGCGGTAGAATTACGTCATGCACCATTTATGTTCTGGATCCAAGATTTATCGGTACAAGACCCTTACTACATCCTACCTATCTTAATGGGTGTGAGTATGTTCTTTATCCAAAAAATGTCTCCAGCAACGGTACAAGATCCAATGCAACAGAAGATCATGAAGTTTATGCCTGTGGTATTTACCTTCTTCTTCCTATGGTTCCCAGCTGGTCTAGTACTTTACTGGTTAATGAGTAACATCGTGACACTAGTACAACAAACCGTTATTTATCGTCAATTCGAAAAGAACGGACTAAGTGCTAAGAAATAATTCTAGTATTTAGTAATTGATAAAAGGCGACTATAATAGTCGCCTTTTTTATTGGCTTCACTTTTTAAGTTAGGAACAGAACATGATAAAAGCTACTGATACTATTGTTGCTCAAGCAACTGCGCCAGGGCGTGGTGGTGTGGGCATTGTGCGCGTTTCTGGTCCTGATGCAGAAGCCGTAGCAGAGATTATTTTAGGTAAAAAACCGAAAGTACGTTATGCCGAGTACTTACCTTTCTATGACCAAGATAAACAAGTGTTAGACCAAGGTATTGCGTTACTCTTTAAAGGTCCTAACTCCTTTACCGGTGAAGATGTACTTGAACTACAAGGTCATGGTGGCCCTGTGGTGATGGATATGTTGATCAAAGCTATCCTGACCATTAAAAACTTGCGCAGCGCTAATCCAGGTGAGTTCTCTGAACGTGCATTTATGAATGATAAGCTCGATTTAGCACAAGCTGAGGCAATTGCTGATTTAATTGAAGCAAGTTCTGAGCAAGCAGCTAAAAGCGCACTGCACTCGTTACAGGGTGAGTTTTCTCATAAAATTAATGACCTCGTTGAAAGCTTGATTTACTTACGTATTTACGTTGAAGCTTCCATTGATTTCCCTGAAGAGGAAGTAGACTTTTTAAGTGACGGTAAAATTGCCAAAGACTTATATCAGATTATTGATAACCTCAATGCAGTAAAAGAACAGGCCAAACAAGGTGCTATTTTGCGTGATGGCATGAAAGTGGTGATTGCAGGCCGCCCTAATGCCGGAAAATCAAGCTTACTTAATACGTTAGTCGGTAAAGAAAGCGCGATTGTAACCGATATTGCAGGCACCACACGCGATGTTATGCGCGAACATATCCATATTGATGGTATGCCTTTGCATATTATTGATACCGCTGGCTTACGTGAAGGGGCCGATGAAGTCGAACGTATTGGTATTGAACGGGCTTGGACAGAAATAAAAAATGCTGATCGTATTTTATTTATGCTAGATGCAACTACTACCGATGCCGAAGATCCACATGATATTTGGCCTGATTTTATTGAAAAATTACCGGCAGATGTTGGCTTAACTGTGGTACGTAATAAGGCTGATTTAACCGGTGAATCATTGCAAATGACTGAGCATGATAACCACCCTGTTTACCGAATTTCAGCTAAAACAGGCTCAGGTGTTGAAGCATTAAAACAACATTTAAAAGATATAATGGGCTATCAAGGTAATGTTGAAGGTGGTTTTATGGCACGTCGTCGTCACTTGCAAGCGATTGATCAAGCTGAGAAACATCTTTTAGAAGGTAAGGTTCAATTAGAAGAGTATAAAGCCGGTGAGTTACTTGCTGAAGAGTTACGTCTCACGCAGCAACACCTCAGTGAAATCACTGGAGAGTTTACCTCTGATGACTTATTAGGACGTATATTTTCTAGCTTCTGTATTGGTAAATAAAGTTATTATTTTCTATTCTATATTAAGCCGCTGTATTGCGGTTTTTTTGTTTCAACTCTACTATCGTAACGCTTATAAAATAAATTGAACTTTTTTAAAATGTAATATATCCGCAATATTTTTGTCATATTCAATCCCTAGACTGCTTCTCCGTAAACAGCAATAAGCTGCAAAACAAAAATTTTATTCTTTAAATATTATTTTAAATTAAACACGGATGAATCATGAAAAAAACACTATTAGCAACAGCAATTTTAGCGGGTCTTGTTTCTGCAACGGCTCAATCTGCAACTGTATATGATCAAGACGGTACAACACTTAAAATTGGTGGTCGTGCTGAAGTACGTGCTGAGTTTAAAGAGACTGGTGATGGTTCTGTTGTCGATAAAAGCCGTGCTCGCATTAACTTTGGCGGCAAAACTCAAATTACTGACAACCTAACTGGTTTTGGTTTCATGGAATACCAAATCGAACCTGGTGAAACAGTTGATAACCGTTACTTGTTTGCTGGTTTTGGTACATCAATTGGTGATTTCTCTTACGGTCGCCAAGATACTGCTAACGTACAAGTTTCTGATATGACAGATATTGCTTCTGTTCACTCTGGTTACCAACAAGTATTTGATGCTTCATCTGATAAAGAAAACACAACTTTCTTATATTCAGGTACATTTGCTGATTCAGTAACAGTGCAAGCTAACTTCACAGGTTCTGATGAAGATGATCAAGATTCTGTTGCTATCTCTGCTCTTTACTCTAGTGACTTCGGTTTAGACCTAGGTATCGCACATACAGATGCACAAACAGATGAAACGCAAACTACGTTAGCGGCTGCTTACTCTGTTGGTGGTTTCTACGGTGCAGCTTCATACGCAACGGGTGATGCATTCAACGACGCAGACGAAATCTCTGACATGACCTCTATCGAGATTGCATTACAATACAAATTGACTAAGCAATTCCGTATGATCGGTATGATTGTTCAACAAGAGATTGACGATGTAGATACTGAAGACTTTTACGCTGTTGAAGGTCAATACCGTTTCAACAAATCAATCCGTACTTACGTAACTTACCAATTTAATCAAATTGATGATGCAGAAGACTCTTTAGTAGCGGGTATCCGTTACAACTTCTAATCAAACCATTCGTTCGGTTTTAAAATAAAATCCTGGGTATTTACCTGGGATTTTTTGTTTGCGCTTATTATTCATCACCTTTTTAGCTGCTAATTAACCACTCTCCACCAGCGAATAGTTGTCTTTTTATACTGTCATCCCTTTTGGTCTAGTAAATGCCCCATTCAGTGTTTTTAATTTGTGAGAGATCGACCATTGCCTATAGAGGTTATTGCATTATTTAAACTTAGTTTAATGCGCTTTAATCTGATTTATTTTAGATTAAGTTATTGTTATTTAATGGTTTGTTTGTTTCTTGTTCTTCTCTGTAAGATAAAATCGTATTTTAAACACCATTATTCATTAGGAAAAGGTCGTATTATTTATCTCGCAAAGGGGAAATGCTTTACAGGATGTAAACAATGACCCGATGTATTGCTAGGATGGCAATTAGGACCTCTCAGGATGAGAGTTTATAAAACAGGATGTTTTATAATTAGGGAAAGCAGGACACTTCAGGATGAAGTTATTAGTGACTACTAGGATTGTGGTTATTAAGCCAGGATGGCAAAGAAGGACACCTCCTAAGGAAAGGGAGATGACGGGTAAACAGGATGTTTATCTAATAAGGATATAAACAAGGATGAGCCCAAAGGATTTGGGAAGTGGACGCCTAGTATGGCATTAGTCAAAAGGATGTAACGCAGGGAGCATCAACTATCACGGACTAGATAGATAAGACTAAAATAAGGGCAGCTTCGGCTGCCCTTTCCTGTTTCTGTAACATTCAAAATTCCAATCGAATAAACTTCAATGCTCAAATACCTATTATTTTCTCTGTAATTGATGCTTTAAACTTGCTTCTAGTAACTCATATTGAAAGGTAAACCCAGCCTCTAATAGCTTAGTTGGACGTACATTAGTACTTGAAAGCAATAACGCCTTACCCATTTCAGCAAACAACAATTCAACCATAAATGCTGGTAAGGGTAAGATACAAGGCCGGTTTAATATATTGGCTAAAATCACAGAGAAATTACGGTTAGTTACTGGGTTAGGGGAAACGAGGTTAACTGGGCCTGATAACTCCGCATTACGCATAATAAATAAAATAGCATTAACCTGATCGGTTAAGTCTATCCAACTCATGATTTGCTTACCTTGCCCTATTTTACCTCCTACACCCATCCTAAAAGCAGGTAGCATTTTAGCTAATGCACCCTCTTGTTTATCTAATACAATGCCAGTACGTAAGTTAACTACCCTAGTCTTATTGGTGTTGACTTTATGGCTGGTTTGCTCCCATTGCGCTGCTAATTGGCTAACAAATTCATCTCCCTGTGACGAACTCTCATCAACAGGTTGTTGGCCACTATTACCATAAAAACCAATGGCAGAAGCACAAATAAACAAACTCGGTGGTGTCTCGCTGTTATTAATGAAATCAACGATCAATTGTGTTGACTGAATGCGACTATCGGTTATTTTCTGTTTAACTGTTTCAGTCCAACGTGCATTAGCTATGTTTTCACCAGCTAAGTGAATTATGATGTCCGGTTGAGGCGCTGAGTTGAGGTATATCTCTTGTTGGTCAATCAACCAATAAGGTTCTGTTTCACTGACAGTACGTTGTAATTTATAAACTTGGTATCCCTGTGAGGTTAATAAAGGCACTAAAGATCGACCGATTAACCCTGTTGCCCCAGTAATCAATACTTTTTGTTTTGTTTCAGCTTGTTGACTCATTAATGCCCCTTAATGTTATTAGGATTAGATACGAGACTAATGTTAAAATAGATCTTTATGTTTTAGATGGCCCCTATTTATGCTGTTAATGATTGATAATTATGATTCCTTTACTTACAACTTAGTTCAGTACTTCGGAGAACTAAAGCAACAAGTAGTAATAAAGCGAAACGATCAAATTAACTTACAAGAGATCGCAGATTTAAAGCCGGATCATATCGTTATTTCACCTGGGCCTTGTACACCTAATGAAGCGGGTGTGTCTTTAGCTACAATAGAGCGTTTTGCAGGGGAAATTCCAATCTTAGGGGTTTGCCTTGGCCATCAAAGTATCGCTCAAGTCTTTGGAGCAAAAGTCGTACGAGCTAATAAAGTGATGCACGGCAAAAATTCTTTAATCGAACACGATAATCGCGGTGTATTTACCGGATTAGCGAACCCATTAAATGTAACTCGTTACCATAGTTTGATTGTGCAGGAAGATACTTTACCTAATTGCTTTGATATTTCAGCCAGAGTGATAGAAAGCCAAGAAATAATGGCGATTCGTCATAAACATATGGCATTAGAAGGGGTACAATTTCATCCTGAAAGTATCCGCTCTGAACAAGGACTGACGCTCCTTAATAATTTTATTGAGCAATCTATTGGATTGTTAAAATAAGTGCGTATATTAAGCTTTTAAACCCCTATTTTATGACTGTTTCAACTTATTAAAGGAATGCTTTATGTCAAACACTCACATCACCCGTCCGTTATTTGATCAAATTATGGTGCCAAACTATGCTCCGTTAGAAATGATCCCTGTGCGCGGTGAAGGTTCTCGAGTGTGGGACCAACAAGATAATGAGTTCCTTGATTTGACTGGTGGTATCGCTGTTAATGCTTTAGGTCACGCACATCCTGAATTAGTGACGGCATTAACTGAGCAAGCGCAAAAGTTATGGCATGTTAGTAATATCTACACGAATGAACCAGCGTTAAGCTTGGCACAAAAATTAGTGGATAATACCTTTGCAGAAAAAGTGTTTTTTGCAAATTCTGGTGCGGAAGCTAATGAAGCGGCGTTAAAACTTGCACGTCGTGTTGCTTTTGATCAAGCAGGAACAGATAAAACTGAAATTATCGCTTTCTATCAAGGTTTTCATGGGCGTACTTTCTTTACCGTGACAGCTGGTGGACAATCTGCTTACTCTGATGGTTTTGGTCCAAAACCAGCGGATATTACCCACCTTGAATACAATGATTTAGCGGCGCTTGAAAAAGCAATATCAGATAAAACCTGTGCGGTGATTTTAGAGCCATTACAAGGTGAAGGTGGTGTGTTACCTATTTCACCTGAATTTGCACAAGGTGTGCGTGCGTTATGTGATAAACACAATGCCTTGATGATTTTTGATGAAGTACAAACAGGTATGGGCAGAACAGGTGAATTGTTTGCTTATATGGCATTAGGTATTACACCTGATATCGTGACTTCTGCAAAAGCATTAGGTGCGGGTTTTCCAATTGCGGCAATGTTGACAAAAAGTCACCTAGCTGAGCACTTTAAAGTAGGCACACACGGCACTACATTTGGTGGTAACCCTTTAGCTTGTGCAGTAGCAGGTAAAGCATTCGATTTAATTAACACCCCAGAAATGTTGGAGGGTGTTAAGCGTAAAGAACAGCTTATCCGTCAGCACTTACAGGAAATCAACCAAGAGTTTTCTGTGTTTAAAGAGGTTCGTGGTGCGGGTTTGTTGTTAGGTGCCGTGTTAAATGAACAATATCAAGACCAGGCAAAAACCTTTTTCTTAGGGGCGGCTGAACAAGGTCTATTAATCTTAGTCGCAGGAGCTAACGTATTACGTTTTGCACCTGCCTTGAATATTTCAGATGAGCTAATCGAACAAGCAATGCTGAAACTGAAACAAGCTATACAAATTATCGTTAATAAAGATGCATAAGAGCGAGGTCTGTTATTAATGTTTTATTGTTAATAACACTTTGTTTTAATTAGATTTAAAAATTGGGAGCTCATACAATGAGACGCGAACTAGCAATAGAATTTTCTCGAGTAACAGAAGCAGCTGCATTAGCTGGATACAAATGGTTAGGCCGAGGTGATAAAAACACGGCAGATGGTGCAGCTGTAGAAGCAATGCGCTTGATCTTCAACCAAATTGATATCGATGGCGAAATCGTTATTGGTGAAGGCGAGATTGATGAAGCACCTATGTTATACATTGGTGAGCATGTAGGTACAGGGACTGGTGATGCTGTGGATATCGCCGTTGACCCAATCGAAGGTACGCGCATGACGGCTATGGGCCAATCTAACGCTCTAGCTGTATTAGCAGTAGGTGAAAAAGGCAGTTTCTTACGTGCACCTGATATGTACATGGAAAAACTAATTGTTGGTCCAAATGCTAAAGATGCTATCGACTTAGAACGCTCTCTTGAGCAAAACCTAAAAGCCATCGCTTTTGCATTAGGTAAATCTCTTTCGGAGTTAACGGTTGCAACATTAGCTAAACCTCGCCATGACCGTATCATTAAAGATATGCAAGGCATGGGTATTCGTGTATTTGCGATTCCAGATGGTGACGTTGCTATCTCCGTGTTAGCTTGTATGCCTGATAACCAAGTAGATGTACTGTACTGTATTGGCGGTGCACCAGAGGGGGTTATCTCGGCTGCAGTTGTACGTGCATTAGACGGTAACATGCAAGCGCGTTTGATTCCTCGTCCAATGGTGAAAGAGCCATCGGAAGAGAACATTAAAATCGGTAAAGAAGAAGTCGCTCGTTGTGAAGCTGCTGGCATTGAAGTAAATAAAGTATTAAAACTAGAAGACCTAGTGAAAAACGATAACGTTATCTTCTCTGCAACTGGTATTACTAAAGGTGACTTAGTAGAAGGCGTATCAATTGATGGTCGTCTAGCGACTACCGAGACACTATTAGTACGTGGTAAGTCGCGTACAGTACGTCGTATTAAGTCTACGCATTACCTAGACCGTAAAGATCCAAATTTAAAAGATATTATTCTTTAAACCTATTGGACTTTAGAGACGGAAAAGGCGCTATTAGCGCCTTTTTTATTACCTTCTATTTACGTAACTGAACTTGGCTAACCTGATGATTGATGGATTTTTTCAGGATTAAATTTGCCCTATCTCGTGTTGGGCGGATATTTTCTTCTAAGTTTACCCCGTTAATCTCATCCCAAATTTTTGATGCTATTCCGACGGCTTCTCGTTTACTCATTTTCGAATAACTATGAAAATAAGCATTAGGATCAGTGAAAGCACCCTCTCTAAACTTCAAAAAACGTTGAATATACCAGGTTTTTAATAGGTCAGTTTCAGCATCAACAAAAATAGAAAAATCTACAAAATCAGAAACAAAGGTACGGTGTGATTGATCACCTTCAGTTGAGGCTGCTGTTTGTAATACATTTAGCCCTTCTAGTATCACAATATCTGGCTGCTCAATCTGCAAGGATTGGTCAGTCATAATGTCATAGGTTAAATGTGAGTAAACAGGTGCAGTCACCTTCTTTTGACCGGACTTTATTGCAGAAACAAAGTCGATCAAGGCTTTAATATCAAAACTTTCAGGAAAGCCTTTCTTATGCATTAAATTACGCGCGACAAGCTCTTTATTCGGACGTAAGAAACCATCTGTTGTTACTAAGGCAACCTTAGGATGTTCCGGCCAGCGTGACAATAATGCTTGTAGGATACGTGCAGAAGTACTTTTACCTACGGCAACACTGCCCGCAATACCAATGATATAAGGGACTTTCTCGTTATGAGAGTTAAGGAATTTATCACGTACCGTATGACGATATTGTCGTGCACCTACGTATAAATTAAGTAAACGCGACAAAGGCAGGTAAATATCAATCACTTCCTGCATGGATAAGGATTCATTAATCCCCTGTAATTGCTTTATATCTTGTTCAGACAAGGTTAGCTTTACATTGTCGCGTAACTCAGCCCATTCATCGCGTTTGAACTGTATGTAAGCGCTATGGCGGTTCTCTGGGTCAAACGCTGAATGACTATTCATTGTCGAGCTGCGCTTCTTCTAGGTAAATTGAGCGACTATTACCGATTGGGTCATCTGCATAAAGGTGATATTGGCCAGCCGGTTTAATTAATAATTCAAATAGATTAACCAAAGCTTCTTGTGACTCTTCAATATTCACTTGTTCATGAAGGCGTTTGCGTGCAGTTTCGAAGTTACTTTTTACCCAGCAGCTGTAATCATATAAATCGAGGTAGGATTCTTGTAATAGATACACCCCTTCGATCAGGATTATATCGATATTATTAAAATGGTAATCAACGGTACGAGGTGACTCTGCGTCATCTAAGTTAACAGAGGTTTTAATGCTCCCAAAAAGTTTAAGCGGTAGAATTAACTCTTCAAACATCTCATCAAAGCGATAAGCATTAAGGTAATACTCTTCAGGGCTGTTCATTATATTAAAGCGAACGTCTTTGCTGGCTTCCCAGTCATCGGTATGAATTACGGCTACATTTAGCCCATCCAACCTTAAAGCGGCTGCAATTTTTTCGGTTAGTTCACGTTTACCACTACCCTCAATCCCACTAATAGCAACGATCTGTGCCTTAGTCGACTCTTTGTTGTTGTGTAATTCTTTAATCGCACTTTTCATTTGTGCTGAATTATTAAACATGGTTTTCAACGGTCATCTCCCCTTTTGGACGCCGCTATTATGCCATAAAAATGAAAAAAGCCACTAATGTGGCTTTTTATTTTAAATTGGGTTTTTTACAGCAGGCGTTTAGTCTGTTTTTTTAGTTAAAAACTTAACTAATTCAACGAACTCTTTAGTGCTTTTAACTGAACCAGTATTTACTTTGTATTTACCGTTCACAATCAGTGTTGGTACGCCACGAACTTTGAATGTTTCAGTATTACGTTTCATTTGAGCTGCCATACCGTTTACTGGGAAGCTCGCTAAAGCGCCCTGTGCTTCTTTTTCAGATACACCTGCTTTAGCAAAGATATCAAGGATGTCTTGTTCATTGTTGATTGCTTTACGTTGTACGTGGATTTGATCGAAGATAATGCTAGTCACTTCTTCTTTTACACCCAGAATGTCTGCAGCAGCATAAGCTTTTGTCACTTCATCGGCCATTGCGCCGCCTAAGAAGTTTACGTGGCTCTTTTTAACTGTCACGTCATCTGGTAACTCTTGTTCAAGGTTTTTCATCAGTGGTTCAAACTTGAAGCAATGTGGGCAATAGAAAGAGAAAAACTCTAAAACTTCAGGTTTATCAGTAGCCGTTTGTTTAATAACGTCATAGTGAGTGCCTTCTTCAAAATCTGCAGCTTGTACGCTTAATGGCAGTAAAAACAAACCGATTAATAGAGCAAAAACCTTTTTCATTATGTGATCCTTTATTATCATTGTTGTGATTTTATGATGTAAAAATTAATAGTGTGGCTGAAGCATCAGAGGAGCTTCATCTAATAATACTAACTGTTGTTGTAACGATTGTAACCACTCTTTCCAATATTGTTCTGTTATAAACCATGGAAAGTTGCTTGAAAATGCAGGATCTTGCCAACGGTTATGTATCCAAGCTGCGTAATTGATCATACGCAGAGTGCGTAAGACCTCTATGTAGGCTAATTGTTCCGGTTCAAACTCATATTCTTCTTGATAACCTTCTAAAATCATAGATATTTGTAATAATTGCTCATTTCGGTCACCATTTAATAACATCCAGATGTCTTGTATTGCAGGCCCCATTTTACAATCATCGAAATCTACCCAGTACGGCTGCCCTTCTTTTAATAATATATTGCTAGCATGTGCATCTCCGTGGATGGCGATCATGTTTGCTTTAGGCAATTTCTTGGTGGTGATTTTGTAATATAAGGATTGTAAGGTTTCAAACACCTGAGAATGAATGCTGTCAGGGATATGTTCACAGCTTTTTAACTGTTCAATGGCTGTCTGAATGGTCTCGTTGACCTGCAAACTTGGACGTGCTTTAAATTGATGCTGCGCACCTGCTTTATGTAACTTACCTAGTGCAATACCTACTTCATATAAGCTGTCCACGTCATCAACAGCAAGGGTGCGTGCAGATAGATTCTCGAATAATGCAAAATAATACCCTGCAAAAGAGTGTAAGGTTTTACCTTCAATATTTAATGGTGATGAAAGTTGTAAGTCTGCTTCGCTCAAATATTGGCAAAAAGCATGATCTTCTAATAATTGCTGTTCGCTCCAGCGTTCAGGTCGATAAAACTTCACTACATAGCGTTGTTGATGCTCATCGGTGAAAGAAAAGACTCTATTTTCGTAAGAATTAAGCGCTAACAAGCCTGTATCTGGGTAAATACCAATACTGGCAAGTGCATCTAGTTGGCACTCAGGCGTTAATTGTTGATAGCTTGTATTTGACATTCTATTTCTCCAATAAAAAAGGCGCTGCCAATGTATTAGCGCGCCCCTGTAAAATATTTATTTTGTTATACGTAAAATGTTAATACGGTCTATATAAGATAACAAATTCATGAGTGATTGATAGGGCTGAACGGAAATAATTTACTGAGTTTTGGAATGGCTTCGAGAAAGGGGTTAGTTATTTTTTGAGGAAGATAAAAGTACTCAAATATTGAGTACTTTTATCTAGGGAAAACCTTATAGCGTTTCAGTACAACCTTTAGCTGTCATTACTGGTGTTGCTATCTCTTTAGCTGTGTCGTAACTTGTTTGCATTTTTTCTGTTGCTGTTGCAGTACTAATACCTGCCGTTGTTAACAGGCTAGAGCCATTTTCTACACTAGTCATTTTAGCTTCGTAATCAACAAAAGTTTGTTTGATCTCTGCACAAGTTAAACTTGGAAAATTAGTTTCTAAAAGGTTATTGGTTAAGCTAGCTACAGTGCTTGATGTGCTTGTTGAAGTACTCTCTGTTGTATCCGTATTTGTCGCTTGGCAACCAGCAAGTAATACACCACCTAATAAGATTAACGCTGTTTTTTTCATTTTCAATCCATTTGTTATTGATAGATAAACCAGTGTATTTTTTTATACAAAAACAATCAATCCATAACGCCTATCAAAGTGATAATGAATATCATTTGCGATAAAAGGGGTGGACTGCTATCTTTGGCTTACTTATTAAACTAATTGGGTAGGCGGATTGTATGTTAAGAACTTTATTTGTTGTACTGATACTTATTTTTCAGGCCCAAGCAGGGTATGCAGCATCGAATGACAGATTTAAAGTGGTGACCACTTTTACTGTAATAGCTGATATGGCGAAAAATGTTGCAGGTGATGCAGCCATTGTCGAATCTATTACTAAAGCTAATGCAGAAATCCATAATTATCAAGCGACACCTGGAGATTTACGTCGAGCACAGGGCGCAGATATGATCCTTTATAACGGATTAAACCTAGAACTATGGTTCGATAAATTTTTTAATAATTTAAAAGGTGTGCCAAGAGTGATCGTTTCTGACGGTATTAAACCAATGGGGATCACCCAAGGGGCTTATTCAGGTAAACCGAATCCTCACGCTTGGATGTCAGAACCTAATGCATTGATTTATATTGATAATATTAGAGCTGCATTAGTAGAACATGATCCAAGCCATGCAACAACCTACAACACCAACGCAAAAAAATACAGTGAACAGATTGTTGCAGCAGTAGCGCCTTTCAAAGCCAAAATTGCGGCAGTGCCAGAGCAACAACGTTGGTTAGTAACCAGTGAAGGTGCATTCAGTTACTTAGCCCGAGATTATGGTTTAAAAGAGTTATATTTATGGCCTATGAATTCAGATGCACAGGGCACTCCACAACAAGTTAGAGCGGTAATCGATACCGTACGTTCAAATAATATTAATGCAGTGTTTAGTGAAAGTACGGTATCCGCTAAACCTGCACAACAGGTAGCAAGAGAAACAGGTGCGCTATACGCGGGTGTGCTTTATGTTGATTCTTTGAGTAATGCAGATGGTCCTGTCCCTACTTATATTGACTTGTTAACGACGACCTTGAGTCGAATTGCAGCGGGGGTAAATCAAGATGCTAAATAAACAAACAACAAACGAAATAAAAGTCAATGATATTACAGTGACTTACCGAAATGGCTTTACCGCTATTCATGATGCCAGTTTTACTTTACCTAAAGGCTCTATTACAGCTTTAGTAGGTATTAACGGCAGCGGTAAATCAACTATCTTTAAATCCATTATGGGGTTAGTTAGTTTAAAAACTGGCTCAGTAAACATTTTAGGATTAACAGTAAAACAAGCACTAAAAAGCAACATTGTCGCTTATGTACCTCAATCAGAAGAGATTGATTGGGATTTCCCTATCTTAGTGGAAGATGTGGTGATGATGGGACGTTACGGGCATATGAATATGTTGCGTATGAGTTCAGCCAAAGACCGTGAAATGGTTGATCAAGCGTTACGCCGTGTGAATATGCAAGACTACCGTCACCGTCAAATTGGCGAATTATCGGGTGGTCAGAAAAAACGTATCTTCTTAGCACGTGCATTAGCACAGGAGAGTCAGGTCATTTTACTCGATGAACCTTTTACTGGTGTTGATGTAAAAACTGAAGAGCACATTATGCAATTACTAAAAGTATTGCGTGAAGAGGGTAAAGTGATTTTAGTCTCAACGCATAACCTAGGGAGCATTCCTGAATTTTGCGATAGAACCGTTTTTATTAATCGAACTGTATTAGATGAAGGTCCAACTGAGAGGGTATTCACACCCGATAATATACAAAAAGCCTTTGGTGGTGCGCTACGTCACTTTGTTTTAAGTGGTGACTTATTGCATAACGATGATGATAAACGCCAAGTTACTGTGATCAGTGACGATGAGCGTCCAGTTGTTCTTTACGGAGAGCAACATACTAATACCGTGCTTAATCAGCAGTAGGAGGGGAAATGTTAGAATATTTATTAGAACCCTTTAGCTACGATTACATGGTTAATGCGATTTTTGTGAGTGCGCTGGTGGGCGGTGTTTGTGCCTTTTTAGCCGTGTACTTGATGTTAAAGGGGTGGTCACTGATTGGTGATGCGCTTTCACATTCCATTGTACCTGGTGTCGCAGGAGCTTACATGTTGGGGTTGCCATTTGCAGTTGGCGCGTTTTTTTCAGGTGGTTTAGCGGCAACAGTGATGTTGTTTCTAAACCAAGCCTCTAGATTAAAAGAAGATGCCATTATCGGTATTATTTTCACCTCATTTTTTGGTTTGGGGTTGTTCATGGTCTCTTTGAGTCCAACGTCAGTAAATATTCAAACCATAGTCATGGGTAATATTTTGGCAATCACACCTTACGATACATTGCAGTTAGTGATCATTAGTATGGTTACCTTAGTTGTATTAACGGTGAAGTGGCGTGATTTTATGGTGCTGTTTTTTGATGAACAGCATGCAAGAAGCATTGGTTTAAATGCTAATGCCTTAAAAATTATCTTTTTCACCTTATTGAGTGCATCAACGGTTGCGGCGTTACAAACAGTAGGGGCTTTTCTAGTGATTGCGATGGTAGTGATCCCCGGTGCGACAGCTTATTTACTAAGTGATAAATTTAGTAATGTTATTTTTATCAGTATTAGCGTCGGTACATTGAGCTCATTAATTGGGGCCTACCTCAGTTACTTCATTAACGGAGCAACAGGCGGAATTATTGTTCTATTACAAACCTTTATATTCTTATCTGCTTTCTTCTTCTCGCCTAAATATGGCTTGATCAGTAATAGAAAAAAGCAACGCGCATTAACCGTTAAACAAGGAGAATTACATGACAGCACTATTTGAAAATTTAACTTCTCCATTTGTTTTTGATTTCATGCGACAAGCATTTGTGATGGTACTTATTTTAGCGGTACCGACGGCAATACTGTCTTGCTTTTTAGTTTTAAAAGGGTGGTCATTGATGGGAGATGCTATCTCTCACTCTGTTTTACCAGGTATCGTGATCGCTTACGTGTTGGCTATTCCTTTTGCTGTTGGTGCTTTTGTTGCAGGTATCAGCTGTGCTGTTTTTACAGGATTCATTAAAGAACATAGTCGCCTAAAAGAAGATACAGTGATGGGGATTGTCTTCTCTGCGATGTTTGCTTTGGGTCTGTTATTAATCACTAAAATAGAAACAGATGTTCACCTTGACCAAATATTGTATGGCGATCTATTAGGTAGTAGCTGGAACGGCATTATGGAAGTGGCGATCGTGAGTTTAGTAGTGTGTACTTTCTTGTTTGTACAAGGCAAAAACCTATTGTTATATGTGTTTGATAAACAGCATGCACAGGCGATAGGGTTATCTGTTAGATTTTTGCATTACGCTTTGTTATCAGTGTTATCGATTACTATTGTGTTTGCGTTAAAGTCGGTGGGTATGATTTTAGTGATTGCTATGTTAATCACTCCAGGCGCGATTGCTTTTTTATTAACTCGTAACTTTTACAAGATGTTAGTGATCAGTGTCGGTGTGTCATGTAGTTGTGCTGTATTGGGTATCTACCTAAGCTTCTTCATTGATAGTGCACCAGCACCAACTATTATTATGTTGCTTGCAGCATTATTTATTGGCGTGTTCACTTACAGCAGCTTAAAAGTTAAAAAACTTACTCAGCAAAGGGTTAAACACGAAAAAAAACATTCAGCTAAAGGAGCATGGTTAGGTTACCCATGCCGTCTTCGGACTCATTGTTGACAAACTAAAGCAGGGCATCTATAGCACGCTAGTAGGTGCTCTGCTTAAATTGATGATTACTTAAATCATAGATAAAACCTGCTCCAGCAAGACGCTCCTTTAACAGTGATTTATCCATTTCGTAAGTTGCACATAGGTCATCTAATGTTTTTTGCTCATTTCTTAATTTCATATTAACAATGCTTAGTAACATATTAACATCCATTGTTTTATAGCTCTCTAACATAGTGCTCTCCCTGTTTAGTGATTACCCAAACTACATTAAATTAGCTAACTTCTTTTAATGTATCGGTATTATAATAAACCTCTTGCCTTTAATAATGCACTTTGAAAGTCATCTTCGCAATCTTTTGCAATCCCTGGAATCATTTCGTCTTTCTCTGTTTGGTCCATTTTTAAGTGATAAATGATCACTTCATCAGTTAGTTGACTGATGGGACCATCAAAACCTGACTCACTAGCGATACGTTCTAATAGTGCTAATAAATCCAGATCTTGGTGTTTTAACCAGTAGGGTTTGATTAGCTCTAACATCTCATTAATACGGTGACTTTGCATATATTAGTATCCTTTTAAATAGTACTTATTACCTGTACACAGCGAGATAATTGCTAACTTAATCAAAAGCGAGGTATATCTTTCCATCCTCATTAAAGTCTTGTTGATTAATTAGCTCTTCAGCGAGATCTTCAATATCAAAACGAGCATTATCAAAGCGTGTTAAGGCAGACTTTTCATTCGCCTGTGCATCACTGTCGTTTTGCTGATCAAGCGAACTTAATGCAATCCATGAGATAACACACTGTATTAAGCGTCCTTGGCATTGAGCTTGAAACTCTACTTGCTGTAAATCAGAGTTATAGTATTCGTTATCAGAAAATATAATGCTTTGATTCATATTAAGTTAACCAGCTAAATTATGACGTAATTCGTTTAATACTTGTTTTGCACCGGGTTTTACACCACGCCACAGTGCAAAGCTTTCTGCTGCTTGCCCAACTAACATACCT
Organism: Psychromonas sp. B3M02; assembly: GCF_003318165.1. Taxonomy (GTDB): domain Bacteria; phylum Pseudomonadota; class Gammaproteobacteria; order Enterobacterales; family Psychromonadaceae; genus Psychromonas. Next base: position 44,913 of record NZ_QOCB01000110.1, read on the forward strand.
AAACCATCAATAGTTAAACGTGCGCCACTATCCTTTGCCCACGCATTAAATGCCGTGACCTGAGCGTTATAGGTCATGTCATAGATAGCAGTTTCAGGGTTAATTAAGTCACTGGAAATAGCAGGTAAACTGCCATGTAACCCTGCAGAGGTTGAATTGATAATAAGATCAAAAGGCCCTTGTAATTGATCAAAAGGTTGCGCATCAATACTGCCTAGTTGTTCAAAAATAGACACTAAATTTTGTGCTTTTTCAAAGGTACGGTTAGCGATCGTTAACTGTGCAGGGTTCTCTGCTAGTAAAGAACTACATACACCACGAGCAGCACCACCAGCTCCTAACAATAAGATACGAGCCCCAGCGAGGTCGACATGATTATTTTTTAAATCTAAAACTAAACCTGCCCCATCAGTATTATCACCAATGATTAAGCCGTCATCGGTTTTTTTCAAGGTATTTACAGCACCTGCTAAACGTGCGCGGTCTGTTAATGATTGTGCAAACTGAAAAGCTTCCTCTTTGAAAGGAGCGGTAATATTGCAGCCTTTAGCGTTATCATTGAAAAAGCGTTGTACAGATGCAGTAAATCCATCAACAGGCGCCTCAACAATGCCATAGGTCATCTTTTGCTGAGTTTGACTAGCAAATAGGGTATGAATAAAAGGTGATTTGCTATGTTTAATAGGATTGCCAAAAACAGCGTACTGATCCATGTTATCTCCAATTTCAATAAGTTTAGTCTGCCTTTAATTTAGCATGTCTGGTTTATACAGGGTATCTCAGTGAGATAATTATTTTTTAGTGTTCTATTATTAAATTCTCCTATTAAAAAATCACTGTTTGTTTTGTTAACGCTTACTATGTTGTTAATATAGCCTTTCATTATCTGGCATACATATGTTGCTGAATAGCTATCTTCCTTTACTGAGTTTTTGATTATGCCAATAACTGCTTTATTAAACGCTGCTTTAGCGAAGCGTGAATCCCTTCTGAATAACCTGTCTATTGAAGATCAACCTAAAACAGATTGTTTTCGTGTATTTCATGGCACAGTAGAAGGCGTTAATGGGCTTAATATCGATCGTTACGGTGATGCATGGTTAATTCAAACCTTTCATGAAACCTTATCTGAAGCACAGTTAGATGAGATTAAAACGGTATTGTTAAATGTGGCGGATTTGCCTCTGGTTTATAACGACAGATCAAACAAAAACTCTCGTATTATTAATCAATTAGATGAAAGTACTGATGCTTTTGCACAAAGCGATCAAGTGATGTCTGAAAATGGCGTATTGTTTACCAGTAAATTGCGTCATGAAGGACAAGACCCACTGCTGTTTTTAGATATGCGTGTTGGCCGTGAATATATGAAAAAGCACAGTCATAAAAAAAGTGTATTAAATCTTTTCTCTTATACCTGTGGTATTGGTATTGCTGCAGGTGTGGGCGGTGCAAAGCGGGTTGTTAATGTCGATTTTTCTTCTTTTGCATTAGCCGCAGGACGTAAAAATGCGCAACTCAATGACGTCGAATCTGTTTGTCAGTTTATTCAAAGTGATGCATTTCCTGCTTTACGTCAGTTAGCAGGGCTTAAAGTCACCAGTCGTAATAACAAAAAACTACCTAGTTATCCTAAAATGTCTGCTTCGCAGTTTGATTTAGTCTTTTTAGATCCACCACGCTTTGCTAAAAGTGCTTTTGGCACGGTTGATCTCGTGAATGATTATCAAAGCCTGTTTAAGCCTGCGCTATTAACGACTAAACCCGGTGGTACTATTGTGTGTTGTAACAATGTAGCTAAGGTTGATAAGGAAGTGTGGTTTAAAAGTTTAGTCCGTTGTGTAGAAAAGCAGGGCAGAGAAGTAACTGCGGTTGAATGGTTAGATTGCCACAACGATTTCCCTTCTTTTGATGATAACCACCCTTTAAAAATCGTAGCATTAACACTGTAATACCAATTGCATTAAGTAAGTGATTGGCATTACAGATATAAAAAAGCCGAGTCTTCAACTCGGCTAGTATTGATGCATTTGCAGTGATTATTTTTCTAATAAACGCTGTGCAGTGCTTTTAACACCTGGGTAATTTTCCTCAGGTAATATTTCAGCTAGTTTTAATAACTTTTCCGCTAAAGCTGCATTTGATTCCGCTGACACATTGATATGCCCCATCTTACGGCCTGCACGTTGTGCTTTACCGTACCAGTGGCTTTTTACATCACTGATGCTAAGTACTTGCTCACTGATATCTGCTTGACCTAATACATTGATCATCGCACTCACTTTTTGCAGATTAGTATCACCTAATGGTAAACCTGCTACAGCACGCATATGGTTTTCAAATTGACTACATGCAGTACCTTGTTGTGTCCAGTGACCAGAGTTATGTACACGCGGTGCAATTTCATTAACCATTAATTGACCGTCTACATCAAAGAATTCAATGGCTAATACACCCACGTAATCCATATCTGCAGATAGTTTGTTAAATGCATCAATCGCTTGCTGTTGAACGCTAAGCTCAATTTCAGTGGCTAATGATAGCGTTAATACACCATCAGTATGTTGATTTTCAGTCACTGGGTAGATAGCAATGTTACCTGCTTTATCGCGGGCTCCAATTACTGATACTTCGCGGTTAAATGGGATCATTTTCTCTGCGATAATACTGTGTGGGAAACTTTCAGTACCCGCAGCAATAAACTCAGCCATTTCAGACCAAATAGTCTCTAATTGATCAATTGATTTTAAGCGCCATTGGCCTTTACCATCATAACCCGCTTGGCAGGTTTTAATCACTAATGGTAAACCTAACAGTGACACAGAATCGACTAGGTGTTGCTTTTCAGTGATCAATTTATACGGTGCAGAAGGTACGCCAGTTTTATCCAGCAGTGCTTTTTCAATGCTACGGTCACCGCCAGCTTTGATTGCTGCTTTACCTGGGTAAAACTTTCCACTGTCATGGCATAACGCCAGTACATCATCAGGAATATGTTCAAACTCACAGGTGATCACATCAACCAAGGTAATTGCGTCTTCAAGTGATTGCTCATATGACTGTAACGTCAGTGGGTGAATAACTTGCTTTGAACCTACGTCATAGGCGCGCACATTTAGATTTAACGGCGCCGCTTCTAAACTCATCATGCGTGCAAGTTGCCCTGCACCTAAAACTAGAATATTCATATTAAACCGCTGGATCTGGGTTAGCTAATACGGTGTCTGTTTGCTTTTGGCGGAACTCATCCACTTTAGCAAGCAGTTCAGGTTGTTGGCATGCAAGAATTTGCGTTGCTAATAGGCCTGCATTTGCAGCACCGGCTTCGCCGATTGCCAATGTACCTACAGCAACACCTTTAGGCATTTGGCAAATTGATAATAATGAATCAACGCCTTTTAATGCTTTAGATTGAACTGGTACACCTAATACAGGTAAGCTGGTGAAAGCCGCTGCCATGCCTGGTAAGTGTGCAGCACCACCAGCACCAGCAATAATTACTTTAATGCCACGTTCAGCAGCACTAGAAGCGTAATCAGCTAATAGTTGTGGGGTACGGTGTGCAGAAACCACTCGTGTTTCATATTCAACACCAAAAGAATCTAACATGTTTGCCGCGTGTTCCATGGTCGGCCAGTCAGACTTAGAGCCCATTATAATACCAACTTTCATACATACTCCTGTAATAGGGGGATAATTTATAATCCGCGCGATTATACCCGTTAGGCTATAAGATGCAAAGTTCGGTTGGTTAATTAGTAGGGGGGATTTTGGGGCTTAAATTTTAAAAAACCTCCGCGTTTAATAGCGAAGGTTTTGATTCAATTAATGATGACTAGAATAGGTTTAACGTAAACGCTTGCCGGTGACAGCATCATGGATTTGTGAGGGATTTTCTAAACCTGTAACAGGGTAGTTAACCACATAATTAAGCAATGAATGGTTAACAAACATCTGCTCCACTTGTTCTGCAGTTATACAGGATGGTTCGCCAGATAAGTTAGCGCTGGTGGAAATAATAGGCTTGCCAAACTCATTACATATTGCTTGCACAGTAGGGTGTTCGGTAACACGTACGGCAATGCTATCAAAGTCACCACTAACGAGCTTAGAGAGTGAGGCTTGTACAGGAACAACCCAAGTGAAAGGGCCTGGCCAAGTGGCTTTAATATTATCTAACTGTTCAACGCTTAGTGATGAAAAGTCTGCATAACCTTGTAGCTGTTCGATATTAGCGGCAATTAAAATTAAACCTTTATGCGCTGGGCGTTGTTTTAAGTCGAGAATTTTTTGAATGGCAACTTCGCTATCCGGATCGCAACCTAATCCAAATACCGATTCTGTTGGGTAAGCAATAACACCCTCTGATTTTAAAGCTAACAGTGCTTGAGAAAGCGTATTTTTATCCATTGTCATTTATTGCTCCACTAATTTTTAACGTGTTTACTACAAACAGCCAATAATTATATAGGTTTACTGCGGTAACCACATCCTTTTTTAGGGCAGATCATACGCGTTGCAGTGGCTGTTTTGCGCTCGACTAAGATAGGCCATTTGCAATCTGGGCAGAACTCATTCACTGGCTTATCATTCACTGCATATTTGCAGTCAGGGTAGTTATCACAAGCATAAAAGGTTTTACCAAAACGTGATTGACGGGCAACTAGGTGACCATTTTTACAACTAGGGCAAGCAACATCAGCTTCGGTTTTTTCTGGTTGAGCAGCTTGCTCAGAGAGTTGTGCCGTATGCTCACAGGTTGGATAGTCACTACAACCAATAAATAGACCAAAGCGACCTTGTTTAAGAACCAATTCATGCTGACATAAAGGGCAACTTGTCCCAGTGAGCACTTTTTTGATATCACTTTTTTCATGCAGTGGACGTAAGTAGTCACATTCAGGGTAAGCACTACAGCCTAAGAAAGGACCTTGTTTACCATTTCTAATATGTAATGCTGAACCACACTTAGGGCATGGCTCAGTGACTTTTTTATGGTGTGTGGTCAGGCTGCTCATTTAATGAATCAGCCCCTCTTCAAAGTCCATGACCATAGATTCTAATTGTAGGAATGCATCGTCACTCACAGGGTCATTGAATAACACCATTAGGATTAACCATTTAACATCTTCTAGAATTAACTCACCGCTGTCTAATGCCATGATGCAATCGATCACCATTTCGCGGGTATGTGTAGTTAGGATTTTAGCTTCTTCTAGGTAGTTAATGTAATTACGACAGGTCAAAGAGATTTGACGTTGTTCTTGTTTATTATAAATACGGTGAGAAGTTTTCTTCTCTGCGGTAGCGCGGCTTTGAGGCTCTTGATTATGCATGTTAGCTAAATTGTCTAACCAAGCTAATGCTTTGGTTATATCAGACTTTTGAAAGCCTTCTTGCATTAATTCATCGGTCACCTCTTGTGTATCAAGCTCCATAGTTTGGTCAACTTGTATATAACTTTCAAAGAGATACATGATAATTTCGAACATAGCTAGCCTTTTAACTTAGTATAACCTTGCGGTTGGACGGTAATTATACCATTTATCTCTAATTCTATTAACTGATTTTGTAAGCTGACAACATCTAATCCACTTCGTGCTAGCAAGGTCTCAAAACTGGTTAGATTATAATCGATTAATGCGACTAAAGGTGATTGTTTACTTACTGGCGGAGTACTGTCTTCTGTGGCTATTTGGGGTAATTGCAAAGCAGGAAACTCATTAATAATATCATTACAATCTAACACTAGTTTCGCACCTTGCTGGATTAACTTTAAACAACCACAGGCTTGTGGATTATCAATTGAGCCAGGTAAAGCAAATACTTCTCTATTTTGCTCGTTAGCATAACGGGCTGTAATTAATGAACCACTTTTGAGAGATGCCTCGATAACCAGCGTACCTAAACTTAATCCAGAAACAATGCGATTACGCCTAGGAAAGTTGCTCGGGTAAGCAGGAGTATCTGGCCAAAACTCAGAGATTAATAGCCCTTGTTCAGATACCTGTTGAGCAAGCTCAAAGTGACGTTTTGGGTAAATGTTATTTAAGCCGGTGCCTAACACCGCAATGGTTGAACCTCTACGTTTTAACGCGCCACGATGTGCCATGCCATCGACACCAATAGCTAAACCGCTGGTGACCGTTATGCCACTATCAGATAACTGTTGTGCAAGGTCGTGAGCTTTCTCTTGCCCATAGGGTGTACAACTCCTACTACCAACTATGGCTACCTGAGGCGCATTAAGTAGCTTGATATTACCTTTTACAAATAGCAACAAAGGAGCACTACTGATCTGTTTTAATAGTGCAGGATATTCTGGGTCATCATAACTAATAATATATTGATTCAGTGTCGGTTGATGCCAAGATAAGCATTGTTGAATATGTTTTTGGTTAGGGTGTAGAAAGGCATCTATTTGTTGTTCGTTGAGCTTTAACGCAGCAAGTTGCTTAGCGTTGAGTTGAAATAGGGATTGAATTGAATAATGACTTAGTAGGGTAAATATTTTGCGTTTTTGTAAAGCTGGAATAGCATCAAGTGCTATCCAGCAATACAGAGGGTTGTTGGTTAACTCGTTGTCAAATAATGAACCTTGAATAATAACCTACCTTAATTAAAAGGTTTAAAACGATAACCCTTCAATTTTATATGTTGAACCGATAACATCTTTACCGCGCATTAAGATTGCGATGCTAAGGTTTTCATAGACCTTAAATACCATCAACTCACCAACACGTTCCGCTGGTAGTGTGATATCTGGATCACCAATTTGATCAAAGGCATCACCATCTTCTTGATAGATAACATCATCATTCACTAAGATTGCTTGGCCTGAGCGTAAGATAGAGAACATTGAACCTATTTGTATTCCATCCATTTTGCCTTTATCAATCACTACAACATCCCATTTACCGATAGCAGATGGACCATTAAGTGATGATAATATTTGACCTTTAACCGATTTACTTACAGGCTTAGGAATAAAGTAAGCAGGTAAGCTTTCGTATTCAGGAATCGGCAAGATTAAATCACCTTGACGCGCCTCTCTTGAGCTTCTGAGTAAATCAAGAGGCGTTGCTTCAGCTGTAGTATCAACATTAGGACTTTTAGATACCTGAGCTTGACCGATAAAGAGTAGTTCAGAGCCAAGATTTTCGCTATATTTCCCTTTGAAGTTTTCACCTAGGCGGTAAATGCCGTAAAGCTTATTCTCATCAAATTGACCTTGACCGTAAAAAATATCACCCTCAAAGAAACGTGGAGAACCTACCGCATCACCTAATACTTTTGGTGTTCCTTCTAATAAATCAGGTGAGATGATGTGATCTTTAGTTAGGAAAGCAGAGAGTCTGTTTAATGGAATAATTGGAATCGCTTGGTCTTTCTCTTGAATACGTGGTGTAGGAGAAAGCTTTTTAAGGCGTTTACGGGTTAACCTTGGTTCACCATCAACCCAAATAAGGTTAAGTACATCACCAGGATAAATAAGGTGTGGGTTGGCTATTTGGCTGTTGTTTTCCCATAAGCGGGGCCATAACCATGGGCTATTTAAAAATAGCGCTGATATATCCCATAGTGTGTCTCCCTTTTTCACTATGTATGTTTCTGGATGATCTGCTCGTAGTTTTAGTGTGTCAGCGAATGCTGTGATCGACAACACAACCCCAACTAGGAGCGATGCAATAAGTTTTAATTTCATAACAATCCTTGCCCTGTGATTAATAAAACTGTTTTTTATAATAGGAAATGACTAGAATTAACTTTTTTATTATTAATAATGAGAGCGATAATACCATGGCTTTACTTGAAGTATTACATTTTCCAGATGATCGTTTAAGAACGGTTGCTAAACCTGTCGAAGAGATCACCCCTGAAATCAAGCAATTCGCTGCAGATATGATTGAAACCATGTATGACGAAGATGGTGTTGGTCTTGCTGCAACGCAAGTAAACGTACATCAACGTATAGTGGTTATTGATGTATCAGCTGAACGCAATCAACCTCTAGTATTGATCAACCCAACCATTTTAGAAAGTGATGGTGTTGAAATTTCTGAAGAAGGTTGTTTGTCAGTACCTGAAACCAATGCTGAAGTGCAACGTGCTGAATTTGTTACCTTACAATACCAAGACTTAGACGGCGACACACAAGTGGTTAAAGCTGACGGTTTATTTGCGGTATGTATCCAACATGAATTAGATCATCTAAAAGGTAAGTTATTCATTGATTACTTATCACCATTCAAACAAAAGCGCGTTAAAGCAAAATTAGAAAAGTTAAAACGTCAGCAGAAAAAATTCTCATAAGTATACATTCATCAGTTTAAGGTTATTTTGTGGAAAAACTAAAAATCATTTTTGCAGGCACTCCAGATTTTGCTGCTAATCATTTACAGGCATTAATTGATACTGAATTTAACGTGGTAGGTGTTTACAGTCAGCCTGATCGTCCTGCTGGACGAGGTAAAAAACTGACTGCCAGTGCAGTAAAAGAGGTGGCATTAGCCAATGATATTGCGGTTTATCAACCAGAAAACTTTAAACAAGCTGAAAGTGTTGAGCAATTAGCTTCATTAGATGCTGATTTAATGATTGTGGTTGCCTATGGCCTCATTTTGCCAAAAAGCGTGTTAACCACACCGCGTTTAGGTTGTTTGAACGTGCATGGTTCATTATTACCAAGATGGCGAGGTGCTGCACCTTTCCAACGTGCTATTTGGGCTGGTGATAAAGAAACGGGCGTAACCATCATGCAAATGGATGAAGGTTTAGACACCGGTGATATGCTAAAAAAAGTCAGCTGCCCAATTGATGCCGATGAAACTAGCGCGTCTTTATACGCTAAAGTAGCAGAGCAAGCACCATCAGTGCTGATTGATACTATTCAACAGTTACAGGCAGGTGAGCTAGTTGCAGAAAAGCAAGATGAAAGCGCAGCGACCTACGCTAAAAAATTAAGCAAAGCAGAAGCGCAAATCGACTGGAAGGATGATGCAGAATTCATCGACCGTTGTATTCGTGCTTTCAATCCTTGGCCTATTAGCCATTTTCAATGGGTAGGACAAGTGATCAAAGTACATCAAGCCAAAATAGTGGATACAGAGACAACAGCAACACCAGGTGCCGTGTTGAAAGTAGATAAACAAGGTATCCAGGTAGCCACTGGTAAAGGTGTGTTAAATTTAGAAATCATCCAATTGGCAGGTAAAAAAGCGATGCCGGTCGCGGATGTTTTAAACTCTCGTCATGACCTATTTACTACATCAAGCAACTTACTCGAACAAGGTTAACAACAATGAATGTACGTGCGATTGCCGCTAAAGTATTAAATCAAGTGGTAGAGAAGGGGCAGTCGTTATCACAAGCATTGCCAGCCATACAGCAGGAACTCACTCCTAAAGATAAAGCGCTAGTACAAATGCTCTGTTACGGAGTATTACGTACTTTGCCTCGTTTAGATTTCTTCTGTCGTTCGTTAATGAAAAAACCATTAACGGGCAAACAGCGTGATTTACACTTTCTAATTCTAGTTGGCATGTATCAACTCTTATATACCCGTATCCCAAGCCATGCCGCCGTTGGCGAAACGGTAAATGGTGCCAAAGCCCTAAAGAAACCAGCTTTAAAAGGCATGATTAACGGCGTATTAAGAAGCTTTTTACGTGAACAAGAAAGCTTGATCGAACAGGCAGATCAACAACCTGCTTTATTATATTGTCACCCAAGTTGGTTAGTGAAGCGTTTACAAGCAGCTTACGGTGAGCAGAAAGCTGCGCAAATCATGACTGAGAATAACCAACAAGCACCAATGTGGTTACGTGTTAATGCACGCTTTCATGATCGTGAGCAATATCTTGCGCTGTTAACAGAGCAAGATAAGCAAGCGGAAGGTATTGATAATAATGATAATGCGCTATGTTTAGAAAATGCTTGTGATGTTTACCAATTACCTGGTTTTGAACAAGGTTGGGTATCTGTACAAGATGGTGCAGCACAGTTAGCAGCCCATTATTTACAAGCACAACCCAATGAACTTATCTTAGATGCATGTTCAGCACCAGGCGGTAAAACGGTTCATACTTTAGAGTTACAGCCAGAGCTTAAACAGATGGTGGCGGTGGATTTTGATGAAAAGCGTTTATTACGTGTACAGGAAAACTTGGAACGATTGAATCTGCAAGCGACTGTGATCCATGGTGATGCCTCTAAACCTGAACAGTGGTGGTCAGGTGAGCAATTCGATCGTATCTTATGTGACGCTCCTTGTAGTGCCACGGGTGTGATTCGTCGTCACCCAGATATTCGTTGGTTACGCCGTGATAGTGATATCAATGAGCTAGTGGCATTACAGCAAGATATCCTGCAGGCTTTATGGCAAAAACTAAAACCGGGTGGGGTGCTGTTATATGCAACATGCTCTATTTTACCCGATGAAAATGATCTGCAGATTGAGCGATTTTTAGCAGCAACTAGCGATGCATCATTAATTCCACTAGACAGTAAAGTCAGTGACAGTGTTTGCCAGCGTCAAATCTTGCCGAATGAGCAAAAAATGGATGGTTTCTATTACGCAAAATTGCAAAAAGCGTTATAAAACGATAACAACAATAAGAGTCAATCGATAACTAGTGAGACGAAATGAAAATTATTATTTTAGGTGCAGGACAAGTGGGCGCTTCTTTAGCTGAAAACTTAGTTGGCGAAAATAACGATATCACTGTGGTTGATGAAAACCATGAAGCCTTACAAGAGTTACAAGATCGTTTTGACTTACGTGTAATACAAGGTAGTGCCTCATGCCCAACTACCTTGGGTAATGCAGGTGCCGTAGATGCAGACATGTTAATCGCGGTGACCAACAGCGATGAAATTAACATGGTTGCCTGCCAAATTGCCTTTACCCTGTTTAATGTGCCTAAAAAAATAGCGCGTATTCGTTCACAAACCGTGGTGATGCATGAACAAGAGTTATTTCATAAAGATGCCTTCCCTATTGACCATATTATTGCTCCTGAGAAGTTAGTAAGTGATTACATTACTCAGCTAATTGAATACCCGGGTGCGCTGCAAGTAGCCAACTTTGCCAATGGTAAAGTGGGGCTAGTTGCCATTCGTGCTTATTACGGTGGTTCGCTGGTGGGTAACGCTATTTCCGCGTTAAAAGAGCATATGCCTAATATCGAAGCGCGTGTGGCTGCAATATTTAGACGTGGTAAAGCAATTCGTCCACAGGGCACAACAATTATTGAAGCCGATGATGAGGTGTTTTTTATCACGGCTAGCCCAAATATCCGTGCGATCATGGGCGAGATGCAGAAGTTAGAGCACCCTTATAAACGCATCATGATTGTTGGTGGTGGCTATATTGGTGAAAGCCTTGCTAAGCGTTTAGAAAAAGAAAACTCAGTTAAATTGATTGAGAAAAATTACCGTCGTGCTGAACATCTTTCTGAGACGCTATCTAACACCATAGTGTTCTGTGGTGACTCATCAGATCAAGACTTACTGCTAGAAGAGCATATTGATCAAACCGACCTATTTATCACCGTCACCAATGATGATGAAGCGAATATCATGTCTGCGATGTTAGCCAAGCGTTTAGGTGCGCGTAAAGCCATGGTTCTGATTCAACGTACTGCTTATGTTGATTTGATCCAAGGTAACATTCTCGATATTGCTATCTCTCCGCAACAAGCGACCTTATCTGCATTGTTAACCCATGTACGTAAAGCCGATCTAAAACACGTTTATTCATTACGTGAAGGGTTAGCAGAAGCCATTGAGATTGTTGCCCGTGGCGATAACATGACCTCTAAAGTAGTGGGTAAAGAGATTTCACAATTAAAACTACCAAAAGGAACCAGTGTTGGCGCGATAGTACGTGAAGAGCAAGTGTTAATTGCGCACGATGATACCGTGATAGAAACTGATGACCACGTTATCTTGTTCTTAGTGAATAAGAAGTACATCAACGATATCGAAAAACTATTCCAACCAAGTCCATTCTTCCTGTAAGCAATAACAGATGAATTACCGTCCACTGTTCTTTATTACTGGGCTAGTGCTGTCGAAAATGGCAGTGTTTATGTACTTCCCTATGATATTGGCTTTCTATACCGGCACTTTTGGTGGAATGGAGTTTTTATTATCGATAGTGATCACTCACCTTGCTTCTATTGCTTTCTTATACTTTGGCGGAGAGAAACAACGTTCCCATTTAGGCGTTAGGGAGATGTTTCTATTAACCACTGGGGTATGGATTCTAGCCAGTTTATTTGCCGCGTTACCTTTTGTATTTATACAGCATATTAGTTATAGCGATGCTTTTTTTGAAACTATGTCTGGCATTACCACAACTGGAAGTACGGTGTTACATGGTTTAGATTCCATGCATCATAGTATTCTGCTTTGGCGTTCAATATTACAATGGCTAGGCGGTGTTGGCTTTATTGTAATGGGTGTGGCTATTTTACCTTTTTTAAATGTGGGGGGGATGCGATTATTCCAAACAGAATCCTCTGACTGGTCCGATAAATCAGCGGCAAAAACCCGACAGGTGGCTTTAGATATTCTGTTAGTTTATATCACACTCAGTATTGCTTGTTATATTGGTTATCGCTTTTCTGGGATGGATAATTTTGAAGCGATCAACCATGCAATGACCACTATCTCTACAGGGGGATATTCAACCTCCGATAGCTCGATGGGGCACTTTACTGTCTTTGCACATTGGAATGCCATTATCTTTATGTTTTTAGGCGGACTCCCTTTCTTGTTAATGATTAGAGGGTTGCATGAAAAATCACTAACACCACTTTGGCAAGATGCGCAAATTCAAGGATTCCTGAAGCTCATTTTAGTATGTACTTTGAGTTTAACTATCTATTTAGTAAATTCTGGCCAGTTCATGTGGTTAGATGCCTTACGTCTCAGCATGTTTAATGTTGTATCGGTTATCACTACCACTGGTTTTGGTCTAGACGACTTCTTAACTTGGGGTGATTTTAGTGTTATTGTTTTTGCTGGCTTATTATTTACTGGTGCCTGTTCAGGTTCAACATCCGGTGGTATTAAAATTTTTCGATTCCAAATAGCCTTTAGTTTGTTGCAACGCCAGCTGATGTTACTTATGCATCCACATGCGTTATTCCCTCAAAAATATAATAATCGTAAAGTCAGTGATGAGATATTGCGTTCTTTAGTGGCGTTTATTCTCGCTTATATGGCGACTATTGCTGTGTCTACATTATTGCTGACTGCATTTGGATCTGAAGCAATGATTTCATTAACGGCTTCAATTACCGCCGTATCGAATGTTGGACCTGGTTTAGTCCCTTCCATTGGTCCATCAGGTAATTTTGCTGACTTCCCTAATGCATCAAAATGGGTATTATCAATTGGCATGTTAATGGGACGTTTAGAGATATTAACGGTGGCAGTAATGTTGACTCGACACTTTTGGCGTCGTTAAGTCACTACTTAATACTTCGAAGTTAAGCGCTCGCTGCAAAGGTAAATCATGATCAATCAAAAACATTTAAATACATTTATAACATTAGCAGAAACTGGACACTTCACCCAAACCGCAGAGCGTTTATTTATGACGCAACCTGGGGTGACGCAGCATATAAAAAAGCTAGAAAAGCACTTTAATACCTTGTTATTAGAGCGTTATGGTAAGCAATTTGAATTAACTTTAGCGGGTGAAAAACTCTATCAAACTGCATTAACCATGCGTGATTTAGAAACACAGTTAAATGAACAAATTAACCATGATGAAATGACTAAGGGAATATGTTCAATTGCTTGCTCAGGTGCATTAGCGAACCTGTTATACCCTCACTTTGTACAACAACAGACGGTTCATCCAGAGTTAAGTGTATTCGTTGAAGCTGCCCCGAATAAGAATATTATTGCTGATTTACTGAGTAACAAAGTTGACCTAGGTATCGTCACTATTGAAAGTTCTCATGAACAACTTAAGCAAACCTTAGTAGGAGTTGAAGAGTTACAGCTTGTATTGCCAGCCAGTATAAAATTTGATGGCGTATGCCGCTTTGAGGATTTGAATGAAATTGGCTTTATCAATCATCCAGACGGATTACATTTTGCTGAAAAGGTATTGTCAGTCAACTTTAAAGCGGACTATAAAGGGCCAAATAGCTTAACAATTAAAGGCTATGTTAATCAGCTACAACAGATTCTGTTACCGGTAGCGAAAGGGGTTGGTTATACGGTGTTGGCAAAAAGTACCGTGGAGCAATTTCAACAACCAGCCTTATTACAGGTCTTACCATTAGAGCATGTTATTCAAGATTCATTGTATTTAACGCAGAAACGTTATCGTCAGATACCTGCGCGTTATCAATGGTTTGAAGATACGATCAAAACCCTATTAAGTGAGTGAGTTATTGTTGTTATTAGCGTGGTCACTTATCTGATTATTTTCTGCTGTTAACTTATCTGCAATAGGGCGCTTAATAGGAACACCAAGCCCTTTTAATTGCTCTGCTTGTTGAATCACATTCCCACGTCCATCACTAAGCTGTTTTAACGCACTTTGGTAAGTTTTCTGGGCTTTATCAAGCTGTGAACCAACTTCTAAAAAGTTATCGCTGAATAGGCGTAATTTGTCGTATAGTTTACTGGCTTGTTGTGCGATCAATTGACCATTCTTCTCTTGCCGCTCAAAGCGCCATAGATTTTCGATAGTGCGTAGGGCAATCATCAAGTTACTTGGACTAGCCAATAGAATGTTATTATCCAGTGCTAATTGTACTAAGCTAGGGTCGTGCTCTAAAGCCACAATAAAAGCAGGTTCAACGGCCACAAACAGCAATACGTAATCCAAAGTATTTGCGCCAATTAAGTCTTGATAATCTTTTTTACCTAAGCCTTTAATATGTTGTCTTATCGATAGGCAGTGCGCATCTATCGCTTGTTTCTGCTCACCGACATCTTGGCTATTAAAGTAACGTTCATAAGCTACTAATGACACTTTTGAATCGATAATGATATTGCGGTTTTGTGGTAAGTTAACAATCACATCGGGTAAAAAGCGTTGCCCTTTATTGTCTTTTAAATTGACCTGAGTTTGGTATTCATGCCCTTCGCGTAACCCTGAGCTCTCTAAAATGCGCTGTAAAACCACTTCACCCCAATTGCCTTGCTGTTTGTTATCACCTTTTAAAGCATTGGTGAGATTTTGTGTTTCTTGGTGCATTAAGCTATTTAAATTAGCAAGCTGATCAATTTCTCGCTTTAAGTTGTAGCGCTCTTTACTCTCGTTAATATAACAATCGCTAACTTGTTTTTTAAAGCCTTCTAACTGAGTGCTTAATGGATCAAGTAGTTGTTTAATTGATTGTTCATTTAATTGCTTAAATTGCGATGATTTATCATTAAAAATACGTTGTGATAATACTTCAAACTGCTGACTTAATTTGGCTTCTGTTGCTTGTTGATCGCGCAGACGTTGCTCACCAGCTTGTAAACGAATATCTGACTCTCTGACACGGGTTGTTAGCTTATTCGCCTGCATTTGTAAGCTTTCATTGTGTAATGATAAATCGCGCGCTTTATCTTCCAATATTTGGTTTTGCTGCTCTTGCTGCGCTAAATGCTGTTCGGTGAGCTTTAAGGTGAGGTGTTGTTCTGCCAGCTGGCTTTTAACATTCGATAATCTGTTAAATACTAGTACCAGTAGTACAATAAAGAAAATGCTTACAATTGCTAATAGAGTAAAGATATTGTCGGAAAATAGCTCCACAGACATACTAATATTCCATTTTTTTCAATGCACTAATTACGTGAGGATTAAGCCTATTCCAACACAGTAAAAAAGTGAGATAAATACCAATAATGCCCCACTTATGTAAATTCTTACCTTGGTCTAAATCAGAAAAAACAAAGGGACCGAAGTAGCTGTCTACCACTTCAACATAAATAACCATAATAATAGGCAAGATCAATACCGTTAATAACTTCCAAACTAAAGATAAGGCTTTGGTGAGTGGATGATTGAGCATGATATTTCCAACTAAGAACAACTGACCTGTAACTTTAAACAGTAAACTTAGAGAAGGGAATAGCTAGGCTGAAAAATAGCGATATTGGTAAAAGTCCAAAGTAGATGATGTAATTAACAATTTTACTGCTATTTGCAGGTTTTAAGTGTTTTTGCGCATAAAATGCTGCCGTTAATCTTTAGTGTTGCATGTTTTAGCAGTTTTTATGATGATCTTTTATAATAAATGCTCTAAAGTATGTTTAAATTAATTTCTAACTAACTATCTGGGGAAATGTATGTGCGGTATCGTTGGTGCAATTGCGCAAAGAGAAGTA
Organism: Psychromonas sp. B3M02; assembly: GCF_003318165.1. Taxonomy (GTDB): domain Bacteria; phylum Pseudomonadota; class Gammaproteobacteria; order Enterobacterales; family Psychromonadaceae; genus Psychromonas. The sequence goes on from NZ_QOCB01000110.1 coordinate 61,263, forward strand.
TCTGAAATCCTAATCGAAGGTCTAAAAAAATTAGAATATCGTGGTTACGATTCTGCCGGCGTTGCTGTTGTTGATAGCGAAGGCAAATTAACTCGTGTACGTCGTTTAGGTAAAGTGAAAGAGCTAGCCGATGCCGTTGATGAAATGCATACAATGGGTGGTACTGGTATTGCACATACTCGTTGGGCTACACACGGTGAACCATCAGAAGCGAATGCACACCCACATGTTTCTGCCAACATCTCTATCGTACATAACGGTATTATTGAAAATCACGAACCATTACGTGCACTATTGCAAGAACGTGGTTACATCTTCAATTCACAAACCGATACAGAGGTCATTGCACACTTAGTTGAATGGGAATTAAGAAGTTCTGCATCATTACGTGAAGCTGTGCAAAAAACCGTATTACAGCTTGAAGGTGCTTACGGCATGGTTGCGCTTGATAGCCATGACCCATCTCGTTTAGTCGTTGCTCGTTCAGGTAGCCCATTAGTTATTGGTCACGGCATTGGTGAAAACTTCCTAGCCTCTGATCAGTTAGCGTTATTAAACGTAACACGTCGTTTCACTTACCTTGAAGAAGGTGATGTCGCTGAAATTACACGTCGAGAAGTGGCTATTTTTGATAAAACAGGTAATGCCATTGAACGTGAAATGGTTGAATCAAATGTTGAACAAGATGCGGGTAGCAAAGGTAAATACCGTCATTTCATGCAAAAAGAGATTTTTGAACAGCCAAGCGCACTAATCAGTGCTTTAGAAGGCCGTATTAATGACGATAGTATTGTTGTTGAAAGCATTGGCAATGGCGCAAAAGAAATCCTAGCGAAAGTACAACATGTGCAAATCATCGCCTGTGGTACTTCATACAATTCAGGTATGGCGGCTCGTTACTGGTTTGAGTCATTAGCTGGTGTCAGTTGTGATGTTGAAATCGCTTCTGAGTTCCGTTACCGCGACTTTGTAGTACGTCCAAACAGCTTATTATTAACCCTTTCTCAATCAGGTGAAACCGCTGATACGTTAGCAGCTTTACGTTTAGCGAAAGAAAAAGGTTACATGTCAGCAATGTCTATTTGTAACGTATCAGGTTCTTCATTGGTACGTGAGTCTGACCTTGCATTCATGACCCGTGCTGGCACAGAGATTGGCGTAGCATCAACCAAAGCCTTTACTACACAACTTGCTGCAATGTTGATTCTAGTTACTGCGATCGGTAAAGAGCAGGGCACAATCAAACCAGAGAAAGAAGCTGAAATTGTTAAATCACTTCACTCATTACCAGCACAAATAGAAAAAGCCCTAGAGTTTGATAAAAAAATTGAAGCACTAGCAGCAGATTTTGCTGATAAACATCACACACTCTTCCTAGGTCGCGGTGAATACTACCCAATTGCAATGGAGGCCGCGCTTAAAGTAAAAGAGATCTCTTACATCCACGCAGAAGCCTATGCAGCAGGTGAATTAAAACATGGCCCGTTAGCGTTAGTAGATGCGGATATGCCAGTTGTTGTGGTAGCACCGAATAACGACTTATTAGAGAAACTAAAATCAAACGTAGAAGAAGTGCGAGCGCGTGGTGGTTTACTGTATGTATTTGCTGATGAGAATTCAGGTTTTGAACCTTGCGATGGAATGAAAATCATCTCATTACCGCATGTAGACCCAATTATTGCACCGATTTTCCATACCGTGCCAATGCAATTATTGTCATACCACATTGCCCTAATCAAAGGTACTGACGTAGACCAACCACGCAACTTGGCTAAGGCTGTTACGGTTGAATAATACTTAAAGGGTAAACCTTTATTAAGATGCATTAAAAAAACCGACGAAAGTCGGTTTTTTTGTTTTTAAGTTGTTTCAAGTAGAAATGGGAACGATAATCCGCGCTTATCGAATAATCATCTGCTCGCGTTCAGGGCCAACGGATACCATACTCACTGGCACACCCATCAGTTCTTCAATGCGTGTTACGTAGTTTTGTGCTGCGATTGGTAGGCTATCAAAGGTACGACAACCGCTGATATCTTCATTCCAGCTTTGCATTTGTTCATAAACGGGGGTTAATGATGCTGTTTGTGGCCAAATTGGGTTTTCTGGATGTTGTCCTTCATAAGCGACACAGATTTTTAAATCCGTCATGCCTGATAAACAGTCGATTTTTGTTAATGCAATTTCTGTTGCTGCTTGTAACTCAACGCCATTACGGGTAGCAACCGCATCAAAAAAACCCATATCACGAGGGCGACCTGTTACTGCACCATATTCATTGGCACTTTCACGGAAGTTATCTTGATGCTCCATTGCTGTTACTAGTGTGCCGGTACCTACTGATGAGCTAAATGATTTGGCTACTGCAACAACACGCTCAGGGTATAGCGCTGGTAAACCACTGCCGATACCTGCATAAGCAGCGGTTACATTCGATGATGTTGTCCATGGGTATTCGCCGTAGACTAAGTCTCTGCCTGCACCTAGTTGTGCTTCAAATACTAGATTCGCTTTCTCTTTTTGTAACGCTTTTAGTGGTTCTGTTACGTTACAAATAAATTGACGCCAAGGTGCGGTGACTTCTAATAACCAGTTTGTCATCTCTTCTGCTGTTTGGTTAAATTCGCAGTCAGGGTAAAGCGCTTTTAATTGAGGTAATTTCCAATCTAGTAGGAATTGAATGCGTTGTTGTAATACTTCAGGTTGTTTTAACCAGCCAACGAGAATCCCTTTTTTCATTACGCGGTCGCCGTAAGCTGGTGCGATACCTTGTCTTGTTGAGCCGTAAGCAGCATCGCCAAGGCGTTGTTCTTCTAAAGTATCTTCTAATGCGTGTAAAGGTAGACATAGGGTTGCACGGTCTGAGATAGACAGTTTTACATCAATATTTGCTTGTTTAACTTCGTTGATCTCTTCGGTTAATGCAGCAGGGCTGATCACCATGCCAGGGCCAAGTACCGCTAAACAATTTGGGTTAAAGATGCCACTTGGTAACTGGTGTAATTTAAAGGTACCGAAGTCATTGACTACAGTATGACCTGCGTTATTACCGCCTTGAAAACGAATACTTGCGCTTGCGTCTTCTGCTAAAAAGTCAACGATACGACCTTTACCTTCGTCGCCCCAGTTTGCGCCTACAACCACTATTGATGTCATGCTTTACCCCTTGAATGATGAAAAGGCTATGCTACATAATCATTATTAATATGATAAATTAATAATTGTTATTAGATTAATAAGTATTCCATATAGGTTGTGGTGCATTAGTTGGATAGGGTGGACGATATAGTATGTTTGATATTAATTGGTTAAAAACCTTTGTGACCTTAGCGGAGTTACAACATTTTGGTAAATCAGCTAGCGCATTACATATGACTCAACCTAATGTTAGTTTGCATTTAAAGCAGCTAGAGAAGGTGACTCGAACTAAGTTAATCGAGCGAAGTCCCTTTAGGTTAACGCAAGCAGGACAACGCTTATTAGAAAGTAGCCAGAAAACCTTACAAGAATTAACCGTGTGCCAAGCAGATATTAATGCCTTGAATGATCTTCGCCAAGGTACGTTAACTATCGCGGCCAGTGATATTATTTCCAGAGCATTGCTGATCGAACCTTTCCAATTATTCAAACAAGCTTATCCTAATATTGACCTTGCGCTGTTTAATACCACCTCTTCACAATCTTCTGCGTTAGTTAAAAGTGCAGAGGCCGAGCTAGGTTTTGTGATTGCTCAGAAAGAGAGTTTACCGTTACATTTTAGTGAATTAAAAGCGGTGCACTGGTGTGCTGTTGGACATCAACTGCAATTTGTACAAGGTGAAGTGGTACAAAAGGATAGTGCTGATCTACCGACTTTTATTCTACTTGGGCACGATACACGTACTCGCGATTTGATCGACCTAGCTTTACCTTCTTTAAACATTCCCCGTTACCGAGTAATGGAAGTTGGCAGTGTTGATGCGCAATTAGATTGGGCTGAAGCAGGCTTTGGTACAGCAATAGTGCCTGATTTTTCATTAGACAGCAGACCTTACTTAAAAGCGGAAGTGGTCACTTTGGTGGATTTTCCTTGTACCAGTTTGGGGTACGTCGTACGTAAAAACCAAATTTTATCCAAGGCTGTTAAGCATCTTTTACGTTTAGTGGGTGAGAAGATCGCTATTAATAAGCACCCGCTATAATTTACTGTTATGGGTAAGGCTTCATTATTTTTATCTAGCTTATGCTAATAAAAACATGACGGAGTCATTATAGGATAGGGAGTAAAATACGAATGATTCAATACACGCGATTTCTACCTAACGATTTGGCTTTGTATAAGGCTTTATCCGCTGCGTTGATTAATTTATCTAAATTCCAGCTAGTGATTCTATCGGTATGAGTTACGCCAATACTAACGGTGATCTTGATTGTATGCCCTGCAAATTGGTGTTCATTTTTTTCAATACTTCGGCGAATTTTCTCTGCTAAGCTAATTAATTGTTGGAACTCTATGCCTGCGCACGCCACTAAAAACTCTTCTCCCCCCATACGAATGAACAGATGCTCACTTGATAAGCAATCAGCAATCACTGCTACTACTTTTTGCAAGCTCATATCCCCAATGTGATGCCCATAATTATCATTGATCAGCTTAAATTTATCGATATCAATGGCCAGTAATCCACCTCGAAATGCCTTGCCCTCAAACAATTCTGGCAATTGGTTATCTAATGCGCGTCGGTTATTGCAACCAGTAAGTGGGTCTGTATTGGCCATTACTTCTAATTGCTTAGATTGATTTTTTAACTTTTCTTGATTGATCATCAGTTGTTGATTCATCACGGTAACATCCGTAATGTCATAGATGGTTCCTACTAAGTAAACTTCTCCATTAGCAAGGGTAAGGCGGCTTTTTCGCGTAATAACTTCTCGTTGTTCTGCATTACTATCAAATATTGATTCGTAAGCTTCATCTATTTCACCAGTGGCTAGTACACGTAAATCGCCGCCATTACATTGTGCTACTTGTCGGTCTGAAAATACTTCTTTATCTTGCTTCCCTAAGATATCTGCCCGATTAACTTGAAATAATGCTTCAAAGGCTTTGTTGATGAAAATGTATCTGTGTTGGGTATCTTTTATTAAAACGGGGGTAGGCAAAATCTCCATGACTTCTTTAAATAGAATAAAATCAGTAACGTGATGCATTTAAGGAGCCCTAAACTTAGTAGTCATTTAGATGAAATGTAAAATAGTTGTCTTGAACACAATGCGACTACATTCACCAGAAAATCAAAAAAATATAACTTAAGTGTTAATTGTTGACCATGTGCTAAGTTTTTTCAAGCGGTATGTTACAAGAATGTAAATATCGCTAGCTCTCTATACGATTTCTCCCTTTTTCTTTCGCTTTATAAAGCATATTATCTGCTTGGTGAACCAATGTATTTTCATGGAGACCGAAGCTTGGATGTAAGGTCGCTAAACCAATGCTGGCGGTTAAATAAGGTTGTACCGAAGAGTTTGGATTCGCTATGTCGAGATGAGCTATCTCATCTAATAGGCTAGCCAGTAATGCTTGCGCTTCAGTGGTTGAGGTATTGCCTAAAACAATAGCAAACTCCTCTCCGCCATAACGAGCGCAAATATCACTTGAGCGGTTAACAAATTGTTTGAGTAGCTTTCCTATTTTTATTAAGCATTGGTCACCATGTTGATGACCATAGGTATCATTCAGTAATTTAAAATGATCGAGGTCGATAATCGCTAAGCTTATGGGGAGTTCTAAACGCAAACAGCGCCGCCACTCCGCATTTAAGAATTCATCAAAGTAACGTCGATTAGCAATATTTGTTAGGCCATCCATTCTTGCTAGGTCTCTTACTTTTTGTTCTGCGAGTTTGCGTTCCGTGATGTTTTGGTGAGTGATGACAAAGTAATTTTGTTGATCATATTTAAGAGGGGTGACGCGCATCATAAACCATCGCTTTTGCTTTGGGCTATGGCATGGATATTCGAAATAGAAGTTTTCAATCGTTTGGTTAATAACACTTCTAATGCCTTGCGAGACTTGTTTCCCATAATCACTATCAACTTCACTGGCTTGATCGCAGGCTTCAATATAATTAATACCTTGCCACTTTTCTTTAATTAAACAGCCATTTTGAGATGCAAACTCTGTCCAGCTTTTATTGACATATTGGATAATGCCAGAGCTATCAATGACGGTGATATGGTCGGTTATAGAATCAAGTATTGCGCTCAAAAACCCTTTAACATCTTTCATGTGGTACTCGCTATTTGTATTTTCTATCCTTAAAAACACATATTCAAAGACATTACTTTTTGTGTATTAGCTTCGATTACTTAACTATTGTTATATTGTTTAAATATATCAATATCTTTAGCAGGTGAAGGGCCTTGAAATAAGTAACCTTGTGCAAAATCGCATTTTTGAGCACGTAGAATATCCAATGTTTTCTTTGTTTCAATCCCTTCTGCGACTATTTTCATATCTAATTGTTTGCCCATTGCAATAATAGTTGAGGCGATGGTGTCATAATCAGTAATAAAGCTTTTATCGATTTTTAATACATCAAATGGTAAGTGACGAAGGTTGCTCAAGCAGGAATAACCCGTACCAAAATCATCCATCAATAGCCTTACTCCCATCTCTGAGAGTTCGTTTAACGTTTTTAGGAAGTGTTCATTTTCAGTGATGATCATGCTTTCTGTTATTTCTAATTCCAGACAGTGACGTGGGATTTCAAACTCACTGATTACATCTTGAACAGAGTTAGCAAAATGAGGGTTATATAGTTGATAAGGAGAAACATTCACAGCTATTTTGAGATCTTTAGCTCCACTGTCTCGCCATTGTTTATTTTGTTTACAAGCTATTCTTAAAACCCAATCGCCAATTTCCACCATCTGTCCTGAATACTCTGCAATGGGAATAAATACTTCTGGAGAGACAAGCGTCTCTTGATCTAATTGCCAACGTAATAATGCTTCAGTGCCTTTAGTCGCAAAGTCATTGAGATCGACCACTGGTTGGTGCATGACCTGGAGTTGGTTCTTGTTAAGCGCAGATCTAAGTTTAGATTCGTAAGATAAACGACGAGTATGTTCTTTACTGAATCTATTTTTGTAAAATAGGTATTGGTTTTTTCCCTCTTTTTTGGCTTCATACATGGCGGTATCGGCGTATTTTATTAAATTCTCAGCGTTATTAGCGTTTGTAGGGTAAATTGAAATACCAATACTACCTGTGATGAACAGTTCTGTTTTTCCGATAAATAAAGGCTTTGAAATTACATTAATTAGTGACTCTGCAACGCGTTTTATATCACCTGTATTGGTGAAATGACTAAGTGCGACAAATTCATCACCACCAAATCTAAATACAGAATCTTCAATCTGTATTGCTTTCGATAAACGATCACTTACGGTAATTAATAATTTATCTCCTTCGGCGTGGCCTCGGGTATCATTGATGTCTTTGAATCGATCAAGGTCGATGAAAAATACAGCTAATCTTTTTTGCCCCGCTGTAGCTATGTATTGATTTATTCTTAAGTCTAAAGCGTTACGGTTAGGTAGTTTGGTTAGCGTATCTCTGTTGGCTAGTAAACGGTTACGCTCTTCACTAATCATTAACTCGTTGCTGGTTTTTTGCATTCGTTTGACGACTTTTAAAATTGCTTTAGCAATTGCCAAGGCGATTAGAAAAAATGCTATAGATAAAGTAATAACAGCAGTTTGTGAAGTATTTACAATGAAGTTGGTTAATTTATCTACCGGCTTCATAAACTCTACTGAGTTTAATCGAAATTTTGTATAACAATCAGTTAATAGCTGGTTAAGGTGAGTTTGACTGACTAACCCCTCTTCATAGAGAACGATATTTTTTAATAGGTCTTCTGCAAGATCAATATCATTTTGGCAAATAGTCATGATGCTTTGTGTATCAGTCAATCTCATGATCATTTGATCAAGTTGACTTGGCATAGCAATACAACCTTCTGGTTGTGCTTTGATATTCTGAATAATTGCTTTTAACTGGGTTGTGTCTGGAATTGGAGTATTGCTTTTACTAATAAGCTCATTAAGTTCAAGGACATAATGAAAATGTAAACTATTGAGTTGATGAAAGCGTGCAGACCCAGACATCTTTAATGTACTAAAGGCTACTATAATAGAAAATAGGGTGATAAGAAGCATTAAAACAGTGAGTTGTTTATTTATTGTCATTATTAGTAGCTTCTTTATCCGTTTTATTACGTATTAAAAATAGTGTTTCCTAACTTAAGCCTGTTAGTTTTATGAACTAATACTTTATATTTATCAAAAAGTACTTATTTTGAGTATAAACAGTTGGTTTTTTCATTCAAGACTTTAACGTATTATTTATTATTATCTTTTTGATAATTAATATATTTTCTTACTAAATCGCAAATACTGGCATTTTTAAAAACCAATGATTAAATTAATTTTAGCGTTTTTGAAATTAATTATAGACCAACAAGGTCTTTTAAGAGGAGTGATGATTATTAAAGTGGGATTTTTATGAAAAAGATAATTGGTTTAATACTGTCAACATCAATACTTGGTTATGCTTCCTTAGCAAACGCAGACAAAGCAGTGTTAGCAGGTGGTTGTTTTTGGTGTATGGAATCAGACTTTGAAAAGTTACCTGGTGTAACGGATGTGGTGTCTGGTTTTACAGGCGGAACAGTGGAAAACCCAACTTATAATGGTAATCATCGCGGTCATTATGAAGCGGTAGAGATAACTTACGACCCAGAGCAAGTGAGTTATCAAGAAATTTTGGATCATTACTGGGTGAATATCGATCCCTTTGATGCTCGTGGACAGTTTTGCGATAAAGGGCATAGCTATTTAAGTGCTATTTTTGTTGCTAATCAGCAAGAGCGTGACTTAGCAGAGCAATCTAAACAAGTTGTTGTGAATGAATTTGCAGATCAACAGGTGGTTACACCCATTCTTGATGCAAGTACCTTTTACCCAATTAAAGGCAATGAAAGTTACCACCAAGACTTTTATAAGAACAACCCAATACGTTACAAGGCGTATCGTTGGAATTGTGGTCGAGACCAGCGTTTAAAAGAGATTTGGGGCGAAAGAGCAACTCACAGCTAGTAACATGAAATAGTTATATATAGCAGGTGCCTAACGTTAGATACCTGCTAACGATTAAATAGCAAGTCACTACTTTTAGCGGCTTGCTAATGTTTATAGAGCAAGTAACTATTTGGATACTTGCTAGTGTTTATAGAGCAAGTGGCTAGTTTTAGCGGCTTGCTAATGTTTATAGAGCAAGTAACTATTTGGATACTTGCTAATGTTTATAAAGCAAGTGACTAGTTTTAGCTGCTTGCTGATGTTTATAAAGCAAGTGGCTAGTTTTAGCTGCTTGCTAATGTTTATAAGGCAGATAACTATAATCTAGTTGTCTGCCAATGCTCCTTTCTGATTCAAATCCTGTTTTTTATTCTAGTCACTGTCTTTATCTTTTATCTATTCGTTGTTTATCACTGCTTTAGTTATGCATTTATGTCATTAGTAATGAGCAAATTATTCTTAAAATTACACTTGTAGATTTAATGCTTCTCTGTATTATCTTATTTAGATGTCTATACGGCTATTTGATTTTAAGGGAGTGAAACATGTTCAACAAAAAATTTGCCAAGTTGCTTTATATTTTACCAATCATTTTTGGGTTAGCGGCTTGTGGAGAAACAGAAAAGAGTGAAGTGATCAAAGTAGGGGCAACAGTGGGGCCTCATGCGGAAGTGGTTGAAGCTGTTGCAGAAGAAGCTGCAAAACAAGGCTTACAAGTTGAAGTAGTGATTTTCTCTGATTATATTACACCTAATGCTGCATTAGCGGATGGTAGTTTAGATCTAAACAGTTACCAGCATTTACCATTTTTGAATAACTTTAATAAAAATAGCGATCAGAAAATAGTATCGATCGGTCATTCAATTTTAATGCGTATGGGTATTTATTCTAATAAATATAAATCAGTTACTGATTTACCTGAAAATGCACGTATCTCTATACCTAATGATCCAACCAACGGCGGTCGTGCGTTATTGTTATTAGCTGATGCAGGTTTAATTACCTTAAAGCCTGATGCAGATTCAAAAACGACGGTATACGATGTTGTTGAAAATCCTAAAAACTTTGAGTTTGTTGAAGTAGAAGCAGCACAATTACCACGTACATTAGATGATGTTGATGCATCTGTGATTACTATGAACTATGTGATGTCTGCTGGGTTAAGTCCAAAAGAACAAGGTATTTATTTAGAAGCGAAAGATGCTGAGTTTGCGGTAATGAACATTGCTGCGCGTGTAGAAGATAAAGATAATGCAACTTACAAAAAATTCGTTGAAATATTCCAGTCTGAAGCAACACGTCAATTCTTAGAAAAAACTTACAAAGGAACTATCGAAGCTGCTTTTTAAATCCTAATCTATTAACGTGACTGTTTGTAATGCAAGCAGTTACGTTTTTCTTACTGCCTTCCCTCAATATAATTGCCACCTCAGTATCCTTTTCATTTAAACATTGCTTTTGTTCCTATTAGATAGAGAGTAACCTAAGCTTTGTATTTCAAAAAATCTTACATATATTAATAAAATAAGGCTCCCATGATAAAAGGTTGGATACAAGTTATTATTGGCGTGATGTTATGGATAGCAGCTATCTCCGTAGGTATTACCTGGATTGGTTTCTGTTTTGGTACTGTCATTATTGGTATTTTATTACTGTTTTTTGCTCCTAGAATTTTGATTTTTCCGACTTTGTTTATCGGTACCTTTGCTAATGGTTTTTTACTGGTGGGTTTAGCGACTATTAAGCTGACTAACCGTGATAAGGATATTATTGATGTTGAAGCGGAATGGGTAAAAACCGATGACGATGATCAGCAAGTGATACAAGGTAAGCTCGAAGATAAACGCGACCAAGATTAATAGGATTAATAAGGCGATAAATGGATATTATCAGAGGCAAACAGTTTACAGCAGATCGCGCTTGGGGCGCTAAAGATATTGCCAATATGAATGGGATCACCACCCGTTTGCATTGGACGGATCAAGCTTATAAATGGCATGTAAATGATGGCCAAGAGGTCTTTGTTGTGCTCGATGGTGTTGTTAATATGCATTATAAAGAACAAGGCATACAGCAAAGCGTGTTATTAGAAAGCGGTGATATATTTTACGCGAGTATTGGTACCGAGCATGTTGCTTGCCCGGTAGGTGAGGCAAGAATTCTAGTGGTAGAAAACGAAGGCAGTGTTTAGGCTTTTTGATTAATGCTCAGACATTAATAATCTAACGCACTCTTCTCGTGTTACTCCATTTAAAAAACACTGTTTAATTTGTTGTTCCTGCTCAGGAGATAAAAGGTAGGGGCTTTGTTGTGTTTCTTTACTGAGATCACGAATGATGCGGCGACGGTAAACGGCTTTACGATTACGGTGAAATAAAAAGCTAGAAAGTCCAAAAACAACTACACCACAAACAATATAAAATATGAGCATTAGTTTCTCCTTTATTATTTTACTATGTTCATACTAACTTAGATTCCATACCAATTATATTAAAGAATAGATCACTGGATTGGTGTGATTGGCATTTGCATTTTTTAAGGATAATCCATGTCACTGGCAAGCGTTTTACGGTTAGTTTTATTAGCTTCAATGTGGGGCGGTTCGTTTCTATTTATGCGTTTAACGGCAAATAGCTTAGGCGCAGCGTATCTGATTGAAGGTCGCGTTTTAGCAGCTGCATTGTGTTTACTATTGATCAGCTGTTATTTACGTAGAACATTAGCCTTTATGTCGAATATTAAACACTTCTTTATTGTCGGCGCCTTTAATACTGCTTTTCCTTTTTTGATGTTTGCCTATGCAGCGCAAACCTTAAATGCGTCAACCCTAGCGATCCTTAATTCTACAGCGCCTTTATTTGGAGCGGTGATTGCCAGTATTTGGCAAAAAGAACGTATTAAATTAAAAGCGAGTATGGGCTTATTATTGGGGATATTTGGCGTAACGGTATTGGTTGGTCATCAAGCCTTAACATTAGGCGAGCAAGGTGTATGGGCTATTTTAGCGTGTTTAGCGGCTGCAATGATGTATGGATTCTCGGCTAATTATACTAAAGTTGCGCCTGTTGTTGCTCCCTTTGAAAATGCCCATGGCAGCATGTGGGCGGCGGTGATTGTGGTCTTGCCTTTATTGCCTTTGATTCCGATCCGTGACCCAATTACTTTACCGATTAGTTTATCTGTATTGACCTTAGGGATTGTTTGTACCGGACTTGCTTACTTATTATATTTTAGGTTAGTAAAGGATGATGGGCCTGCTTCTGCTTTATCTGTGACTTTTTTAGTGCCCTTGTTTGGTATTTTATGGGGATCGTTATTTTTAGGTGAGGAGATTGGCCTTAATACGTTATTAGGTGGGGTATTAGTTGTTGCGGGTACGGTATTAGTGACTGGTTTTTCCTTTAAAAAATCAGTGAAGGTGCCAGTTAAAGCATAACGTTATTGATAACGTTATGCTCAAAGCGACTCTGTTACACAGGCTTAAAGGTGACTTTATATTCTCCTAAACCTTTGTAAGTAACACCCATAGTGTTGATTGGTACTTCAATTGCTCCAGCGTAAGAGCCAGTAATAATTGCTTGACCCTTTTTGAAGCTAACACCTCGTTCGCGCATAAAGTTGATTAGCCAATAAACTGCTTTATGTGCCGAAAGATTAGGGTGCTTACCTTCATACCCTGTTGTTGTGGTATTGCCATTTTCATCAGTTGTTTCAAAAGTGATATCAATAGTACCCGCATGGTATGCTTGTTCTTTAGTGATTTCTGGGCCAACAAAAATACCTTGGTTGAATAAGCAGTCTGCTAAATTATCAAAGAACACACGATTATCATCAGGTAGGTAACGACGTTGCATTAATTCTAAAGCCATATGGCATGATGCGATGGCATCATCGACTTCAGCGTCAGAATAAGCGTTATCACGCGCTGGTAAGTCTTGACCTAATACAAAGGCAATCTCAGGCTCGATAAGCGTTTTACCTGGCTCAGTTGATTCTACTAAACAAGTTTCGCCTTGTTGTATTGTTCCTTCTAAAACTGGTGCCACCACCATCTGCTCAGGATCAAGAGGCACTAAACATTTCCATCCACCAATTGCTTTCTCACTCTCTTGTACAGTGGCAAATTGAATTGCTAGTGCATCATCTAAGTTGGTAGGGCGAATTGCTGCAGCAAGCAGATCACCTTTTATGTTGGTTTTACGTCTTGCTAGTAGTTCTTGAGCAGCCGCAGTACAAGCTTCTTGGGTTAATGTTTTAGTCATATTCAGTCTCTTTAATCAGGTTATTGAAAGTGAGTTGTTGGCACATAATAACGGCTATGAAATGAAAAAGTTAGTATTTGTATGACTTTTTAGGAAGTTTGTTATGAAGCGCAGATTTATCTGAAAAAGTGATAAGGTATTAAGAATAGTAAAGCCTATTAACTGAGTTAGTTAATAGGCTTTTCATCTGCTATTTCTCGTCGTCGATTAATAGCTGAGTCGCTTGAATATTATGTTGTTGTAAAAAACCCAGTAATTTTACCATATATTGCACATCGGAGGTTTTATCTGCGGCAATAATCCATTCTGTATCAGGCTTTTCTTGTACCGTTTTAATTAAGTGTGTTTGAAATGCTTCCCAGTTTGGTAGTGTTTCACCATCGATTGCCCAACGTGGCTCAGTCGCCAAGATGTTTATCGTTACTGCTTTATTATCAACAACCTGTACCGCACTTGTATCAGTGGTGGGTAAGTCAACCTGTAGTGATTGCAGCTTGATATTAGCCGATAGCATTAGAAACACCATCACGATAAAAATAATATCTAATAACGGCGTTAAATCTACCTGTACTGACTCAGATTCATTTTTAGCTTGGCTGCGTATCACGATTGTACTTCCTGGTTGGTCGCTTTTACTTTTGGTGCACGTTTTTGGTCAGGGAAGTCCACACCTTGTAGCCATAAATTACAGAAATTAAGTGTAAACTCTAGGCGGTAAGTTACTTTATCAGCCCATAAACCTAATAGTTGTGCGCCACAAATAGCTGGTAGTGCAACTAATAAACCGGCAGCGGTAGTACGCATAGCAATACCTAAACCATCGGCTAGGTCATTTGGTGTCACTGAACCTGTGGTTAAGGCAATGGCTTTAAACATTTCGATTAAGCCCAGTACCGTACCAAGTAAACCTAGTAACGGACTGATCATGCCGATCAGCGCTAGCATTTTTAATCCACTGCGAAGTTCTTGGCGTTTATCTTGTACCCAGATACTCGCGGTGTCTTCACGTAGTTGTTGGCTAAAGTGTTGGTGAGCAAATAACATCGACATGCCACGTTTTGCGAGATTTTTCTCAGTTTTTAAACGAATGCTTAAGGATTGTAATTTCTCAGTTTGTTTTGGGTCGTGATGCTCTAGGATTTTAATGATCTCTTTTTTGCTTAATGAGCCTGAACTGATCAGTTTTAATAAACGCTCACTAATGATCATTAATGTCAGTACAGAGCAAATAATAAGAGGCCAAGTCATTAAGCCTAGTTGTTCTTGTAAAATAGTAAATAAGGTCATGATTAATCCAGTTGAAAACTAATAGGTATGTAAATTCGGTGAGCAATACGTTTGCCGTTAACAATATGAGGAGAGAACTCCCATTTTTTAATGGCTTTTAGTGCCGCTACATCAAGCACTTTTGCACCCGATGAGTCTTTTAATAATAATTTCGTCTGCTTGCCTTTTTCATCTAACCAGACTTCATAGGTAACAGTCCCCTCTATTCCTCTGCGTTTTGCCATACGAGGATACTTTGGTGGTTTAGGTGTACTTAAAAAGCGACTTTTTTGTATTAATTGTGGTTTACTTTGTAACTCATTGCTTTGTTGAGCCACTTTTTCTTTAGTGATCTCGATTTTATCTTTGAGTACAGGTGCAGGAGGAGCAGGTGTTGATTTGACCACTTCTTTTGGCGGTTCGACTACTTTCTTTGGTTCTTTTTTTGGTGTTGGTTGCTTTTTAACAACCTTTTGAACCGGCTTAGGAGTCTCTTTTTTGATCTCTTTTGGTTTGGTTTTTTGTTTAACAATACGCTTTTTCTCAGTCGGTTTGACTGGTTTTTTGGCTACCGGTTTAGGTGTTGGTTTAACTACTTCTTTTGCTTCAACAACTGGCGGTGTTGGTGGCTCTACTTTTTTAGGTTCAACTTTGGCTGGTTTAGTAAAGCTAATACTCACACTTTGCGTTTGTTGAGAGAGTGGAATAGCCATTGCAGGTTGATCTAGCAAAGGCGAAAAAATTAAAAAATGGATCGCTACTGATAACAGTCCTGCACAGAGATAACGATACATAAAAAAACACCCCAAATACGAATAACGAAACGATACCTATTATCAACTAAAACAGGAGTGATATCAATTATCATTCATAAAAAGTTTAGTTGTTGCTGAGTGGGGGGAAGGAAGTAACAAGGACGATTTGTAGTGAGGTATAGTTGACCCTAAATATTTACTTATATTTAGGGTCATTTGGTTATCTAAAACTTATAACCGATAGTGATATTAGTTTGAGTTAATTCGATTTCTTCATCAATTAGATCTAAGAATTCAAAATTTACTTCTGATTTATTAAAGCTGATATCAGTATAAAAATTTTGATACTGCATGCGTAACCCTAAACCATAATAAGAAGTCGTATCATCTATAAAACTAAAACCTTCTACTTCAGAGTTAAAAGATTGCACTCCACCTGTAATATAGGGCTTGATGAAAAAGCTTTCTCCAGTATTAAAAGCATAACCTAAGTCGGCACCTAATCTAGCAGCTTTATTTTCTATATCAATACCATCTTCAGTATCAGTAGTCATTTCATAAGACAAATTTATACCAATAATTTTATTAAAGTCATAGCCAACTTCAATTTTGAATCCGTCGCCTGCATCTTCATCCTCTAGCTCGATTTCAGAGTATCCTAAACCAATTCTTGCACCGCTAAATTCATCTGCAATTACTGACGTTGATAATGCAGCTCCTATAAGCCCTAATGTTATTAGTTGTTTCAATGTAAAGTCCTATTTTATATGAGAAACTTATGCCATATGACATCAAGTAATTTTCTCTTAATTGTCAAAATAAAGCAAACTAAATGTATTTATTATAGGTTTATTTAATTGATTATAAAAGAGCATCTGTATTCGAATTGCTTAACTGTTAAACTACAGCAATATGCCTTTTAGATTGTTTGGAAATTACTATGTCATCTGTTGTACTTAATACCCTTGAAGATTTTTACCATTTACTATCACAAAGCCTTAATGATAATCAGATGGTGAAGTTGCTATTAAGTAAATATAGAGGGGCAGACAAAAGCTTAAACCGACTTAGTATTCGCCCAATAACATTACAAAATGAACCTGTATTGAGTTTTGTTTATGAGCATCAAACTAATCATATTACTAAAAACCATTCTTACGCAGCTGCATTAAATGAGATTAATCAATTAGTGGGTGAAGATTTTAAAAGTGCTTACCTGACATTATCTAACGTTGAAGTACAAATTGAGTTTAGTAAAAAAGGCAAACTTAAAATTTCTCATCATAAGGCAAAACAAGGGCAAGCAGTGGCTGCAACGCATAACCGACAAAAGAATCGCTTTGTCGATATTCAACGCCCATTTTTAACTGCACTTAAAGTGACTGATAAGCAGCATAAATTAATTCCTGCTATGTCTAACAAATGGAAGCAGATTAATAAGTTCATTGAGATATTCAGTCAAGCATTAGAGGTTTCGCCTCATGATAAAAGCACACCATTAAATGTTGTTGATTTTGGATCTGGTAAAGGTTACTTAACTTTTGCTATTCACGATTATCTTCGTCATACCCTAAACAATGATGCGCAAGTGACGGGTGTTGAGTTACGTCAAGCATTAGCAGACTTATGTAATGAAGCAGCACAAACGTTAGATCATCAGGGTTTAGACTTTGTATGTGGTGATGTTAAAACCCATGCACCTAAGCAGACTGATGTGATGATTGCCTTACATGCCTGTGATGTAGCTACTGACTATGCTATTCATTATGGTATTAGAGCGAATGCCAGTATTATTATGTGCTCTCCATGTTGCCATAAACAGATTCGTCCACAGATGCAAAGCCCTGAGTTGTTTCAACCTATGTTGCAGTATGGCGTTCATTTAGGTCAACAAGCGGAAATGGTAACGGATTCACTACGTGCGTTATTATTAGAAGCTAATGGCTATACCACTAAAGTGTTTGAATTTATTAGCTTAGAGCATACCAATAAGAATAAAATGATTTTGGCTGTTAAGAAAGACAAGGTTAATGAAAAAGAGCAACAGCAGTTATTAAAGCAAATTGCAGATATTAAAGACTACTATGGTATTTCAGATCATTGTTTAGAAACCTTATTAGCTGAAAGCGCTTAATGTAATTGATATAAGGTAAGTAATAGAAGGGCAGGGTGATACTACCTTTCTATTATTGTTCAGCAATGAGATTAAAAAGTATGGCGTTGTTTAGCTAGGTTAACGATTTTCGCGATCTCTTTATTTTCATCTATTAATATACCTTCCTCTTTAAGCAAGGCAATTTTCTTAGCGGTCCCCAATGCAAACTTACCTATAGCGCCATTACTATTCACCACTCGATGACAAGGTACTATGATTGGCGTTGGGTTGCTGGCCATTGCATTACCTACTGCTTGATAAGCTTTACCACCAAGTTGATGTGCTATATCTGCATAGGTCACCACTTTACCGCGTGGAATTTGCATTAATAATGCATAGCACTGTTCATTAAATGATTTATTTGAATCCATTGATCTCTTTCTCCGTTAAAAAGCGCGATTCACCTAATGCTAGTTCAGGGTCTAGTTGTACTGCGCCAATTTGTTCACGGTGTAATTCAGTAACAAAGTTGCCTACTGCAGCAAACATACGTTTTACTTGGTGGTATTTACCTTCGCTAATGGTTAATAGCACTTCTGTTTCTGTGAGCAGTTCAAGTTTGGCTGGTAAACAAGGTTGTGGTTCGCTTTTTAACTGTATACCTTTAGCGAACTGTTCAACGGTACTTTGGTCAACGGGTTCTTGTAAATGAACACGATAGCGTTTTTCACATTTTTTGCGTGGGCTAGTCACTTGGTGTGACCATTGGCCATCATCGGTGATTAATACTAAGCCTGAGGTATCTGCATCTAATCTGCCTGCAATAAATACGTTTTGCTTTTTCTCAATTTCAATTAAGTTTAATAAGCTAGGCATCTGTTCATCAACATTAGAGCTGATGAAACCAGGTGGTTTATTCAACATAAGGTAACGAAACCCACGAATGTTGAGTACTTGTCCTTTCATTTCGATAACATCATCGGCTGTCACTTTGTAAGCGCCGCTGCGTAACGTACCTGCTTGATTATTGATCATGCCTTTACGGATAACATTTTTAGCTTCGCTTCGTGTCAGTTCTGTTGATTCACAGATAAATTTATCAAGTCTCATTATGATGTGTTGTCTCTTGGTTGTGAGTAAGTAGCTCGCAGATACAGTCTTTTATATATGCTTGTGCTTGTTTTTGTCCGGTGAATTTATATTGCTTTACTAAGTTCGCCCAACTCTGGTTTTGAATTACTTTTGCAATGATACAATCTTGCTGTTGTTGAGTTAATGCTGTTAATGAACAATGGTAAATTAACTCAATAAGTAAATATTCTACATTTTCATAGCTGCGATTGGCATTTATATAAGCAGATAATGCATTCACAATATCAGTCGATGTACTTTTATCTATTAATTGTGGCCATAATACTTGGATTAGACCAGGCTCCAATTGTTGTAGTTGTCTAGGAAGTTGCACTTTTACTTGCTGTGTAAATGCGTGGTGAATGGATTGATGTAATTGTTTACCTGGTTCACTAATGGGTAAATTGACCATGAACGAATGTTGTCCACTGCTTTTATCTCGTTTAGTGCCAATGCGTAATACTTGCATCCCTTGCTTTAACCAAAACGCTAGCAGTCGCTGATCAGCTGAAAAACTTGCACATAGATGGTCAAACTCTTGTTGAATAGCCCAGTTTGTTATCCAGTTAATCAATTCACTGCCTAAGGTTTTGCCTTGTAATTGAGGTTGAACGGCAATACGTTGTATTCTCGCGTAGCACTGTATTGCGGCATGTTCAAAACCACTGTGAAAAGTGAGTGATTGCGCAACCAAGTGACCCTTAGGACGTCGCTTACCTTGATATATTTGTTCACTGATACTTTGAGAAAATCCACCTTCATGATTAATCAGGGCGACTGCTAATACTTGTTGTGACTGTTGCATCACTACGATTGATAAATCTGGATCATTTAATAGCGCGGATAAGTCAGAAGGTTTAGTTTGGTAATGTGCACTGACCAATAATGAAAATATCTGCTTAAGTAATCTAGGTGATTGTAATAATTGCGCTGAGGCAACTAAACCGATTGTTGGGTTATCACTGCTGAATTCTTGATTTTTGTTTTCATCATCGACTAAGCATAAGGTCGATAAAGTAAAGGCTTCAACCGGATCATGATTTGCCCATCGAATAGCTTGAGATAAATGGTGACTACGCCACTCTGGCGCTATTTGCTGTAACTGTTGTTGAAAGCGTAACGCAAAACCACGTCCTGAACCTTCATATCCAAATTGTGTACTAGAAAAAATCACTCGTGAATAACGTTTAGCAAAGGTAATTAGTAGCTTTAGAGGAATAGCGGCTGCTTCATCAATAATTAACAGGTCACATTTAGGTTGTTCGTCATAAAGAGCATCAGGCGCAATAAAGGTTAGAAGTGAAAAATCAGTGGCGACTTTAAGTGTAGCCTTAGCATGCTTATATAAGGTAGTCACAGATTGCTTGCTAGGCGCACAAACTAAAATATTACTTACACCTTGATTAATAAGGGTAGCGGCTGCGATACCTAATGCAGCAGACTTACCTCGACCACGATTAGCGGTTAACACTAAGGGTCTTCTACGATGACCGGTTTGCGTTTTGATAATATCTTGAATCGCTTGTTGCTGTTCATCTAGATTTAACTGTACAGCTTGATGTTCTGGATTGTGGCTGGCCTGCTGGTCAATAAAAGGTGCACTGCTGATATGTTTGCTGATACAGGGAAAAGCATGTTTATTAAATGCTGCCTTTATATAGCGCAAGAAGTTATCTTGTATTTCACTTGGTAGTAGCACAATAATCACGCCACCTCCACAAACTGCACCTTCTGCTGCGGCAAACATATTCGCATCAAACCCTTGCTGCATATTTAATATCAATAGCGCAATATCTTGGCCTAATAGCTGAGCATAAGGAATACTCCTCATAGAGGAGGGGGCTTGACCACACCAATGGTAGTCTTCTGTTTGTTGTTCGAGTATCTGTTGTGTCTGTGTAAAGCACCAAGTTTGACTACCTTGTAAGCACATTAACTGTCTATGGTTGGCTCGTTCAGCTAGTTGTTTCTGTTGTTGGTATAAGTGCAGGTGAGCAGACACAGGAGATCCTAATTGGTTAAAAAGTAGTAAATAAAGGTAAAATGTAACATAAAAAACAACAACACAGTCTAGTAAGGGTGGGATCTATTGTTGAAAAGTCACTTGCAGATCCTTTTGCATATTTTTTACACAAAACAGTAAGAAGTGCTTGCCATAGTCCACGGATAGTGTATTATACGCGCACTTGCCAATAAGGCAGGTGGGTTTTTAAGCCCATAGCCAGATAAGAATATTGGTTATCGAAAATGTCTCCCGATTGGGGAGCTACTAGTTTGAATATACACTTGAGATCTATCTAGGATAGATTGTCAGGTGTATATTTGTATGTTGTATTTTTAACTAGGAGTTTTGGTCCATGCAGAACCAAAGAATCCGTATCCGCCTTAAAGCTTTTGATCACAAGTTGATCGATCAATCAACGGCGGAGATCGTTGAAACTGCAAAGCGCACAGGTGCTCAGGTACGTGGTCCTATTCCACTACCTACTCGTAAAGAGCGTTTCACAGTACTAACATCACCGCATGTAAACAAAGATGCACGTGATCAGTATGAGATTCGTACTCACAAGCGCTTGATTGATATCGTAGAACCAACTGAAAAGACTGTTGACGCACTAATGAAGCTAGATTTAGCTGCTGGCGTTGATGTTCAAATCAGCTTGGGTTAGAAAGGAGTTATCGTAATGACAATCGGTCTAGTAGGTCGTAAAGTTGGTATGACTCGCATCTTTACTGAAGATGGTGTTTCTATCCCAGTTACAGTTCTTGAATGTTCACCAAATCGTGTTACTCAAGTTAAAACACTTGATACTGATGGCTACCAAGCTATTCAAGTAACAGCTGGCTCTAAAAAAGCAAGCCGTGTAAACAAGCCAGAAGCTGGTCACTTTGCGAAAGCAGGTGTAGAAGCTGGCCGTGGTCTTTGGGAGTTTACTCTTGATGACAACGAAGGTGCAGATATCAAAGTCGGTGCTGAGCTAAGCGTTGAGCTATTCAACGAAATTAATAAAGTAGATGTTACTGGTCAATCTAAAGGTAAAGGCTTCCAAGGCGGCGTTAAGCGTTGGAACTTCTCTATGCAAGATGCGACTCACGGTAACTCTATAAGCCACCGTGCTCCAGGTTCAATTGGCCAATGTCAAACACCTGGACGCGTATTTAAAGGCAAGAAAATGGCTGGTCACATGGGTGCTGAGCGTGTTACGACTCAAAACCTTGAAGTTGTACGCGTAGACATTGAACGCAACTTACTGCTCGTTAAAGGTGCAGTAGCTGGTGCGAAAAATGGCAACGTATTCATCAAACCTGCTGTTAAAGCATAGCCGAGGAGTTAGTAATGGAATTGGTATTGAAAGATGCACAAAGTGCTCTTGAAGTTTCTGACACTACCTTTGGACGTGAATACAACGAAGCCCTTGTACATCAGGTAGTCGTTGCATATGCAGCTGGTGCTCGTCAAGGTACTCGCGCTCAGAAAACCCGTAGTGAAGTTCGTGGTGGCGGTAAGAAGCCATGGCGTCAAAAGGGTACTGGCCGCGCACGTGCAGGTACAATCCGCAGCCCAATTTGGGTTGGTGGTGGTGTAACTTTCGCAGCTCGTCCACAGGACCATAGCCAGAAAGTTAACAAAAAAATGTACCGCGGTGCAGTAAGAAGTATTCTTTCTGAGTTAGTTCGTCAGGATCGTCTAATCGTTGTCGAGAAATTTACTGTTGAGGCTCCTAAAACTAAAGAGCTTGCAGCTAAATTAAAAGACCTGGATCTTAAAGATGTGTTAATCATCACTGAAGAATTAGATGAAAATCTATTCTTAGCAGCGCGTAACTTATACAAAGTTGACGTTCGTGATGTTCAAGGCATTGACCCAGTTAGCCTTATCGCGTTTGATAAAGTTTTAGTAACTGCTGATGCAGTGAAAAAGATTGAGGAGAGCCTAGCATGATCAGTGAAGCACGTTTACTGCAAGTTATTCTAGCTCCGCATATCTCTGAGAAGGGAACTTTGTCTGCTGAAAACCATAACACTATGGTATTCAAAGTTGCAGGTACTGCGACTAAAGCAGAAGTCAAAGCGGCAGTTCAGAAGTTATTTGATGTTGAAGTTACTGGTGTTCGCACACTAAACGTGAAGGGTAAAACCAAGCGTACAGGTCAACGTATGGGTCGCCGTAGCGACTGGAAAAAAGCATACGTTACTCTGGCTGAAGGTGCAGATATTAGTTTCGATGGCGCTGAGTAGAGGAATTATAGATGGCTATTGTAAAATGTAAGCCTACGTCTCCAGGTCGTCGCCACTTAGTTAAAGTGGTAAACAACGATCTGCATAAAGGCAAGCCATACGCACCACTTTTAGAGTCAAAATCTAAATCTGGTGGTCGTAATAATGGCGGTCGTATTACGGTTAGACATATTGGTGGTGGTCATAAACATCATTACCGTATTGTTGACTTTAAACGTAATAAAGATGGTATCCCAGCAAAAGTTGAGCGTTTGGAATATGATCCAAACCGTAGTGCAAACATTGCACTAGTACTTTATGCTGATGGTGAACGTCGTTACATCCTTGCCCCTAAAGGCATGGTTGCTGGTGATGTTATCCAATCTGGTGAAGATGCGGCGATTAAAGCGGGTAACTGCTTACCAATGCGTAACATCCCAGTAGGTACAACAGTACACGCTGTAGAAATGAAGCCTGCTAAAGGTGCACAAATTGCACGTTCAGCTGGTTCTTACAGCCAAATTATAGCTCGTGATGGTGCTTACGTTACTCTACGTTTACGTAGTGGTGAAATGCGTAAAATCCCTGCTGAGTGTCGTGCAACAATCGGTGAAGTTGGTAATGCAGAACATATGCTACGTCAACTAGGTAAAGCTGGTGCTACGCGTTGGCGTGGTGTTCGTCCTACCGTACGTGGTGTTGTAATGAACCCAGTAGATCACCCACATGGTGGTGGTGAAGGTAAAACAAGTGGTGGTCGTCATCCTGTTTCTCCTTGGGGTGTTCCAACTAAGGGTTACAAAACTCGTAAGAACAAGAAAACTGATCAGTATATTGTTCGTCGTCGTAATAAGAAATAAGCAGAGGTATCGCCATGCCACGTTCTCTCAAGAAGGGTCCTTTCATTGACCTACACTTGCTGAAGAAGGTAGAGAAAGCGGTTGACAGCAACGAGAAAAAGCCTATTAAGACTTGGTCTCGTCGCTCAATGATCATTCCAGATATGATTGGTCTAACTATCGCTGTCCATAACGGGCGTCAACACGTGCCAGTATTTGTAACTGATGAAATGATCGGTCACAAACTGGGTGAATTTGCACCAACGCGTACTTACCGTGGCCATGCTGCGGATAAGAAAGCGAAGAAATAGAGGTTATTATGGAAGCTTTAGCTAAACATTTATATGCTCGTTCTTCAGCACAGAAAGCGCGCCTGGTAGCAGACCAAGTACGTGGTCTTCCAGTAGAAAAAGCACTAGAACTTTTATCATACAGCCCTAAGAAAGCTGCTGTATTGGTTAAAAAAGTTGTAGATTCTGCAATTGCAAACGCTGAGCATAATGAAGGCGCTGATGTTGATGAGCTAGTTATCACAAAAATTTGTGTAGACGAAGGTCCAACAATGAAGCGTATCATGCCGCGTGCGAAAGGCCGTGCCGATCGCATTATGAAGCGTTCTTGCCATATCACAGTAGTGGTATCAGACAGGGGTTAAACAATGGGACAGAAAGTTCATCCTAACGGTATTCGCCTAGGTATCACTAAAGCATTTAGCTCTACTTGGTATGCAGGCAAAAACGATTTTGCAGATAACTTATACAGTGATTTTCAAATCCGTAAATTCTTAACAGAGAAATTGAAAAATGCTTCTTTGTCTAAAATTACTATTGAACGTCCAGCGAAAAGCGTACGTGTGACTATTCACACAGCTCGTCCTGGTGTTGTAATCGGTAAGAAAGGCGAAGATGTTGAATTGCTACGCACAGCTATTGCTAAAATGGCCGGCGTTCCAGCTCAAATCAATATCTCAGAAGTTCGTAAACCTGAACTTGACGCAAAACTAGTAGCAGATTCAATCTCTTCTCAGTTAGAGCGTCGTGTTATGTTCCGTCGTGCTATGAAGCGTGCGGTACAAAATGCTATGCGTCTAGGCGCTAAAGGTATCAAAGTTCAAGTTAGTGGTCGTCTTGGTGGTGCAGAAATCGCTCGTGACGAATGGTATCGTGAAGGCCGTGTGCCGCTACATACTCTTCGTGCCGATATTGATTACTCAACATCAGAAGCATTGACTGTTTACGGTATCATTGGCGTTAAGGTTTGGATCTTTAAAGGTGAAATTCTTGGTGGTTTACCACTTCAACAAGAAGAACAGCCAGCTAAACCAAAACGCAAAGGTCGCGGTAAGTAGGAGAAATACGCTATGATGCAACCAAAACGTATGAAGTTCCGTAAAATGATGAAAGGCCGCAACCGTGGTCTTTCTAAAGGTGCGGAAGTCAGCTTTGGCGAATTTGGACTAAAAGCAACTGGTCGTGGTCGAATTACTGCTCGTCAAATCGAAGCAGCACGTCGTGCAATGACTCGTCATGTTAAACGTCAAGGTAAAATCTGGATCCGTGTGTTTCCTGATAAGCCGATTACCAGCAAACCGTTAGAGGTTCGTCAAGGTAAAGGTAAAGGTAACGTGGAATATTGGGTTGCTCAAACTCAACCAGGTAAAGTTCTTTATGAAATGGAAGGTGTTCCAGAAGCATTAGCTCGTGAAGCATTTGCTCTTGCAGCAGCTAAATTGCCAGTGGCAACAACTTTCGTAACTCGTAAGGTGATGTAATGAAAGCTAACGAACTTAAAGAAAAAAGCGTTGAAGAGCTTAATGCTGAACTTCTAAACTTATTACGTGAGCAATTTAACTTACGTATGCAGTTAAACACAGGTCAGTTAGAAAAGCCGCACTCAATTAAACAAGTGCGTCGTGACATTGCCCGTGTTAAGACTGTACTAAATCAGAAGGCAGGTGCGTAATGAGCGATAAAAACACTCGTACTCTTCAAGGTAAAGTAATCAGTGCAAAGATGGAAAAATCTATCGTTGTAGCTATTGAACGTAAAGTGAAGCACCCGTTATACGGTAAATTCATGAAGCGTACTACTAAGCTTCAAGCACATGATGAAACAAACCAATGTAATGAAGGCGACTACGTAGAAATTACTGAATGTCGTCCTCTATCTAAGAATAAATCTTGGACATTGGCTAAAATCGTAAGCAAAGCATAAGTAACTGTTTTCAGTTAGTTAAGTTTGTTTACATAAGCGAAACGGTACTCATTTGATGAGTGCCGTTTTTTTAGACTATCTTTCTAAGAAAGTTGGTGGTATGATGCCGCTCCCTGAAAAAAGGGAACACGACTCATTAGAGAGTATCAATAGTAAATAGCGGAGCACTATAATGATCCAAATGCAAAGTGTGCTAGATGTCGCCGACAATAGTGGCGCTCGACGCGTAATGTGTATTAAGGTCCTTGGTGGCTCGCATCGCCGTTATGCAGCAATCGGTGACATCATCAAAGTTTCTGTGAAGGAAGCAATTCCTCGCGGTAAAATCAAAAAAGGTGATGTTCATTCAGCTGTGGTAGTGCGTACCAGAAAAGGTGTACGTCGTCCCGATGGTTCTGTTATTCGTTTTGATCGCAACGCTGCGGTTATCTTGAATGCAAACAACCAGCCAGTCGGTACACGTATCTTTGGCCCTGTAACCCGTGAACTTCGAAATGAAAATTTCATGAAGATTGTTTCACTGGCGCCAGAAGTACTGTAAGGAACCGAAAATGGCAGCAAAAATTAAACGTGACGATGAAGTAATTGTTATTGCCGGTAAAGATAAAGGTAAAACTGGGAAAGTTTCTCAAGTTTTAGCTAACGGTAAAGTAATTATTGAAGGTGTAAATGTTCAGAAGAAACACCAAAAGCCAAACCCTCAAGCGGGTGTGACTGGTGGTATCATTGAACAAAATGCACCAATTGAAGTATCAAATGTTGCGATCTACAACTCGGCAACGAGTAAAGCAGATCGTGTTGGTTTTAGATTAGAAGACGGCAAAAAAGTTCGTTTCTTCAAGTCTAATAATGAACTTGTGAAGTAACTGGAGTTTACGATGGCGAAACTGCATGATTTCTATAAAGACAACGTGGTGTCTGATTTGCAAAAGCAATTCGACTATACGTCTGTCATGCAAGTCCCTCGAATAGAGAAAATCACCCTAAACATGGGTGTTGGTGAAGCACTGGCTGATAAAAAAGTCCTAGAGCACGCTGCGTCAGATATGGCAGCAATCTCAGGTCAAAAGCCAATGATCACTAAAGCACGCCGCTCTGTGGCAGGCTTCAAAATTCGTGAAGGCTACCCGATTGGTTGTAAAGTAACACTACGTGGAGAGCGTATGTGGGATTTCTTTGAGCGTTTGGTAACAATCGCTATCCCGCGTGTACGTGATTTCCGTGGCCTAAATGCTAAGTCATTTGATGGTCGTGGTAACTACTCTATGGGTGTACGTGAGCAAATCATTTTCCCTGAAATCGATTACGATAAAGTTGATAAAGTACGTGGTTTAGATATCACAATTACTACTTCAGCTAAGTCTGACGAAGAAGCACGCGCACTTTTGTCTGCGTTCAACTTCCCATTCCGTAAGTAAGGAGTTAGAAAATGGCTAAACAATCAATGAAAGCGCGTGAAGTAAAACGTGAGAAGTTAGTTGCTAAGTTCGCTGAAAAGCGTGCGGCATTAAAAGCAACTATTAACAATGTAAATACATCTGACGAAGATCGTTGGAATGCAGTGTTAGAGCTTCAATCGCTACCTCGTGATTCAAGTTCAGTACGTCAACGTAACCGTTGTAACGTTACTGGTCGTCCACATGGTTATCTTCGTAAATTTGGCATGAGCCGTATTAAGGTTCGTGAGCATATGATGCGCGGAGAAATCCCTGGCCTGAAAAAAGCCAGTTGGTAATCAAATTAATCACGGAGTAAATAGTTATGAGCATGCAAGATCCTATTTCGGATATGCTAACGCGTATTCGTAACGGTCAAGCAGCAAGCAAAGTATCTGTTAAGATGCCTTCTTCTAAGCAAAAAGTTGCAATTGCAACTGTGCTTAAAGCTGAAGGTTACATTTCAGATTTCGCTGTTGCTGGTGACACAAAGCCTGAATTAGAAGTTACTTTAAAGTACTTCGAAGGCAAAAAAGTAATCGATACTATTAAACGAGTAAGCCGTCCAGGTCTTCGTATCTATAAAGGTGCAAACGATCTTCCTAAGGTTATGGCTGGTTTAGGTATTGCGATTGTTTCAACTTCTCAAGGTGTAATGACTGACCGAGCTGCGCGTAATGCAAGCATCGGCGGTGAGATCATCTGTTACGTATCTTAAGGAGTAATCTATGTCTCGTATAGCTAAGGCACCGATTACTGTTCCTGCTGGCGTAGAAGTTAAAGTAAACGGTCAAGAGATCACTGTAAAAGGTGGTAAAAGCGAACTAGTTCGTACTCTTAATGATGCTGTTGTTGTTAAATTAGAAGATGGCGTACTAACATTTGCACCTGTTGAAGGTGTATCTGGCGCATGGGCACAAGCAGGTACTGCACGTGCTAACGTTAACAACATGGTTGTAGGTGTAACTGAAGGCTTTAAGAAGACTCTTCTTCTTCAAGGTGTTGGTTACCGTGCACAAGTTAAAGGTCAAGAAATCAACCTAACTTTAGGTTTTTCACACCCTGTTGTTTACACTTTACCTAAATCGGTATCTGCAACGGCTACTAGCCAAACAGAAATCGTATTAGAAAGTGCTGACAAACAAGTTGTAGGCCAAGTAGCTGCAGAGATTCGTGCATTCCGTCCACCAGAGCCTTACAAAGGTAAAGGTGTTCGTTACGCTGATGAAAATGTGCGTCGTAAAGAAGCGAAGAAAAAGTAAGGTAAGACTATGGATAAGAAAGCATCTCGTCTTCGTCGTGCTACCCGCACACGTAAGAAATTGCAAGATCTTGGTGCAACTCGTCTTGTGATCAACCGTACACCTCGCCATACTTACGCGCAGGTAATTACAGCAGACGCACAAGTCGTAGCAAGCGCTTCTACATTAGAAAAAGAAGTGATTGCCCAAGTTAACAACGGTGGTAATAAAGAAGCAGCTCAACTAATTGGTAAATTAGTTGCAGAACGTGCGGTAGAGAAAGGAATTACTAAAATTTCTTTTGACCGTAGCGGTTTCCAATACCATGGTCGTGTTGCAGCACTAGCTGACGCAGCTCGTGAAGCTGGTCTACAGTTCTAAGGGTAAAGATTATGTCAAAAGTAGAATCTCAAACCGGTGATCTGAACGAAAAGCTAATCGCAGTAAACCGTGTTTCAAAAGTAGTTAAAGGTGGTCGCATCTTTAGCTTTACAGCACTAACAGTTGTTGGTGATGGTAATGGTCGTGTTGGTTTCGGCTATGGTAAAGCACGTGAAGTTCCAGCAGCTATTCAAAAAGCTATGGAAAAAGCACGTCGCAATATCAGCGAAATCCAATTAAAAGGTAACACTCTGCAGCATCCTGTTAAGGGCCGTCATTCTGGTTCTAAGGTATACATGCAACCAGCATCTGAAGGTACTGGTATCATCGCAGGTGGTGCAATGCGTGCCGTGTTAGAAGTTGTTGGTGTACAGAACGTACTATCAAAAGCTTACGGCTCAACTAACCCAATTAACGTTGTCCGCGCTACGATGGATGCACTAGAGAGCATGAACTCTCCTGAGCAAATCGCAGCTAAGCGTGGTTTAAACGTTAGTGATATTCTGGGGTAATTCAGCATGGCTACTAAAACGATTAAAGTAACTCAAACCAAAAGTGCAATTGGCCGTTTACCAAAGCACCGTGCAACACTAACAGGCCTAGGTCTGCGTCGCATCGGTCATACTGTTGAGTTGGAAGATACTCCAGCAGTACGTGGTATGGTTAATAAAGTTTACTACATGGTTAAGGTTGAGGGGTAATAATGAAACTTAATACTCTATCTCCAGCAGCTGGTTCAAAACCTGCTGCTAAACGTGTAGGCCGTGGTATCGGTTCTGGACTAGGTAAGACAGGTGGCCGCGGTCACAAAGGTCAAAAATCTCGTTCAGGCGGTACAGTACGTCCTGGTTTTGAAGGCGGTCAAATGCCTTTAAAACAACGTTTACCAAAATTTGGTTTCACATCTCGTAAATCTCTTGTTACCGGTGAAGTTCGTCTGAACGAAATCGCACAAGTAGAAGGCGATATCGTGACACTAGAAACGTTGAAACAGGCAGGTCTACTTGTAAACACTGTTAAGTTTGCAAAAGTAGTTCTATCTGGTGAAATCTCTCGCTCAGTTACAGTACAAGGCCTTGGTGTTACTAAAGGTGCTCGTGCTGCAATCGAAGCGGCGGGCGGAAAAATCGAGGAATAATAGGCAATGGCTAAGAAACCAGGGTTAGATCCGAAAGCGGCACAAGGAAGCAATTTAAGCGAACTTAAAACTCGTTTACTATTTGTTTTAGGCGCTATTTTAGTGTTCCGTGCAGGCTCTTTTGTTCCAATTCCTGGTATTGACGCCGCTGTCCTAGCTGATTTATTCGAACAGCAAAAGGGTACCATCATTGAAATGTTTAACATGTTCTCTGGTGGTGCGCTTGAGCGTGCTTCTATCTTTGCATTGGGTATAATGCCGTATATTTCTGCGTCTATTATTATCCAATTGCTTACGGTAGTTCATCCTCCTTTAGCTGAGCTAAAGAAAGAGGGTGAGTCTGGTCGTCGCAAGATTAACCAGTATACACGCTACGGTACTTTGGTTTTAGGTACGTTCCAAGCAATTGGTATTGCAACCGGTTTGCCAACTATGATGCCAGGACTTGTTGAAAATGCAGGTCTTAGCTTCTATGTAACGGCAGTTGTAAGTTTAGTGACAGGAACTATGTTCCTTATGTGGCTAGGTGAGCAAATTACTGAGCGCGGTATTGGTAATGGTATTTCTATCATTATCTTTGTAGGTATTATCGCTGGGTTGCCATCGGCAATCGGGCAAACAGCTGAGCAAGCACGTCAAGGTGAAATTCACCTTCTAGTGTTATTAGCATTAATTGTTATCGTTTTTGCAACTACTGCGTTTGTAGTATTTGTTGAACGTGGTCAACGTCGTATCGTCGTTAACTACGCAAAACGTCAACAAGGCCGTAAGGTTTTTGCTGCGCAAAGCACTCACTTACCATTGAAATTGAATATGGCTGGTGTAATTCCTGCAATTTTTGCCTCGAGTGTTATCTTATTTCCTGGTACTATTGCCCAGTGGTTTGGTCAGACTGAAGGTTTAAGTTGGTTATCGGATGTTTCTTTGGCTCTACAGCCAGGACAACCGTTGCATATGATGTTATATGCTGCTGCTATTATCTTCTTTTGCTTCTTTTATACTGCACTTACGTTCAATCCACGTGAGACAGCAGATAATTTGAAGAAAAGCGGTGCCTTTATCCCAGGAATCCGTCCAGGAGAACAAACATCACGTTACATTGATAAAGTGATGACGCGTCTAACATTAGCTGGTGCGTTATATATTACCTTTATCTGTTTGATTCCCGAGTTTATGATGGTTGCGATGAATACGCAGTTCTACTTCGGTGGTACTTCGTTATTAATTATCGTTGTTGTTATCATGGACTTTATGGCACAGGTGCAGACTCATTTGATGTCTAATCAATATGATTCTGTCTTGAAAAAAGCTAACTTGAAAGATTACGGAAAATAATTCCTAATCTGATAGTTATACTAACTACGGAGTGTTGCAATGAAAGTTCGTGCATCCGTTAAAAAAATCTGTCGTAACTGCAAAGTTATCAAGCGCAACGGTGTTGTGCGTGTTATCTGTGTAGAGCCAAAGCATAAACAACGCCAAGGCTAATCCAAGATAGATTTTGGATCTATTATCAGCTTAGGTGATTTTTTCATCTAAGCTGTGTTTTGTTTGCTAATTTATCATTTGTCGAGTATCCTACCGGGCTTTTCACAAATGAATCGTTAACTTTAAGGAGTGCATAGTGGCCCGTATCGCTGGCATTAACGTTCCTGATCATAAGCATGCAGTTATCGCATTAACTGCTATTTTTGGCATCGGCAAGACTCGTTCACAAATTATTTGTGCTGAGTCAGGCATCGCTGAAACTACTAAGCTTAAAGATCTGGATGAAACACAAATCGAAGCTCTTCGTACAGAAGTAGCTAAATTCGCCGTTGAAGGTGATTTACGTCGTGAAGTATCTATGAGCATCAAGCGTCTTATGGACCTTGGTTGTTACCGTGGACTTCGTCACCGTCGCAGCTTGCCTCTACGTGGACAGCGTTCTAAAACGAATGCTCGTACTCGTAAAGGTCCGCGTAAAGCAATTAAGAAATAGGGTAAGAGATAATGGCTAAAACACCAACTCGTGCTCGCAAGCGCGTTAAAAAGCAAGTTGCTGATGGTATGGCTCACATCCATGCTTCTTTCAACAACACAATCGTAACTATTACAGACCGTCAAGGTAATGCTCTTTCTTGGGCTACTGCAGGTGGTTCTGGTTTCCGTGGTTCTCGTAAATCTACTCCGTTCGCTGCACAGGTTGCTGCTGAACGTGCTGCTGAAGCAGCTAAAGAGTACGGTCTTAAAAACGTTGAAGTTTTTGTAAATGGACCAGGACCTGGTCGTGAATCTTCGATTCGCGCACTAAACGCGGCGGGTTTCCGTGTAACTAATATTACTGACGTTACACCAATCCCACATAATGGTTGTCGTCCACCAAAGAAACGTCGCGTTTAATCGCAACTTTCTAGGGTAATTGGAGAAAGAACAATGGCAAGATATTTAGGTCCTAAGCTTAAGCTTAGCCGTCGTGAAGGAACTGATTTATTCTTAAAATCAGGTGTCCGCGCGATCGATTCTAAGTGTAAGATCGAAAATGCACCAGGTGTACACGGTGCACGTAAACCACGTCTATCAGACTACGGTTTACAATTACGTGAAAAGCAAAAAGTACGTCGTATGTACGGTGTATTAGAAAAGCAATTCCGTAACTACTATAAAGAAGCTGCTCGTTTACAGGGCAACACTGGCGAAAACTTACTTCAATTACTTGAAGGCCGTTTAGACAATGTTGTATACCGCATGGGCTTTGGCGCAACACGTGCTGAATCACGTCAACTAGTTAGCCACAAAGCTATTCTAGTGAACGGTAAAGTTGTAAATATCCCTTCATTCAACGTTAAACCTAGCGATGTAATTTCAATCCGTGAAAAAGCTAAAAAGCAATCACGTATTGGCGCTGCATTAGAAATCGCTGGTCAACGTGAAGCCCTAGCTTGGGTAGAAGTTGATACAACGAAGATGGAAGGCGAGTTTAAACGTCAACCTGAACGTTCAGATTTATCTGCTGAGATTAACGAACAGTTAATCATCGAGCTTTACTCTAAGTAAAGTTAACTGTTAAGAGAGGGCACAAATGCAGGGTTCTGTAATTGATTTTCTAAAACCAAGATTAGTTGATATCGAACAAGTTTCAACAACTAGAGCAAAAGTGGTTCTTGAGCCACTAGAGCGTGGCTTTGGCCATACTTTGGGTAATGCTCTTCGTCGTATTTTGTTATCATCTATGCCGGGAACGGCGGTAACGGAAGTCGAAATTGATGGTGTACAACATGAGTACAGCACAAAAGAAGGCGTTCAAGAAGATATCCTAGAGATTCTTCTTAACCTTAAAGGTCTAGCTGTAAAGCTTGAAGGTAAAAATGAAGTTTTAGTTAGTTTAACTAAATCTGGCGCTGGTCCTGTTACTGCAGGCGACATCATTCATGATGGTGATGTAGAGATAGTCAACCCAGAACATGTGATCTGTAATTTAACAGGCAATGCTGAAATCAGCATGCGTATTAAAATTGAATCAGGTCGCGGTTATGTTCCAGCTTCATCTCGTATTCATAGCGAAGAAGATGAGCGTCCAATTGGTCGTCTATTAGTAGATGCGACTTTCAGCCCTGTTGAGCGTATTGCTTACAGTGTTGAATCAGCTCGTGTTGAACAACGTACTGATTTAGACAAGCTTGTTATCGATATGGAAACAGATGGTACTTTAGAGCCAGAAGAAGCAATTCGTCGCGCAGCTACAATTTTAGCTGAGCAATTAGACGCATTTGTTGATCTGCGCACTACTTATGAAGCACCAGTAGCTGAAGCTAAACCTGAGTTTGATCCAATTCTTTTACGCCCAGTAGATGATTTAGAACTAACTGTTCGTTCTGCTAACTGTTTGAAAGCAGAGTCGATTCACTATATCGGTGATCTAGTACAACGTACTGAAGTTGAACTTCTAAAAACGCCTAACTTAGGTAAGAAGTCTCTAACTGAAATCAAAGATGTACTTGCTTCACGTGGACTGTCTCTAGGTATGCGCCTAGAAAACTGGCCACCAGCAAGTCTAATCGAAGATTAGTATTAAACCGATTCACGAATAAATAAGGATTAGGTTATGCGCCATCGTCAAAGTGGACGTCAACTTAACCGAAACAGCAGCCACCGTCAGGCTATGTTTCGTAATATGGCAATCTCTATTGCTACGCACGAAGTTATTAAAACTACTGTGCCAAAAGCAAAAGAATTGCGTCGTGTAATTGAGCCATTAATTACACTAGCTAAAACGGATAGCGTTGCTAACCGTCGTTTAGCTTTTGCTCGTCTTCGTGATGATGCAGTTGTGGCAAAATTATTTAATGAACTAGGTCCTCGCTACGCGACTCGTCCTGGTGGTTACACTAGTATCATTAAATGTGGTTTCCGTACTGGCGATAAAGCTCCTATGGCTTACATCCAGTTCGTAGACCGTCCAGTTGTAGCGGACGAAGAAGCGTAAGCCTCTTTATAGTTGCAAGAAAAAAGCCGAACTTATGTTCGGCTTTTTTGTATCTAAAATTTGACCCGTCATAAATACTTATTTTAAGAATGGTATATTTTATATAAGCCATCTTATTAAAAAACGGCTTATATATATTAGGCGTTATATCTTAAAGGTACTCATCCAAGCGCGCCTGTACGGCTTTATTGATTACTTCTGCTAACTTATCAAAACAAGCTTGTCGTGCGCTGTTATTACGGCTTAATAGCACGATTTTACGTGATGGCACTGGTGGTTCAAATGGGATATATTTTACACCGGCTTGATAGCGGTTTAGTGGTATTGCTAGTTGGGGAAGTAACGTAACACCATTATCTGCACTGATCATATGACGTAATGTCTCTAAGCTTGTCGCTTTGAAACTATTATCTTCAATCGCACCTGCAGCAAAACAAAAACCTAAAGCTTGATCACGCAAACAATGTCCATCGGCTAACA
This sequence comes from Psychromonas sp. B3M02, assembly GCF_003318165.1. GTDB lineage: Bacteria > Pseudomonadota > Gammaproteobacteria > Enterobacterales > Psychromonadaceae > Psychromonas. The sequence continues at coordinate 96,309 of NZ_QOCB01000110.1, forward strand.
TCAATACATGTTCGCCACTCAACTCCTGTAAATTAATATGGCGTTGGTCAGACCAAGCATGCTTATCTGACAGTGCCAGCTCTAATGGCTCATCATAAAGTACTAATTGCTTAAATTGTTCCATCTCTGGCATTAGGGCGAGCATTAAACAATCTAACTCTCCCTCTTCTAACTGCTTGATTAACGTTTGTGTTTGGTTTTCATGTAAATACAGTTCTAAATCAGGAAATGCTTCTTTCATGACTGGCACAATCAAAGGTAGCAAGTAAGGTGCAACTGTTGGGATCAAACCGATATGTAATGTGCCACGCATTGGTTCATTATGACTTTTTGCGATCTCTTTTAATGATTTAGCTTCTAATAGGATGGTTTTGGCTTTAGCAACAATATCCAATCCAGCAGGTGTAAAAATCACTTTTCTCGAAGAACGTTCCATTAATTGAACATTAAGTTCCTCTTCTAATTTTTTGATCTGCCCGCTCAACGTCGGTTGACTAACAAAACATCTATCAGCGGCTTTACGGAAGTGTTTTAACTCTTCTAAAGCAATGAGGTATTCGAGATCTCTGAAATTCATAATTTTAACCTTGCGCAAAATATAATGCTTTCATCGTACCATATCCCTTGCATAGAGTTGTCGGATTATTTACTGCTTAAGAGGTAAATATATAGTGACGAGTGCATTTTATTATTTATTTGAAGTAAACATACATTTGCAGATTATCTTTTATTAAAAGATGACTTAAACTGTTTGTTTATATTCTAAAATATAATATTTATCTACATAATTTGCTCATTTCTAGTTAGTATTATTTTAGTTTGTGTTAATGTTTAATTCATACGGATATTAAGTCTATTTATTTATAAAATTGTAAGTGACAAGTTATAACTCTATTTTGAAAAGGAATTCTCATGAAATGGTACCAAGTTTTATCCATCGCATTACTTACATCACTATTATTTGCGTGTGGTGGAGGCGGTGATGGCGGTTTAAGCCTAGGTGGAAGCAGTTCTACTGATACGACGGACTCTACAGACTCAACAGATACTGACGATACAGATACAACGGAATCACCGGATTCAACCGATTCACTCTCTTTAAGTGCTGTGTTATACCTTTGTCCTAGTGATTGGGATAAAGATGATGGTACAGACTCTTGTACTGAAACAACTGAAGTCTCTGAAGTTAACCCAGGTATACTTGCTGTTACTTTATTATTGAATGGTGAAGCGGTTGTTGATAGTAATCAGATTATTTCGGCAACGACAACACTTGGTGAATTATCTGTTGATACAGCATTAACCAACAGCGAAGGTATCGCATACTTTACGGTCACTTCTGGTGATACGTTAGGAGCTGGTCGTATCTCCTTAGAAACTGATGCTTTTGAAGATGATATTGGTTCAGTAACAACCGATGAAATTAACTTTGAAATTGCAGAAGAAAATTTTGATATGACTATTGAAAACGAGCTTGAAGGCGTTTCATTAGCACAAAATGCATCTACTTTAATTACGGTTAGTTTAACGCTTGATGGAGAGGCTTATACTTCACCTGTTGAGGTTAGTTTTACTTCTGCATGTGCCGAAGATGACACGGCTAATTTAGATGAAACGGTAACGACTAGTAACGGTATTGCTCAAGCAACCTATCAAGCAGTGGGCTGTACCGGTGACGATACGATTACCGCATCTACTGAACTGAATAGTATTTCTGCTACTACAACGATAAATGTAGCGAGTTCAGCTGCAGACAGTATTCGTTTTATTAGTGCGACACCAACCAGCATTGCTATTGCTGGAACAGGTGGTGCAGACCGTCAAGAGACTTCTACCGTCGTGTTTGAAGTGGTCGATATTAATGGTTCTGCAAGCTCATTACAGGATGTAACGTTTTCATTAAATAATGCACCATCAGGTACAACACTAAGTGTTGAAGAAGCAACAACCAATAGTGATGGTCAAGTATCTGTTATTGTAAAAGCAGGTAGTGTTGCTGGTCCTGTAAGAGTACAAGTAGAAGTGACTGATTCGGATCCTGTTATTTCTAGTATTTCAGACCAATTAAGTATTTCTACTGGTTTACCCGATCAAGATAGTTTTTCGTTTTCTCTTGAGGACCATTCTCCTGAATCACTGAATATCGATGGTGTCACTGTTTCTGCCAATGTATTACTGGCTGATAGATTTAATAACGCAGTGCCAGATGGTACGACTGTTTTCTTTGATACAGAAGGTGGAGCAATTCGCGATACAGAAACAGGTACCACTGGATCTTGTACGACTTCAGGTAGCGGTTGCTCGGTTGAATGGGTGTCTCAAAACCCACGTCCAGAAGGTAATGTGTTATCTGATTTTAATACAGATGGTCAATGTGGTTACTATGCGTATGCACCAAGTGGGTCCAATAATATTGGACCTTGTATTACAGATGAAGATGCAGATGATATTGTTGGTATGGGGAGCCCTTGGGGAGGCCGAGTTACAATGACTGCCTATACCGAAGGCGAAGAGAATTTCATCGATAATAATGGGGATGGTTTATTTAGCGCTACTGATACATTTGATACAGATGACGATTTATCAGAAGTATTTTTCGATGATAATGAAAATGGCTCTTACGATTTTGGCGAAGAAGAATATCAGGATTATAACCAAGATGGCTTATTCAGTTCGGGTAACACTATCTACAATGGCACACTATGTGATGATGTTAGTTGCACAACAGACTTAGTACACGTACGAGATCAACAAATTTTAATCATGGCTTCTAGCGATCAATATATTCGAGTGCAGAGTGGTGGGGTTGATATTGGTGAAGTCGATATTACTGATACTAATATTACCTCTTATAGTGTGACCGCTTATTTTGCTGATATCTATAATAATAGACCACCAACAGGCACCACAATTAATGTGTCTACGGAGAATGGTGAATTATCAGGTCAAACATCATGGACTGTAAGCAGCAGTAGTGCGATTGGTCCTTATCAGATCGAATTCACCATCGTGCAAGAAGAAACCGCTAATGATAAAACCTTTGGTATTTTATCCATTGAGCTTGAGACACCAGCGGGCGGTACGCTTACATTCGAGATGGATGTTACTGACGCAGGTTAAGCTTGTTTTAGTGATTCATCATATTAAGGAGCTTCGGCTCCTTTTTTCTTATCTATTTTTTATTGAATATTACATGGTGGCATGTTTCCTGCTTATTTGAACCTGTGCAACAATTTTTTGGCAGGAGCTATTATGAAACAATTTTTACATCGTATGACAGAGCAACAAGGGATCACCACGACTATGATGTGGATGTGTGTAAGTTGTGCTGTTTTATTAGTTATTCCAAGTTCATTATTCTCTCTTAATAACTCAGATCTGTTACCCGCTTCTTATGCACCTTATTTATGGGTGTTAGCCTTACTAACTGGCTGTTATCTATTGACTCGATTGTTATCATTTTCATTTTCAGGATTAAAAGGGTATTACTTGAGCCAGCGTTTAGTCGTGCGCAGAAACAAGATGATTCGACAGTTAGATTTTGAAGAAAAAGCCCTGTTACGTGAGTTTATTATTCAACGTAAGACGGTATTAGCTTTGCCACTGACAGAACCCGCTGTCAGTAATCTATTAGCCTCTGGGGTATTAGCACCAGCATTTGAAACACAAGAAATTAAAGGCAGTAGTCGTATTATTAAACTATCTATTGCTATTGAAGCAAGGGAGCAACTAACGCATAAAGTGATAGGTTTGCCTGTTGGGAAATTGACAGAAGCGGAAGCTGAAGTGTTGAAAGCTGCACGCCCACAATACGCGCGTAATAACTATATTTCTCTGAAATAACTCCTTTTTCTTATCAATAATGTATAAGCAGTGTTTGAAAACGCTTTTTTGACACTGCTTTAGCCAAGCTCAAACTTTCTATATAATAAATGCTTTTCTAACTTACTTGTGTGAGAGAGTATGACTCCTGAACGTTTTGCCCGTATTACTTCCATGTTAAACCGCCGTCAACCTGATCTAACCGTTTTTATGGAACAGGTGCATATGCAACACAACTTAGCTGCGATTGTTCGTACAGCGGACGCTGTGGGCATTAATAATGTACATGCAACATGGGATATAGATTCCACACGTATTTCGCGTAATGTGGCATCAGGCAGTCAAAAATGGGTAAATGTACATTCTCATGATACGGTACAAGATGCTGTGGCTGTGATGCGTGAGCAAGGGATGCAAATTATTGCCACTAATCTGTCAGATACTGCCATTGATTTCCGCGAAGTTGATTACACTAAACCAACGGCTATTTTAATGGGTCAAGAAAAATACGGTATTAGTGACGAAGCGTTAGCTTTGGCGGATCAAGATGTGATTATTCCTATGGTTGGCATGTGTCAGTCATTAAATGTATCTGTGGCTTCAGCGTTGATTATGTATGAAGCACAACGTCAGCGTGAAATCGCTGGTATGTATGATCAAGTTTGTCAATTACCTAAAGAAGAGCAACACCGTATTTTATTTGAAGGTGGTCATCCTATTTATCGTCAATTATGTCGAGAAAAAAGTTTACCTTATCCACCGCTTGACGAAGAGGGGCAAATTGCCGCTTCTGATGATTGGTGGAATGCGATTCGTGGACGTAAATAATTAAAGGAGAGCGTTTAATGAGCTTATACCCAGACCGTTTATTAACGGAAGGCATACGTATCATTGAGAAAAGTACTCCATCAGACCAATTTCATGCAGATTACGCTGAGTTAAGTTTTGAACAAGCCTTAACTAAACGGACTAAATTAGCTGAATTACGCTATCAAGTTGCACCAGTGTTAAAACACTTTCAGCAATTGTTTACGGTATTTTGTAGCTTATTATGCCTATTATTTTTTATAGTAGGCGCATCAAGTGTCTCGCAGTTATTGGTCAATCAAAGCAACTCTCAAATTAACTTTTTTTGGGCGATTGTTTTATTTCTAGCCCCTAATCTATTATCACTTCTCGTCTGGTTATTTGTTTTTTGTAAACCCGGTGCTTTGAGCACCTCTTGGCTAGCTAATATGAGTCTCGCTTTGATCTCATTGTTAGATAAGTTATTACATAAAACCACCGACCAACACCCTCATTATGTTGGGCTGTTTCGTTTTTATTTTGAGCATCAATTTGGCTCCTATTTTGGGCGAGCACGCTTATCTTTACTGAGCCATTTATGGTGGACATCTTATTTACTTGGCGCAACACTCTCTTTAATACTGGTGTTGGCTACTCATCAAGTAGACTTTATTTGGCAAACGACCATTTTAAGTGAGGGGGTGTTCACTCAGATAACGCAATTATTAACTGCGTTACCAGATGCCTTGGGGATTGCAGTGCCCCATGCCAGTGATGTAACACAAGCCAGTATAAGTGCGGTTAATGAGTTGAATGCAGCACAACAAAGCAGAATCAGTTGGGCTAATCTCTTAATGTTTAGTCTAACCGTATATGCCTTGTTACCACGTGTTGTGTTGATGTTATTTTTTAAACGTCGAGTGAAGCTTAAAAAACAGCAGTTCAAGATTAATTTTTCATTGTCTTATTATGTGCAATTAAAAGGGCTATTACAGCCAGTCAGTAGTCGCTCTTTTATCAGCGACCCTGATCTGGATAAGCAGCAGGGTGCAGAGGTAAAACAAGCTGAGGCAATACACACTAAGACTACCAATGAATTACCTAAGCAATCGTACTCTTTAGCCATAGAGCTCAACACACAATTATTAAATAAATTACAAGGTCAGCTTGATACCTCGACTGCCTTGATTAACGTCATTGATGGACAAACACAACAGCAAGCTCTGGCAGCATTGGATATCGCTAATGTGATGTCGTTAGTCATCTATGTGGACATTAAGCGCGTTCCAGATCGTGGTTGGTTAAGCTTTGTTAAAAGGTGTTATAGCAATAGTTCGAGAACCCTTTATTTGGTGATTTTAGGTGACATGGCGCTACCTGAAGGAGAACAAGATTCACTGCGCTTCAATAACTGGGTGGAGATGGCAGAACAAGCTAATATCGATGCAACATGCATTACTTATCAACAAATAAGTGAGGTTGAAGGTGAATAAAGCATTATTATCCGTTGCGGTAGTTGGACACGCAAACACAGGAAAAACCTCATTAATTCGTACTCTATTACGCGATGCTAGTTTTGGTGAAATTGCAGATAAAGCGGGTACAACACGTCATGTGGAAGGGGCTGAAATTCGTGTGGACAACAGCCAAAACTTAGTGATTTATGATACGCCAGGCTTAGAAGATTCAATCTATTTATTACAAGTGATTGATGGCGCATCTCAACAATATGATGGTGTTGATCGCTTATTATCATTTATCGAAAATGAAAAAAAATTTCCCGATTTAAGTCAAGAGCTTAAAGTCTTAAAAGCGTTATTAAGCAACGATATTATTTTTTATGTGGTAGATGTACGTGAACCCATTTTAGGAAAATATCGCGACGAATTAAAAATATTAAGTTATGCCGCTAAACCTATTATTCCAGTATTAAACTTTATTGATTCACCAGGTGCCGATGTCGAAGCGTGGCAGACACAATTAGCACGTTTGAACTTACACGCCTTTGTGAGCTTCGATAGCGTCGTATTTCGTTTTTCTGATGAATTAAAAATCTATCAAAAGATGCAGACTTTACTGGCACATAGAGAGCAACAACTTGCGCAGCTAATCGAACAGCGTAAACAACAATGGCAAGAAAGAGAAGCCGCGGCGCAACAGCTAATAGCGCAACTCTTAGTAGAAGCGGCTGCGTGTCGTTTTAAAGCCGATAACAATGAACAAAGTATTGAAATATTTAGTGGAAAGCTACAATCGCGTATTCGTGATTTGGAAAGACAAACACTAACCCAATTATTAGCGCTGTATCAGTTTAAACAAGATGATATTGACCAACACGATTTACCTATCCAAGAAGGAGAATGGGAGCTAGATCTTTTTTCCTCGGATAACTTACAAGAGTTTGGGGTTAAAGCCACCAGCAATTTTGTTAAAGGTGCAGGTGTTGGTGTGGCCGTTGATCTAGTCGCTGCAGGGATGACCTTAGGTGCTGCTGCATTAGCGGGTGGTGTGGCTGGTGTGTTATGGGGGGTGAAGCAACGTTATTATGATGAAATTCAAGCTAAGGTAACTGGTCATCGTTACTTGTGTGCAGATGACCTAACCTTACAGGTGTTATGGGCAAGGCAACTCAGTTTGTTATTGGCTTTACAGCAGCGCGGTCATGCTAGTATGACTAAAGTTTCATTAGCTGCTGTTCAGTCAGATAAAATTGAGCTGCCTAAAAAGTGGGGAAAATGGCTACGCAGAGCTCGTCAGCATCCGCAATGGTTGGCCTCTAATAATAGTGACCAACCTCTGTTAGCAGATAAAAAACAGCTTATCATTGATCAAATAACCTCTGCTTTAGCGGCGATCAGCGAAGGAAAATAGCAGATTAAACCATACAAGCTTATAGTAAATCAGAAATAGAAATACCTAAGCCAACGGTATTTGTATATTCATTATATTCAATCAAGCTGTTCCCATACCCTGAGGTTACTTGTAAGTAACCCTTTACTTTTCCATAGAGTGGGAAGCTCCATGCTGCTTCAACGGAGCCTTTACTAAAGCCACTTTCAATATTATTTTGGCTGGTAAATGAAAAAACATGTTCGTTATGTTTATAGGCAATAATGGCTTTACCATGACCATAATAATCTAATAAATCAGGGTTATCGTCATCGTCACTGGCTTCTTCTAATCGATACCAAGGGTTGATCGAGATAACCAAGTTTTGTCGATCAAAGATAAAACTACTGTCAATGCGGTTCCAGCTGCGAGAGTTGGGCTCTGATTTACCGTTAGACTGATGCACAAAGCCAATACTGGCAGCCTTAAAACGCCAACCAGAGCCTAAATTTTTATCGGCATCCCAGATCAAAAAGGCTTCTGGTTCATAGTTTGTTTCACGGAAGGGAGACGATGAGGCTGTATTATAAGCTTGCCATAATGATCGTTGTGTATAAGCCACATAACCTGAGATAGGCAAATCACCTATATTATGAAATAAAGGCATTTTAAAACTGATTTGAAATTTCACCTCTAAGCGTCGATACGTATTACCATCATTCTGATATATATCATAATCTTGGATTTTATCGTTAAAAGATAAGGGCAATAAATAGTTAGGTTTATGCGGTATAATTGAAAAATTAACCAGTTCACTAATTGCCTCATCTTCTAATCGCTCATCGATGGCATTTGTTTCTGGTAACAAGGTAACATCATCTTCAATAGGCTCTACGAGTGGCACTGTTTCAGCCAATACAAAAACATTCCATGTTGTTATCAAGATAAAAAAAATAAAACGCATACTTATTCCCTTAAATAAAAGATGCATACCACAAAGTTTATGTATTACATTATCGTTAATGTAGGTTCAGTCTAAACTATTATAAGTTTACGTATAGATTATTAAGCTTATAAGTTGCTAGGATTCAAAATGAAATTAAATAAAATTCCTCTATCAGCACTAAAGGGTGTTGGTGCAAAAGTAGCTGAAAAATTGAGTAAAATAGGCTTAAACTCAGTTGAGGATATGTTATTTCATTTACCTTTACATTATCAAGATCGCACTCGAATTTACCCTATTACAGCCATTAAAGATGGGATGCAGGTCAGTGTGCAAGGTGAAGTGGTCAGTTGCCAAGTACAGTTTGGTAAGCGTCGTATTTTAAAGTGTAAAATAAGCGATGGTGAAGGTATCGCTACGCTTAACTTCTTTCACTTTAATGCTGGTCAAAAAAACAGTTTTAAAGAGGGGCAGTGGATACAATGTTTTGGTGAGTTCAAGCGAGGTTATCAAGGCTTAGAAGTGACTCATCCAGATTATTCATTAGTCAGCGAAAATATCACAGCTTCATTGGAAGAAGCGTTAACACCAATCTATCCAACAACAGAAGGGTTAAAGCAAAATAGCTTACGCCAGTTAACGGAACAAGCCTTACAACACCTACAACAAAACCAAGTTGAAGAGCTTATTCCTACCGCGTTGTTATCACACCCAATTAGCTTGTTTGATGCGTTAATGACCATTCATCGACCACCACCGTCGGCAAGTATTGAGCAGTTAGAAGATCGTTCGCATCCTGCTCAACAACGTTTAATTATTGAAGAGTTATTAGCGCAACAAATTAGTATGCTAGCGCTTCGTCATAAAGCCCAACAGCATCAAGCACCGGCATTGAATGGGACGGGACAGTTATCTAACAAACTACTGGCGAATTTACCTTTTACACCAACGGGCGCACAACAACGGGTTAATCAAGAGATTCAGCAGGATCTGTTGACCAATGCGCCAATGATGCGCTTAGTGCAAGGCGATGTGGGATCAGGTAAAACACTAGTGGCGGCATTAGCTGCATTAACAGCTATTGAGGCTGGGTATCAAGTCGCTTTAATGGCCCCGACAGAATTATTAGCAGAGCAGCATCTCTTAAATTTTCAACAATGGTTTGAGCCCTTAGATATCAGAGTGGGTATGTTATCAGGCAAGATGAAAGTGAAAGAGAAACGAGATCAATCTGAAAATATTACACTGGGCTTATCAAAAATGGTGGTAGGAACGCATGCGCTATTTTCCGATAATGTACAGTTTAATAACCTAGCCTTGATTATTGTTGATGAACAACATCGCTTTGGTGTGGATCAACGCTTATCACTCCGTGAAAAGGGTATTAATAATGGTTTAGTACCACATCAACTTACCATGACGGCAACCCCGATCCCACGTACCCTCGCTATGACCGCTTATGCGGATTTAAGTGTTTCTGTGATTGATGAGTTACCACCTGGCAGAACGCCAATTCAAACCGTTGCTTTGGCTGATTCTCGACGAGATGAAATTATTCAACGTGTATACAAAGCTTGTAAAAATGAAGGACGACAAGCTTATTGGGTATGTACCTTGATTGAAGAGTCTGAGGCCTTGGAGTGTCAGGCCGCGGAAGATACAGCCAATGAGTTACAATTGGCTTTAACTGATTTACGCATCGGTTTAGTGCATGGGCGTATGAAAGCCGCTGAGAAGCAATATGTCATGGATGCATTTAAAGCTGGAGAGTTGGATCTGTTGGTGGCGACGACGGTAATAGAAGTGGGTGTTGATGTGCCCAACTCCAGTTTAATGATCATTGAAAACCCTGAGCGACTTGGTTTAGCACAGTTACATCAATTACGAGGCCGTGTAGGACGTGGTGACGTTGCCAGCCACTGTGTATTGTTGTACAAGTATCCTTTATCTAAAACCGCGTTAAAACGTCTTAATGTGCTCCGTGAAAGTAATGATGGTTTTTATATTGCAGAGCAAGACTTGGCGATTCGAGGACCGGGTGAAGTATTAGGGACAAAACAAACAGGGGTCGCTGATATGAAGATTGCTGATCTGTTAAGAGACCAGGTATTAATTCCACAGGTACAGCAATTGGCGTTAACTTTAATTCAGTCTCACCCTGAGTATATCAAACCGCTGGTGGAGCGTTGGTTAGGGGATAAGCCTGTTTATGCTCAAGTGTAAAATGCAGAGTAGCTATTGAATAAAAACACCTAGTTTACGGGTAATAAACTAGGTGTCAGTATCAGCTAAATTTCAGCTAAGCTTAGTCGGATAAGTTAAGCTCTTTAAGTTTACGAGTGAGTGTATTACGTCCCCAGCCTAAAAGTTTAGCCGCTTCATGTTTTTTACCTTGCGTGTGTTTTAATGCACTTTGCAGCATTATTTTTTCAAACTCAGGTAATAATTGCCCTAAAATATTACTCTCGCCATTTTTTAATTGTGCATCAGCCCATTTCTTTAAGCTCTCTTGCCAAATCACTGGTTCGCCTTCTTGTTGCGGTGTTTCCTGTTCGCTTAATTCAGGTGGAAGGTCATTAATATGGACTTCTTGGCCACTGGCCATCACAGTTAACCAACGACAAATATTTTCTAATTGGCGAACATTACCTGGCCAAGGTAAATCACTTAAATAGTTAATAGTGGCTTTAGTAAGTTGTTTACTTTCTACAGTGAGTTCATTGGCGATATTCTGTAAAAAGTGGTTGGCTAATAATGCAATATCTTCACGGCGTTCTTTGAGTGCGGGTAGTTGCAAACGAATAACATTTAAACGGTGGAACAAATCCTCTCGGAAGTCGCCGGTTTGCACTTTCTTCTCAAGGTTTTGGTGAGTTGCTGCAATGATACGTACGTCTACCTTAATCGCTTGATGGCCGCCGACACGGTAAAACTGTCCATCCGCTAATACACGCAGTAAACGTGTTTGAACATCTAATGGCATATCACCAATTTCATCTAAAAACAGGGTGCCTCCATCAGCTTGCTCGAAACGTCCTTGGCGATTTGCAGCTGCCCCTGTGAAGGCGCCTTTTTCATGGCCAAATAATTCAGCTTCGATCAATTCTTTAGGAATCGCAGCCATGTTTAAAGCAATGAATGTTTCGTCTTTTCTTGGGCTATGCTTATGTAATGCCTGTGCAACTAACTCTTTACCTGTTCCCGATTGGCCGTTGATTAATACACTCATACTAGAGCGAGATAAACGTCCAATGACTCGGAAAACTTCCTGCATCGCTGGTGCTTCACCAATAATCTCTGGTGTTGCGATAGGTTGCAAATTAGGTTTTCTTTGTTGTTTTAGCTCTTTACTATGATTGAGGGCACGCTTGATAAGATCAGTTGCTTCATGAATATCAAAGGGTTTTGGGAGGTATTCAAACGCACCACTTTGATAAGCATTGACTGCACTGTCTAAATCGGAATGTGCGGTCATAATAATGATCGGTATCAGGGGGTAGCGTTGATGAATTTTCTGCATCAACTCTAAACCATCTATGCCAGGCATACGCACATCAGAGATAATAATCTCTGGTTGTTCAATAAGCAGTTGTTGCCATAAACATTCTGCATCTGGGAAGCTAGCATGTTCAATATTTTCTGCTTTTAATGTGCGCTCTAATACCCAGCGAATGGCGTGGTCATCATCTACAATCCAAGCGGTCATTATAGCTCCTTATTTTTTCTTATTATGTTCAATGTTATACCTACTAAATTAATGTGTGGCTCTGTTTTTTTGCACAATGTAGAGCGCATTATTAATGTAATGGGTATTAAATTGGCAAAAAGACTGAAAATTCTGTTTTGCCTTTACTACTCTTAAATTCAATTCGTCCGTGATGTTGCTTAATTAACTCTTGCGCAATGGATAACCCTAAGCCAGTACCATCTTTACGTCCAGTCACCATCGGATAAAAGAGGGTGCTGCGAAGGTGCATTGGGATACCAGGACCGGTATCGATAATCTTTATTTCAGTGGCTAAGCGTTGTGGCAAACCATTGATGGTCACTTGATGTGCAGTACGCGTACGCAATGTAATGGAGTTATTCTCCGGCATATTTTGTAAAGCTTGCACGGCATTTTGTATGATGTTCAAAAATGCTTGCTGTAATTGATCTGGTTGCATTTCAAAGTCAGGAATACTTGGGTCGTAATCGATATGTAAGGTGATATTGTCTGGAATATCTAAGCTCACTAATTTACGCACTTTTTCTAATACAGAGTGAATATTGTGAATGCTTTTAGCACCGGGCTTTTGTGGGCCTAATAATCGGTTAACAAGCGCACTCAAGCGGTCTGCTTGTTCAATAATAATCTGGGTAAACTCTTTAAGGTCTGGGTTTGGTAATTCAGCTTCTAATAATTGTGCTGCACCACGTAAACCACCTAGTGGGTTTTTAATTTCATGCGCTAAACCACGTACCAGTTCCTGTGCTGCTTTCTGTTGGTGTTCTTGATAGTGAACTTGACTAATACGCTTTTGTTGCTCAATACAACGCATTTCTATCAGTATGTAAGGCGTAGCTTGGGTGTCGATATAACTCGCACTTAAATCGATTAATAACGGGCTGCCATCAATAAGCAGTGTTGTTTCATTTTCAGTAAATGAAGACTCTTCAAATAATAGGTTTTCTATCGACTCTGGTGAAAAGTGAAATTGTTCGGCGATACTTTTTAAGGTTTGACCATATAGTCGTTGTTTACTTTGCGATAGTAGTTGTTCACTAGCTGGGTTTGCATAGATCAAAGTCAATGAAGAATCTAACGCAACAAAAGCGGTTTTGGCTTCTTCAAGAAAGGTAGAGATTAGATTGAGACTAGGTTCTTTTAGCATGTTTTTTAATCTACTTAATGGATATTCGTTGTAAATGAACGGTAACAATTTGTGTTGTTGCTAATACTTGCCCATCTTCACCAATTAAATGTGCCTGAACTTGGTGTGTGCCTCGGTCAACATTGAGGGCTCTGATGGTTGGTGATATTTGTGGAGAGCCTAATGCTTGTCCATCTAAATATAATTGCAGTAATTGGGTGCTTTCTTTTTCTGGTGTGGTTTTCACATTAATTTCTAATGTGCCTTCATTACTGCGGATCGCCGTATCGTCTTGCGGGTAGACAATTTCAGCTTGATATTTAACAGCCTCTTTTTTAACTTTTTCTAAATCTTGTTTATTTTTTTTTGCAGCTTGTGCTTGGTGTGTATCAACAGGTTCTTGATTAGAGACTAAATTTTTATTTTCTACTGTGATTTGTGGTGTACCAGGAGGTGCTGTATCTGCAAAATGTGTTTTACCTTGGCTATCCACCCAACGGTAGATTTTTGTTTCAGCAAAGGAAAGTGTGGAATAGGTGCAAAGTAATAATGCTAAAAATGTAGTTAATTTCATAATCTAAACCTTAAGTAGTAAATAGTTGATTGTCGAATAGCTAAAGGATTAAGACAATAAAAAAATTTACTGTAAACGAGGTTATTCTATAAATGTTAACCTTTGCTCATATAAATGAGGTTGTTCAATGTAACAGTGATCTGCATTTTCTATTGATATAGTACTTACTTTCAAAGTGATAAATATAAAATAAAAGGAGTGAGCGATAGCTCACCCCTGATTCTGCTTGGTCAATATTATTTAATAAATAACATTTCAGAGTATTTAGGCAATGGCCATAACTCATCAGCAACAAGTAACTCAAGTGCATCAGCATGCTCACGTGCTTCACCCATTAGAGGACAAAGAACGTCTGCGCTGTGACGCATATGAGCTTCAGCATCTGCAAAGTCGTGCTTAGCAATTTCAGTATCAATCTTAGTGATTGCAGCTAATAGACCATTTACATGTTCAGCAACTTGCTTAGTAATGCTTGTATCTAATTCAATGCCTAAGTCTTGTGTTGAAGTAGCCGCTAGGCTTAGCTCTGATAAGTAAGCAATTGCTGCTGGGTAGATTTTAGTCTTAGCAATATCACTTACTAATTTAGCTTCAACTTCAATCGCTAGATTGTATTGTTCAGCATAAACTTCATAACGGCTTTCCAATTCAACCGGTGTTAGTACACCTGTGTTTTGGAATAGGTCGATCACTTCTTGTGATTTGAATGCTGGTAAAGCATCTGCAGTTGTTGGGATGTTTTTAAGACCACGCTCTTCAACTGCGGCTTTATGCCATTCTTCTGAGTAACCGTCACCGCCGAATACTGCATTGCCGTGAAGTTCCATTAACTCTTTTAATACAGTAATAACTGCAGCTGTTTGATCTTCAGTTTTTAAAGCAGCTTCTAGTTTTTCTGCAATCCAGTTTAATGAATCAGCAAGCATTGTGTTCATTGCTACTAATGGACCTGATACTGATTGCTCAGAACCAACAGCACGGAATTCAAAACGGTTACCTGTGAATGCAAATGGAGACGTACGGTTACGGTCACCTGGATCACGGTCAAAGTTAAGAATTTGAGAAAGACCTAGATCCATCTCGCCGCCTTGAGTACAAGTAGTTAGTTTACCTGTTTTGATTTCATCAAATACTTTCTCTAACTGGTCACCTAGGTAAACAGAAAGGATTGCTGGTGGCGCTTCATTAGCACCTAAACGATGGTCATTACCAGCAGAAGCGATAACGGCACGTAATAATGGACCGTATTTATGTACACCACGAATTACCGCACCACAGAATAGTAAGAACTGTAGGTTTTTATGCGGCGTTTTACCTGGGTCAAGTAAGTTACCTTGTGTGCTGTTACCAACAGACCAGTTAACGTGTTTACCTGAACCATTCACGCCTGCGAATGGTTTTTCATGTAATAGACATAGGAAGCCGTGCTCTTTAGCCGTTTGCTTCATCATTGTCATTAACAATTGTTGTTGGTCTGCACCTACGTTTGCTGCGCCGTAGTAAGGAGCAATTTCGAATTGTCCTGGTGCAACTTCGTTATGGTGAGTTTTAGCTGGGATACCTAGCTTGTATAGTTTGTCTTCAAAATCTTGCATGAACACTTGAACACGGGCTGGAATTGCACCGAAGTAGTGATCATCAAACTGTTGACCTTTAGCTGGTGCTGCACCAAATAAAGTACGACCTGCTAATAGTAAGTCTGGACGTGCATTAGCAAAGTTCTCATCAACTAGGAAGTATTCTTGCTCAGGACCACAGCTTGAATTTAATGTAGCAACTTCAGTTTCGCCCATTAATTTAAGTACTTTCTGTGCTGCTGCATCCATTGCTGAATTAGAGCGTAATAGCGGGATTTTTTTATCTAGTGCTTCACCAGTCCAAGACATGAATACACTTGGAATCATTAATGTTGCGCCATTCGCTGTTTGTTGGATATAAGCAGGGCTTGTTGGATCCCATGCTGTATAACCACGTGCAGCGTTAGTCATACGTAGGCTACCGTTAGGGAAAGAAGAACCATCTGGTTCACCTTTAATTAACAGGCTACCTGTAAATTCGTTAATTGCATTACCTTCAGAGTTAGTCAGGATGAATGCATCATGTTTTTCAGCGGTAATGTTAGTCATTGGGTAGAAAACATGAGAGAAGAACTTAGCACCTTTAGATAGCGCCCAGTCTTTCATTGCTGCTGCAATAATATCAGCTGTTGCTTTATCTAAAGCAACACCTGTTTGAACTGTTTTTTTGATCGCTTTAAATGCATTTTTTGATACTGCTTCTTCCATCTTAGCTAGATTAAAAACATCAGTAGCCCAGATTTGATTGAGTGGCTCAGTTTGAGCGACCTCTTTTGGTGCACGGTTAGTAATTTGTTCAATTGCTTGTAGGCGGACTTGGTTTCCACTCATGTAATGCTCCTTGCTGATATTAATAGCGCTATTGTTATTTGTGATAACTATTATTAGATGTTAAATACAAAAATATGAAGTTATGACAACTAGATAACAATGAAATTAGCAAGAAGTAAGCCAGTTTTATATTTTTAAGGGGATTTATCAATAAAGACAAAAAAGGACCGCAATATGCAGTCCTTCTTTAATTTAAAAAGAGAGAGGGATTATACGCTGTAGTATAGGTCAAACTCTTTAGGATGTGTTGCTTGTGAAACAGCTTCACATTCAGCCGTTTTTAGTTCAATAAATGCATCGATTGCTTCATTTGAGAATACACCACCTTCAATTAAGAAGTCACGGTCAGCATCTAGTGCTGCTAATGCTTCTTCGAAAGAAACCGCTACTTGTGGGATTGCATCTGCTTCTTCTTTTGGTAAGTCGTATAAATCTTTATCTAAAGATTCACCTGGGTGGATCTTGTTTTTAATACCGTCAAGACCCGCCATTAACATCGCAGAGAAACCTAGGTAAGGGTTCATTGTTGGGTCTGGGAAACGTACTTCAATACGTGCTGCACGTGCTGTTGGTACGATTGGAATACGGATAGATGCAGAACGGTTACCCGCAGAGTAAGCTAGCATTACTGGTGCTTCAAAGCCTGGGATCAGACGCTTGTATGAGTTAGTTGATGCGTTAGTAAATGCATTAATTGCTTTAGCGTGCTTGATGATACCGCCAATGTAGTAAAGCGCTAGCTCAGATAGGCCGCCGTAACCGTCACCTGAGAATAAGTTAACACCATCTTTACCTAATGATTGGTGACAGTGGTTACCAGAACCATTATCGCCAACTAATGGCTTAGGCATAAACGTTGCTGTTTGGCCGTAGGCGTGTGCTACGTTATGTACAACGTACTTGTAGATCTGAATCTCATCGGCTTTTTCAACCATAGTGTTAAAGCGACAAGCGATCTCATTTTGACCCGCTGTTGCTACTTCATGGTGGTGTGCTTCAACGACTAAGCCCATTTCTTCCATGATTAAACACATCGCTGAACGTGTATTTTGTGATGAATCAACCGGTGCTACTGGGAAGTAACCACCTTTGATGCCTGGACGGTGGCCTGTGTTACCATCTTCATAAGATGTACCTGAGTTCCATGCTGCTTCTTTAGCATCAATAGAGTAAAACGCGCCTGCAATGCTGTTACCGTATTTCACGTCATCAAATAGGAAAAATTCAGGTTCTGGACCAAATAATACAGTGTCTGCAATACCTGTAGAGCGCATATAAGCTTCTGCACGCTTAGCAACAGAGCGCGGATCACGGTCGTAGCCTTGCATGGTTTTTGGTTCTAATACGTCACAACGTAAGTTCAGTGTTACATCATCTGTAAATGGGTCTAATACAGCTGTTGACGGTACTGGCATTAGTACCATGTCAGAGTCTTGAATGCCTTTCCAGCCTGCGATTGAAGAACCATCGAACATCTTACCTTCTTCGAAGAAGTCTTCAGTTACTTGATGGTGTGGAATCGATACGTGTTGCTCTTTACCATGTGTATCAGTAAAGCGTAAATCAACGAATTTTACATCTTGTTCTTGGATTAAAGATAAAACGTCTTGGATTGTTTGTACAGACATGTTGTAGAACCTCATTTGACATCGGAAATGTGATGAATTGAATGCTTATTTCTTGATAAAGAAATAAGCATTTATTGGATTTCTAAACTTATATATATCATGTTGCCAAAAATATGCCAACTCGCTTGCCCCTATCAAGCCTGACGGTTGGCCCTATCAAAAAGGGTGATTCAGCTCTTTTTTGAACTAATTTGGTGCGATATCGCACTTATTTGGTGCGTTATTGTTTTGGTGTGATATTAACCCTGCTTTATTTCGCTGTTTTAGGCAATTTAGCTAACTGTGACCGACTTAAAACTTTCTATTTTTGAAATTATGTTTACAATGTGCGCACATTTGGCTAGAACACTTCCTGTGCTTTTATAGCCTAATTCTTTTTATACCAATTAAATAAAAATAGACGCGTCTACTTTTATTTAATTGGTATTTTTAATAGTAAGTTATTTTTGAGGCGCATCATGTCGTTAGATAAATTAAGAAATATTGCCATCATTGCTCACGTTGACCATGGTAAAACAACATTGGTTGATAAACTGTTAGAGCAGTCTGGTACATTAGATTCACGCGGTGGTTCTGAAGAACGTGTAATGGACTCTAACGATCTTGAAAAAGAACGTGGTATTACGATCCTTGCAAAAAACACAGCAATCGTATGGAACGATTACCATATTAATATCGTAGATACTCCTGGACATGCTGACTTCGGTGGTGAAGTAGAGCGTATTCTATCTATGGTAGATAGTGTTTGTCTTATTGTTGATGCGGTTGATGGTCCAATGCCACAAACTCGCTTCGTAACACAAAAAGCATTCGCACATGGCCTTAAGCCAATTGTTGTTATTAACAAAATTGACAAACCAGGCGCACGTCCGGAGTGGGTAATGGATCAAGTATTTGATTTATTCGATAACTTAGGTGCAACTGATGACCAATTAGACTTCCAAGTTGTTTATGCTTCTGCATTAAACGGTTGGGCAAGTACTGATATGGACGAGCAAAAAGATGACATGGAAGATTTATTCCAAACTATCGTTGATACTGTTGCTCCACCAGAAGCGGATCGCGAAGGCGATTTCCAAATGCAAATTTCTCAACTTGATTACAACTCTTACGTTGGTGTAATCGGTGTTGGCCGTATTACACGTGGTAACGTTAAAGTTAATCAACAAGTTACTATTGTTGGTGCTGACGGTAAAGAGCGTAAAGGTAAAGTTGGCCAAGTATTAGGTTACTTAGGTCTTGAGCGTCATGATGTTGAAGTAGCAGATGCTGGTGATATCATTGCAATCAGTGGTTTAGGTGAACTTAAAATCTCTGATACGATTTGTGCACAAACTAATGTTGAAGCAATGCCTCCGTTAACGGTTGATGAACCAACGGTAACAATGACATTCCAAGTAAATACTTCTCCATTCTGTGGTAAAGAAGGTAAATACGTTACTTCACGTAATATCTTAGATCGTCTACACAAAGAGCTAGTACATAACGTTGCACTTAAAGTAGAAGAAACTGAAGACCCGGATAAATTTAAAGTATCTGGTCGTGGTGAACTACATTTAGGTATCTTAATCGAGAACATGCGTCGTGAAGGTTACGAATTAGCAGTATCTCGTCCTGAAGTTATTGAAAAGACGATTGACGGCCAATTACATGAGCCAATGGAAACATTGACAATTGACTGTGAAGAAGAGCATCAAGGTTCTATCATGGAACAATTAGGTATCCGTAAAGCGGAACTAACTAATATGATCCCAGATGGTAAAGGACGTGTTCGTTTAGACTTTATGATCCCAAGTCGTGGTTTAATCGGTTTCCAAACTGAGTTTATGACAATCACTTCTGGTTCTGGTCTTTTATACCATAGCTTTGATCACTACGGTCCTCATAAAGGCGGTACTATCGGTCAACGTCAAAATGGTGTATTGATTTCAAACCAAGCAGGTAAAGCGGTTACTTACTCTTTATTCTTCTTACAAGATCGTGGTCGCCTATTCTTAGGTCACGGTACAGAAGTATATGAAGGTCAAATTATCGGTATTCATAACCGTGCAAACGATCTAACAGTAAACTGTGTTAAAGGTAAGCAACTTACTAACGTACGTGCATCAGGAACAGATGAAGCGCAAACGTTATCTCCTGAAATCAAACTAACTCTTGAGCAAGCGTTAGAGTTTATTGATGTTGATGAATTAGTAGAAGTAACACCAGAAAGCATTCGTATCCGTAAGAAACTACTTACAGAGAACGAACGTAAACGTGCTGCTCGTCCAGCTAAAGGTTAAGTCGTTTACATAAACGTTTAACTTGTTAAGATGAGGCCTTACATTGTAAGGCCTTTTTTTTGCTTTCAATTTAATAACTAATCATTTCATGCTCGATCATTCATTGATAATGCTGAGGAGTATTATGTTTCAACTAGACCAGCAAGTATTAATCGGAAAATCAAAAGCGCTGTATGGCTACGGTATTTTTCTCTGGAAACGCAGTAAAGAAGATAATATCAAAGTACCCGCAGGGCACCTCGCTTATGTGACTTTGTTATCGATAGTCCCTTGTCTTGCGGTGGTTTTTTATATGCTTTCCGCTTTTCCCATGTTTTCAGAATTAAATAGCATTATTGAAGACCTGATCTATAACAGCTTTGTACCCACAGCAGGTGATGCAGTTAAAGAGCATATGACTGGCTTTATTGAAAACACCAAACAGATGAGTATGGTCGGGATTGCTTCCTTGGTAGTGATCGCGTTATTACTGATCTCTACTATCGATCAAACCTTGAATCGCATTTGGCGTTGTAATAGAAAACGTTCAACGATCCATGCATTTACTATTTATTGGACTATTTTGAGCTTAGGCCCAATTATTATCGGCGGTAGCATTGCATTAAGCTCTTACCTGTTTTCTATTGTGCAAACCGATGGTTTCTTGTCAGTTGGGCAGCAGTTATTGAGTTTTATGCCTTTTCTTTTCTCATGGTTAGCTTTTGCTGGGGTTTATACCTTAGTACCACATCAGCGTGTCACACTTCGTTGTGCTGTTATTGGCGGTTTTGTGGCGGCATTAATGTTTAATTTAGCTACTGACTTATTCAGCTTATACATTACCAATTTCCCATCTCAACAAATTATTTATGGTGCTTTAGCGGTTATCCCTATTATGTTTGTTTGGATCTACTTTAGTTGGTTAATTGTATTAATAGGCGCAGAAGTGACATCTACCTTAGATGAGTTCTTTTATCCTGATGACATAGAGAATGATGAACTTGAGGAAGTCTCATGATAGCCATGATACAACGAGTTACGAATGCATCTGTAACAGTCGATAATGCGATAGTTGGGCAGATTGATAGTGGGTTATTAGTGTTATTAGGTGTAGAAAAAGGCGATACCGATAGTCAGGCTAAACGTTTAGCGGAGAAAGTCTTAGCGTATCGCATTTTTGCTGATGACAATGACAAGATGAACCTAAATGTAAAACAAGCCAAGGGTGATCTGTTAGTTATCTCTCAATTCACCTTGGTAGCTGACACTAAAAAAGGTAATCGCCCAGGCTTTAGCAATAGCGCTGAACCTGCTGAAGCGAAACGCCTGTATGAGTATTTTAGTGCGCAATGTGAACAACTAGGTTGTCATGTTGAAAATGGGATTTTTGCAGCAGATATGCAAGTCACTTCAACCAATGATGGACCTACTACTTTTTGGTTGCAGGTTTAATTGTTCAAGTTATTTGTTAGTACACTCACCATCACGTATTAATGATAATGCGATGGTGGTGCTAGATTAAAACCAACGTGTGATGGTGGGAGTTGATGAACTGGAATCGGAGTCACCTATAGTCGTATTAGTGATCTGTTCATCAAAGTGGACGCCAGCCCCACCAGTCACATTTAAGTAATCAGTGCGTAATGAGCCATAAATATCCCCACTCGCTGTTACATTCATTGCCGCATTGGGAGCATAAGCGGTTAGAAACATATCTGTTGAACCAGATAAAGTAATGCCATAATCACTATTATCTCCTTCAGAGTCATACCCTGAGTACAGAATAAAGGAGTTGTCACCATCACTATTAACCGCAGACGTTGCGGTATTGCCATCACTGTCTAAAGCATATACGCCACCGTCAGCCGTTGTGGTAAAAGTATCTTCAGTAATAATGGTTAGGGTTGCACCGTCTTCAACATAAATTTTATCCTCTATAGAGGTATTACCGCTCAAATAAATAGTGACATTGTTACCACTTTCGATGGTAATGGTATTACCATTTTGAAAGTTATCTATACTCATCACATAGACTTCAGTGTCTTCACCTAAGAAGTCGATAGTCGCGGTTTCTGTGTCAAAGCTATCTGTGGTACCAGTGCTTTTATTATATGACTCTAATCCTGCATCGGTAAATACATAGTCAGTATAAGGCCAATAGGAAAACGAGTAATCAGTCGGAGTGGTACTGCTTAAGCTACCTACTCCATCCGTTGTATTGGCGAATTCACTCGCTAAATCCAACACATCACAGGGTTCAGTGCCGACTGCGCTGACTTGGTCTGTATCGTAATAGGTTGCATTACTGACGCTGCCATAACTTGGGTAATTTAATTCACCACTGTATGAGATGGGATTATCATAGCTGTTTAGTATGGTGACATCACCATTCGCACTGATGCTATCCATGGTCGTTGATGAGTAGGAATTAGTGACGTTACCTGTTGCTTGAGCATTCCCATCAATTGAACCGGAGCTGCCTAAATCTATATTACCTGATACATGAGCATCACCGGAAATAGATGCCGAGCCTGACATCGTTAAGTCTCCATTAATAGAAACATTTCCATCAATAGGTGAGCTGCCACTCAAATCTAACCCACTTGCATCTTCGTTTAATACAGACACATCACCATTATTCCCCGGGTTACTTGAGTCATAAGCCCCTTCGCTTGAGTCATAACTGTCTATGGTGCCACTACCCCCTAACGTCGCACCATCACAAGTTGTGATAGCGCCAGTAAAAACAGTGTTACCGGAAGAGGATGCTAATGAAAATGAGCCTCGCATGGCATACGTACCGTCGTAATGAAAACCTGAACTATTCACTTCTCTGATATCGCTATCTAACCATGCATCGATATTATGGTGATAGCCGCCTGCGTCATTTTGCGCACTGTTCAATTGAGTCATCATATCGTCTGTTGATAATGTACTGTCAGCACTAAGCATGTTGTACGCTTCTGCAAGGCCATTTTCAGCTTGTAAACGTGCGTTCAGCTCTTTGGAATAATTACCCGCCATACGTTCTTGGTTGAGGTTTTCCTGGATAGTGTCAAACACAATTAAACTGCCAAGAAACGAGATAACTAAGACGGTGATTAATGCAAACCCTTGATGATTTTTGGGCAGATTGAAGGCTCTCTTATTCATGTTTATTTCCTAACCCTATTCATTTAAGCCGAAAATAGCTTGGCGTTGAGCAAACATCATTTGTACTGAATCTGTCTCATCAGTAGGGGTGATTGTCACGGTTAATAAGTTATCTGTGATAGCAAAGGTTAATGTATCAATGTTTGTTCCGATTGCAGTAAACACTTTACTCGCGTCATCTAAACCATCGGTTGTATATTCTGCACACATTAATTCACCGTCAGTAAGGCGATAGCTTTCATAATATTGGCTACTCATATCATTGCCTAAGCAGCTGGTGTAGGTTTCACCTGTATCTAAGTTGTCTAAATTAAAGGTTAAATCTAACTGTTTATAAGTATTACCGTCGCTACCAGTATAAGACTTATCATCCATTTCATCAGCACGATGGATAGCACGAGCAAAAATAGAGTTACTAAAACGTAGCACTTCCTGGGTGTTTTCTAATTGTTGTGAGTAAGTTGAGGTTTCTTTTAAGCTTGAGAATACTGTTGCTATGCCTAATACAATTAATAATGATAAGGCCATTGCAATCATTAATTCAGTTAAGCTAAATCCAGTTTGTTTCATCTTATATAATGGTTGCATTTTATACACCTATGGACAGATATCTGGGAAAACAGCTTGTACTGTGATTTCATCTTCAACATCGGCTAAACGTTGATCACCCCAATCTATGGTAATGGCTAGGGTGCTTGTAATATCAAAGGTGTTGGGATCGAAGCTACGAGTAAAACCATCCGCTAGGGTTAAATCATCGAGTGATTCTGTTCCATCTTTTAATTCACACAGTGAGTTCCAAATTTGCTCTACGGTATTGCTTGCCTCGATACTTGCCAGTGTATATTGGCTACTACTACGTGCATATTGCAGGCTTTTATTTTGTGTATAAGCTAACCCTAATACAGAGAGGCTAGCAATAAGCACTGTAATCAGTAATTCAATCAGGGTGAAACCTTTTAGTTGATTTGGTGAGCGCTGTGTTTTCATTAGCTACAGTCTCCGCTATCACTACTGATTTGAGTTTGCCCGCTGCTATAAATCGCTAAGCAGCGGTATTCGTCCTCCCAGCTAAAAGCGATCTGCTCATTTTCTGCAAACCCAGTTTTTTGTACGGTCAGAGAAACTTCAGTGCTGCTACCTGCAGAAGGGGTAATGCTAACTTGATCTGTGGCTAAGGTAATGGTTTTGATAGTGCTATCTGCACCAGAGACCACATTGCTTAATGTCCAAGTTAAGCGGTTATTGGATGAGGTTAATGTCACTTCTTCGTTGCGTTTTAAGGCTTCTGAGCGAGTTAATTGGTAGATACTTTGCACTTGGTTAACCGCAACGGCAATACTGTTATCACGAATTAATGCAGTCCAACTTGGAATAGCAATAATCGATAAAATAATAACAATCGCCACTGTTATCATCAGCTCAACTAATGTGAATCCTTGCTGCTTTACCGGTATCATTTCCAGCACCCTGATGTTGTTGGTGTCTTATTACCAAGGTAATCAAATGTTAACGTTGCACAACTATCTCCGGATTGGCTGCTAGTCGAAACAGGTACCGCGGAAATGGTATATTGGTCATCTTCTAAGGTGCTAAAGCTTACGGTATAGTAGCTGTTGGTATAATCCTCGGCAGTGGCACTGCTACCTGTGTAATTACCATTACGAGAATAATAACGCTCTAATTGCTGACTCAATTCAATCATGGATTGTTGAATATCGTAGCGATAACTTTTTTGCACGGCCGTCAAATAAGAAGCAAAGCCAATCTGCGCCAAAATGGCCACAATGGCAATTACAATAAGCAACTCAATTAAGGTAAAACCTTTTTGTTTTGTCGCTAGCTTAGTGGTCTTGGTTTTATTCCAAAGCCTAGTCGTAAAAAATATCATTATCTATTGATGCCATGGGTTGGTGAGGTTGAATTATCGAGTCTATTGATATGATTCGAACGTGCATATTCGTATGACAAATAATAAACAGTTAAATGCTAACTAACAAGTATTAGGTAGTGCTTATTTTGTGTACAGGAGTTTATTCATTTAAAACCCGTATTCACTGGGAGGAGGCTTTTATTTTTCTTTTACTTGTTGCATAGTCCCTTGTCTGAACCAAGTACGCCCATAATATAATTAAAAGAGCTCATTAAATGCTGCCAAGTAAGCCTATTTATCTATTATTTTATTGCCTGTGTTTAAGTTTTTCTACTTCTGCTGTTGTTTATGCAGCCGCTGAACCTTCATCAGAGTCCACTATGAAAAATATTGAAGTCATTAATAATTCGATTACCCAAAGCCCTAATGATAAACGTCAATATCAGGTGATTCGTTTAGCGAATCAATTAGAGGTGTTATTGATTTCAGATCCGGATTTAAAAAACAGTGCGGCTTCTTTATCAGTACCTATTGGCAGTATGCATAATCCAGACTCTCAGCTTGGTTTAGCGCATTATTTGGAGCATATGTTGTTTTTAGGCTCTAAACGTTACCCTGTGATCAATGAATACAGTAAATTCATGAGTCAAAATGGCGGGTATACCAATGCTTATACCGCGCAGGATGCAACTGTGTATGGATTTGAGGTTAATGACAGTGCCTTTTCGGAAGCCTTGGACAGACTAGGTGACGTAATGAGTGAGCCATTATTAGATGAAAAGTATGCCGAAAAAGAGCGCCATACAGTCAATGCAGAAAATGAAACCTATGTAGATAACGACATGCGTAAGCTGTATGCATTGCAACGTTATTCGTTAAATCCTGAGCATCCAATGGCTCGTTTTAGCACAGGTAATTTAGAAACTTTAGTTGATAAACCTAATAGTAACTTACAACAAGAGCTGACTGCCTTTTTCAAAGCGCATTACTCTGCTAATAACATGAAAGTTGCTTTGATTAGCCCTCGTTCAATACAAGAGTTGCAAAAAGCTGCCGCTAAGTACCTAACGCAAATTCCTAATAATAATGTCGCTACGCCAGTGATCATGACGCCTTTATTAACTGATAAACAGTTGGCGTTAGAAGTGCAAATGAAACCTACGGTTGAGCTAAAATTATTACAAGTTAACTTTTTAGTGCCGAGCGTGAAAGAGGATTATATGTACCAGCCAGGTGGTTATATTAGCCGCTTGTTAGGCTCTGATCATAAAGGTGGTTTGTCTGATTATCTGCAAAAACAAGGGTTAGCAGAATCTGTATCGGCAGGGTTTTATGGTGCGCAGAGTGAGCAATATTCACAGTTTAGCATGACCTTTAAGCTAACCAATAAAGGCTTAACTAAACAAGATACGGTATTAGCGAGTTTGTTTGCTTATATTGAACTGATTAAAAACAAAGGGATTAATCAATTACAGTATTCAGAGCAGAAAAAAAGCTTAGATAATTATTTCCAATTTTTACCTAAACAATCAAGCTTTCAGTACGTTATGTCACTCTCTGCCAATATGCAGAAATACCCATTACAAGACCTACTTTCCTATTCATTTCGTTTAGATGGGTTTAAGCCTAAGTTAATCGCAGCGCTAACTGACTACTTAACACCTGAAAATAGCCGTGTTTTTTTAGTGTCGCCTAATGCTGTTGTTAAAAAAGATATTCCTTTTTATAAAGGTAAATATTCACAGAATAAAATCAGTGCTAGTCGACTAAAGCAGTGGTTAGCAGTGGCAAAGACTATCGAACCTGACATGACACTACCTGTTCGTAACGAATGGTTACCTGAGGACCTATCCCTAGTAAAAGAGAAAACTAAAAAAGCGATACCTTTAGTCAAAGAGTCTGGTTTGTCGGTATGGGTTAAACAGAGTGATTTACAGCAACCTAAGGGCAGTTATCGACTACAGCTTAACAATGATTTAAATGATCAAAGCGCTGCAGCCCGTATAAAAATTAACTTGTTATTGGATATTGCACAAAAACAGTTATCGGAGTTGAGCTTTGTTACTCAAGAAGCAGGATTAGGTTTTTCTATTAGCAGTAATGATGGGTTAATGATTAGCACTAGTGGTTACAGTGATAAACAGGGCAATCTATTATTAACGCTATTAAGCTACTTTGAAAGCATGGATATTGATCAACAGTCGCTCTCTTTAGCAAAACAGGAGTTGGTACGTCGCTTAAACAATCAATCAAAAATGAAAGCGATGGACTTAGGTTTAGATGGGTTTAGAAAGGTAGTACGTTTGCCATCTTTTTCAAATGAAAGTTTGTTAGCTGCAGTTGACTCGGTG
This sequence comes from Psychromonas sp. B3M02, assembly GCF_003318165.1. Lineage (GTDB taxonomy): Bacteria > Pseudomonadota > Gammaproteobacteria > Enterobacterales > Psychromonadaceae > Psychromonas. Next base: position 123,790 of record NZ_QOCB01000110.1, read on the forward strand.
ACCAGTGATGACCTTAAACAACTTGTTAAACAGATATTCGCACAGTCTAGTGTGAGATTATTAGCATTGGGTAATTTTTCTACCGTGGATGTGTCGCAATTAACTGCGCAATTAAAAGTGAAAATTAAGATTCAGCCTAAGGCTTTTTATAAGAGTGAGCGTTTACAGGCGATGCCTGAACAAGGTGCATTAAACTTTGTACGTCAATCGGAGTTGGAAGATGATGCCTTAGCCAGTGTTTATTTAGCCGCCGATCAAGACCCGAGTTCATCCGCTAAAGCCGAGTTGTTAAATAAGTTATTAAAACCTGCTTTTTATGATCAAATTCGTACTCAAGAACAGTTAACTTATTCTCCTTTTAGTGCCAGTTTCGAAGTGGGTAAAAGCGTTGGGTTTGGTTTGTTTACACAAAGTCCAACCATTGGTAGTGCAGCCCTATATGAACGTTTCCAAGCATTTTTAGAAAGCTTTAAGGGGGTATTAAACAATACATCTGAAAGCGATTTTGAAGAGATAAAAAAAGCACATATTGCTAATTATTTAGCCAAACCAAGTAATTTAAGCACAGAGTTTTCTTACCTAATTGGTGAGTGGATGAATAACAAAGAAAAAATAGATACTAAACAACAGCATATAGAGTTATTGCAGTCTGTTAGTTTAAAACAAGTACAGGCATATTATAATCATCTATTTTTTGATAAAAGTGCCGCGCAACAAATCATTGTCCAGGTCAAAGGTAAAAAATTCAGCGGGGAAGCCCCTCTATCACTAACGCCTGAGATCCCTATTTCAAGCGTTGATCAATTAGATATTGCAGCAAAGTAAATTTTACTTTTCATTGAGAATATGTGAACTTTTATAAGTGACAAGGCTCACACTTAATGTACGGTAAGAAACTTACTGACACTTCATTAATAATGACCTATTCAAGCCCTTAGGCGAAAACCTATAAGGGCTTTTGTTTATGGTGAGTATTGAAATATATGAAGTATTATCCGAAGCAAGCGCAATGTGTTGTTGGTGAGGAGCGCGATCACATCAACCTATTGAATGTACTGCTAACGGGCACTAATTACATGAAATTAAGTTACTTTTACTCAGGTAAAAGTTGATCTATTAATGGCTGTAATGGGTATAAGTACAGGGTAAATTTATAACAATAAAAACTAAAGGACGAACAGTATGAAAAAAATACTACTTACAACGGCGATTGCATTTGCATTACCATTAAATGTTTATGCAGCGGATGAAAAAAGCGAGTTTGTTGAAGGTGACGCAACGGTTGCAGGTGAAGCCGAGTTAGGGGCAACAGTAACAACAGGTAACACTGATACTTCTTCATTTAAAGCGGCTTTAGAAATAAAGCAAGAGCTGTCTGATTGGGAAAATACTTACTCTTTTGATGGTACCTACAAAAAAGATGAAGATGAAGTAACAGCAAAACGTTATTACTTCGAAGTACAAGGTGACTATCAAATTAATGATACCAGCTATGCTTTTGCAAATACTAACTATGAGATTGACCCGTTCTCAGGTTATGACTACTCATCAAGTACATCTGCTGGTTATGGTTACCGTTTCATTGATTCAAAAGATATGTCTTTAACGGGTGAAATTGGCCCTGGTTATGTTTACCAAAAATATGATGATGATTCAGCGGAAACTGAAGGTGAAGATTACGATGCAAGTGCAGTCGCCCATATCGTTGTTGATTTTGAAACTAAAATTGGTGATTCTGCAAAATTCCAACAAAAGTTTGTTGCCGATTGGGGTAGTAAGTTCGATGGCCGTTCTGAAACATCAATCTCAGCTAATCTAGTGGGCTCATTAGCAATGAAATTCGCGGTTGTAGTGCGTTATGATAACAAGCCACTTGAAGACGTGAAAAGTACTGATACAGAAACAACGATGACCTTATTATATGGTTTTTAATGCGTAGCATTTAATCACAACACCATTAAATAGCCTTATTATCATCTAAAAATAAGGCTATTATTTTTTCTCAGAGCCTACCTTTTCTTTTTGATAACTCGTAATTAACTGATTTTTATCACAAAATGGCTCAAAATGATGTTGTTAATGTTAATTTGATCACATTATCCCTGTTGAGCTTTGTTTTTATTTTTTAATTCTTATGTTAGTCATCTGCATTTGTTAGAATCTTTTGCTATTACTTAAAAGGTTGATTTTAATGCGGCGTTATGTGCCTTCCCTCCCACTGATATTTATTCATACTGTGCTTCTGGCACTGATTTTCGCTCATCCTGTTTTTGCCCAGCAAGAAAACCTCAACGTAGAATTTACTGATCAAGAAAAGCTGTACATTAAACAGCATCCGGTTATTAAAGTTCACACGTCGGATTCTTGGTACCCTTTTAATTATATTGAGAATGGCGAAGTCTCTGGTTACAACAATGATTTAATGCGCTTAGTCGCTGATAAAGTAGGGTTAAAAATTGATTTTGTTGTCGGCTATGAGTGGGCTGAAATTCTAAAAAAAATGAAGAATAGAGAGATAGATGTTATCTCTAATATGAAAATAACCCCAGAAAGACAAAAATTTACCACCTTTACCCATTATCAAACATTGAGCTCTGTAGATGGTTTATTAACTAGGGCTGGAGAGGTCTACTTAAATGATCTTAGTGATATAGAATCAATTGCAGTGATCAAAGGGTTCTTTTATGAGGAGTTAATCTCTAAATATTACCCTGATATTCGTTTAGTGCTTACCGATACCACGGAACAATCCATTCAATTATTAGTTGAAGGTAAGGTTAATGGAGTATTAGATGCCTATGATGCCATTAATTATTATGTAGAACGTTCTTTATTACAAAACTTAGTCAATACAGCCTTAATCGACCATAAAGTTTTTCATTATTTACCTAAGTTTATGGGAGTTCAGAAAGGTAATTTAGTACTGCGTGACATTCTTGATAAGGGATTATTATCTTTAAATAAACAAGACTTAGATAATTTACATCAGAAATGGAGGTCTCAAATTAGTTTTGCCAAGTCCTCCTACGCGGCGAATTACCAAGAGAGATTGCCAATTTTATCCACGCTTCAGCAAGATTATTTAGATCGACATGGTGCGTTGATTATGTGTGTTGATCCTGATTGGTTGCCAATAGAAGCGATTCGTAATGGTAAACATATTGGTATTTCTGCTGAGTTTGTTCGTTTATTTGCACAGCGCATTAGTAGTCCGATTGAATTATTAGCAACCTCTACATGGGGTGAAACTTTACAAGCTTTAAAGGAAGGACGTTGTGATTTTACACCGACCATCAAAAACACCCCTAATCGCCGTGAATATCTTTCTTTTACCCCGGACTATGTCACTTTTCCATTAGCATTAATTACTGAAGAAGATAATCATCCATATAAGCTACAACAGGTACTGCATAAACCACTTGGCATGTTAAAAGGCGGCTCTTATCGAGAGTTATTAAGTCAACAGTACCCTGATACCGATTTCCATGAATACCGTACCTTGAAAGAGGGGTTAGATGCGGTTAGTGACGGAGATATATATGGCTTTATTGATGTGCTACCTGTGATGGTGAATCAGATTCAGCATGGTTATCCTAATTTAAAAATTGTCGACCAATTTAGGAGTGATTATTCATTTGCGTTAGCCGTTGAAAAAGGCAACCTTCCTTTACTCAGTATTTTTAATAAAGTGATTGAGTCGATTAGTTTGCAGAAGAAGCAAGAAATTTTAAATAAATGGCTACCCGCATTATATGAGAGAAAAACCAGCGTGCAGGGGTATTTAATCGCTCTGATTGCAATGTTTGTTACGCTTTTCTTATTATTGTTGTTATTACTCTCCTATAAAAGCAAGCATCGACAGTTACAAGAAAAAAATAGACACCTTGAACGGTTAGCCATGCGTGATTATTTAACCGGCTTACCAAATCAAGCTTACTTTAATGAATTATTCAAAAAAGAGTGGGTGAGAAGCAGGCGTTCTGGTGAGAAGATCTCTTTATTAATCATTGATATTGATAATACAAAACAGATTAATCAACGTTATGGCCGTGAGTCTGGTGACCAGTGTTTGATAGAGTTATCTCGTCGTTTAAACAATATTATACAACGCCCAGCGGATCTTTTAGCACGTCTCGAAGAAGACACCTTTGTTGTGTTACTACCAGATACCAATGAAGAGGGAATTAAAGCGTTAACCGCTGAGATATTCTACATGCTCAATGGCAGTATTTTTTCTTTTCAAGATGAGCAAGATCCTGAGCCTATTACCGTTAGTATTGGCGCGGCGTGTATGGACTCAGCTGGGAACTACCTTGAAGAGGAATTAAGTCGCCGTGCAAAGCAAGCCTTATATCAAGCGCAGGATAAAGGGACTGGTCAACTGGTGATTTATAAAAGCAGTCACCACTACTATGAAACTTGATCCCAGAAACATAAACTCAGAAACCTGAGTCATGAAACATCTCCTAAGTAACATAATCGCGTGTTGGTAAACTGTTGTTAGGTCAGTGACGGTTTATCATTACCTGATTGGCCTTCTCTTTTATAGGGTTTTGCACCTGATGAGATAATCGGTATAATCGGCGCTTATTTGCTCATAAGGCCCGCTTTTTATGCGCCCTAGTCACCGTTCTCCCGAACAACATCGCGATATTACCATTACCCGGCACTATACCGACTATGCAGAAGGCTCTGTATTAATTGAATTAGGCAAAACAAAAGTACTTTGTAATGCGAGTATTACTGAGTCTGTGCCACGTTTTTTAAGAGGTAAAGGCAAAGGTTGGGTAACCGCCGAATATGCAATGCTGCCACGTGCCACTCATACCCGTAATCAACGTGAGGTGATAAAAGGCAAACAAGATGGTCGTACCTTAGAAATTCAGCGTTTAATTGCTCGCTCGTTACGTGCCGCTGTGAATCTTAAAGCCTTAGGTGAACACACCATTACTGTGGATTGTGATGTCATTCAAGCCGATGGCGGTACACGCACTGCGGCCATTACAGGTGCTTGTGTTGCACTGGCCGATGCGTTGAATTGGATGGTTGCTCAAGGGAAGTTGAAGAAAAGCCCGTTAAAGCAGATGATTGCTGCTATTTCTGTAGGGCTCTATCAAGACACTGCAATTTGTGACTTAGACTATGCAGAAGATGCTAAAGCACAAACAGATATGAATATTGTGATGACAGAGCAAGGCGGTATGATTGAAATTCAAGGAACGGCTGAGCAAGGCGAGTTTAGTCACCCACAATTACTAGCGATGTTAGCGTTAGCCAATAATAGTATTACCCAGTTAATTATCGAACAGAAAAAAGCATTGGAGATGGAGTAAAAATGAAAGCTTATCAAAAAGAGTTTATTGAGTTTGCAATTGAAAAACAAGTGTTGAAGTTTGGCGAATTCACCCTGAAATCGGGACGTATTAGTCCTTATTTCTTTAATGCCGGTCTGTTTAATACTGGGCGTGATTTAGCACGTCTGGGTCGTTTTTATGCAGCTGCGTTGCAGGATGCAGCTATTGATTACGATCTATTGTTTGGTCCTGCGTATAAAGGTATTCCAATCGCAACAACGACTGCAGTGGCTTTATCTAATGATTATGATCTAGATGTACCTTATTGTTTCAATCGTAAAGAAGCAAAAACACACGGCGAGGGAGGAAGCTTAGTTGGCTCGGACCTAGTAGGTAAAATCATGCTAGTGGATGATGTGATCACTGCGGGCACAGCGATTCGTGAGTCAATGGATATTATCAATGCACATAAAGCAGAGCTTGCGGGTGTGTTAATAGCCTTAGACCGCCAAGAAAAAGGTAAAGCAGAGTTATCAGCTATTCAAGAAGTGGAGCGAGATTACGATGCTAAGGTGATTTCAATTGTTAAATTGGCAGATGTAGTGACCTACCTTGAAACACTACCAGAGATGCAACAGCACCTTGAGTCAGTGAAAGCTTACCGCGCTCAATACGGTATTTAAATGGTTGGTCTTATACCAATCATAGTAAGTAACTGATCTATTTTACTTGTTAAAACAACTTATTTTTTCGTTGTAAGTTTCGTATAGGGAACAACCATTTACATCAACTTACGCCTCAAACTAAGCCATTTTTCCGGCGCAAAATTTAGATCAGTTATTTAATAC